>JANLPS010000206.1:0-13055 GCA_031367385.1 Archangium sp. | reverse complement strand
TCACAGCATGGTCATCGAACTCGAGCGGCGAGGCCTGATTCGCCGCACCCCTCGGCAGGCGCGCAGCATCGAGCTGCTAATCGACCCTGCCGACCTTCCGCAGCTTCAACCGATCAAAACCACTGTGGCCGGGTACTAGTTTGGGCCGCCCGGCAAGCGCAGCGGCTGGCCGTCGAGGGCGTAGATGCCGTTCTCGAAGAGGTGCGAATCGGCGTGACCCCCCTGAGATGAGCATTCGCTCGTGAATCCAGTCCCAACCGGCGCCGCTCCAGGCGCTGACGATTGAGTTGCGGCCGTCGGCGTTGCCCAGCTTCGGGGGGTACCCCGCCGGGCCGATGACGGCTGAGCCTGCCGTACCGGCGAAATACAATTCATTGCAACCGCGAAGCTCGACGTCGCTCAGGAGGGTCACTATGACAACCCGAGGCATTTCATGATTGTTCGAGCCCCCGATGCGCCAAGCTCAGCGCGTCAGAATAAAGCAGCTACGCGTGATGAACTCATCGCGGACATTCATTCGGGAGTCGAAAAGCTGATCACTTCGGGAGGAGACGCCGAGCTGTTCGGGCACGCCCACAAGATTGCCGCTTCGAATCTCCCGAAGGCGTCAGATGCTCGAAAGGCATTCTTGGGCTTCAAGAATGACCCAACCAAAGGCCTCGCGGCGCCGACGATACACATGGGTACAGTACTCGGGCAAAGGGTCTACATCGTCGCTGGCTCTTTGAGCGACACGGGCGATCTGATTGGATACTTCGATGTGAAGGGGCAAGCCCTCACGTCGATGTATACCGGCCAAGGTGAGCGTGGCGTGAACGGCCACGCTGACTGGCGATAATGCGTTTTAAGCGCCCCCCCACTGAGAAGGCGCTCCAGACGGTGCGATCAGCCGAGGGCCCGCCTAGACTGGGGAGGCATGTCTGGCAAACCCCTGGTGGTACCCGAAATCGAAGCGCTCTTGGTCGATGCCTTGGGCGAAACCCCAGGTTCGGCTGGCCACGTGGCCGCGCTCGATGTGATTGAAACGGCGTACCGCACCGCCGCAATTGCGTGGCCGACACTGCAGGTGACGCTGTCGGGCTTCGCTGCGGCGATTCTCAAGGGGTTCAAACCCGAAGGGCGCAGCTTCGCCGAACATGTCGATCATCTGGCTGTGCCAGATCTGTATTTGACCCGTGCGTGCCTCGAGGGTGACGCGCAAGCAATCAATCACTTCAGCACCTTTTTGTTGCCAGCCATTTGCCGATCGCTCGAGCGCTCCGCGTCTGTGGGCAGCGAAGAAATCAGTCAGATTCTCCGAGCGCGCTTCTTGGTGGGCCAAGGCCAGCCGACGCCGCTCATGGGTTACAGAGGCGATGGGCCCCTCGTGCGGTGGCTTCGGTCTGCAGCACTGCGAACGTTCTTCGCGCAGAAGCGAGAACGCGATCGGCGCGCCAAGGTCGAGCACATCGCGATATCAGACGCCGTCGTACGGCCTCACGACATCGAGCTCGACGTGCTTCGACGCATTCACTCGAAAGACTTTCAAGCGGCCTTCGAATCGACCTTCGCGGCGCTGACGTTGCGCGACCGCACGCTGCTGCGAATGCACGTGGTCGAGGGCATGACCATCGATGAAATCGGAGCGCTTTACCGCATGCACCGAACCACCGCTTTTCGGTGGGTCGAGGCGGCACGGTCGGCATTGGCAAAAGGGGTTCGCCGGGCTCTAGCGCAGAAATTCAGCCTCACGAAGTCGGAGCTCGACAGCTTCATGCGCTTGGTCGATTCTGACGAGCTGAGCCTCAATCGTCTGCTGATGACCTCGCTCTCACCGGCCAAGTGAAGGTCAGCGAGGCTGGGCGGCTCGAAGCGAAAGCCCACCATCGCGTTGAGCGGTCTCCCACTTCGTAACGTCGTCGGCCAATTCGACGCCGTCTTGACCGAGGCGTTCAGCCATCTCTTTGACGTGCTCAACCATCTTGGCTCCGCGCCGAGCGTCGGCACCGCTTTCGATGAGCGCCCTGGCCAGCGAAAATTCAGTTGCAACTGCGTTGATGGGAGCCGCATCACGGGCGGTGTGTATGGCAAAGCTTCGCTCGAGCGGGGCGATGGCCGCTTCTGGGCGGCCGAGTTCGAGGTAGACATCGCCTAACGCGGCTAAGTCGAATGCCAGACGTGGGCTGGTGGGGCCAAAGCGAGCTTCGAACGACCGTATGTTCCGCAAGAAGATCTCGGCCGCCTCATCATAGTGGTGAAGGTCGATGAGCAGGCCTCCAAGGTAATTCAGGGTCACGTCCAACGCCCGGGCATTGCCGGGGAGCTCCGCCAACTCAAGCGCGCTGCGACAGGCAACGAGCGCCTCATCGAGGCGCTTGAGGGCGGTGAGGTCGAGGCAGATGAGGCTGAGGCTCCACGCGACGTCGACATGCTTGGGGCCAAAGACCTTTTGTCGAATCGCTAGGCTTTCGCGGTGCGAGGCGAGGGCCTCTTCGTAGTGGTGAGCGGTGTACTGGGCAAACCCGAGATTGTTCAGCTCTTGCGCGGTGACGGGGTGCAGACTGCCGAGAACCGCACGCTTGATCGCCAACGCCTGCGCGTGCAGCTCGAGCGATTCTTCGAAGCGCCCCTGATTGTTGGCGACCACTGCCAGGCTCCCGAGCACAACCGAAAACTCAAGCGAGGGTTCTTGAGGTTCTGGCCCGAGCATCGCCAGGGCGCGTCGGTAGGCCTCTTCAGCCAGTTTGAATTTGCGGGCTTGGCGGTACGCCCGGCCGAGCGCGGTTTCATACTCGATCTCGAGGTCGTGCATTTCTTGTCGGTGCAGCAACGCTTTGGTGACCTGCGCCGAGCGCATCGCATCATCGAAGTGGTCGAGCAGGGGGCCTTGCGTGTTGATGATGTTGATCCACGTTTCGATTACGAGGCGCTCGTTGTGACTTTGTTCGGCGTGAGCGAGTGCGGCGTAGAGCACCCGTTCTGACTCTGGCCCATCTCCCAGCCGAAGCAGCGAATCGCCCAGAATGAGCTCGCCTTCGGCTTGTGGTTCAACCGCGCCAGCCGCTTCGGCTTCGGCAATGACGCCGCGAGCCATTTCGCCCGCGACCGCGTATTGCCCAGTTGAGATCAAGACTCGCGCCTTCATCAACCGAGGGGTCAAAGACGCATAGAGAGCACCGGTCACCGGAGTCACGAGCCCCGAGACCGGCTCGCATTCTGCGGGCACGCCAAGCGCCGAAACCGCATTGACCGCGTTTTCAGTGTCTCCCGTCTGCGCCTGCTCGAAAACCTCTTGAAGTGATGTAAGCGCCATTCTGCGACGGTCGAGGCAGGCCATGCGCGCGACGAGCTGCGTCGACGACTGCTCGGTGCCAAAGGCGCTGGCTTCACAGACCTTGCGGCGGCTCACGGCCCATTGCTTGACCCACCGAGTCAGCAGCCGAGAGGTCGACTGAAAAGCCGACTCGGCGTAGGGCGCGCCCGTCGCTGAGAATGCGCGGTGAATTCTTTCTTGCTGTGCCACTGACCACAAATCGCGCGTCGCCACGGCTTGGTCGCACCGCGACTCCCGCTCCCAGAAAAACGTGACGACAATGCCCACCATCACGGTCAGCGCAGCGACCCCGCCTCCCGCGATCGTGCGAATGCGACGGCGTTGCGCCACCGCTGGGTCGAGCGCCCTCAACAGCCCCGTCATATCGGCGAAGCGCTGTCCGGGGTCGACTGACAGCCCTCGACGCAGGGCGCGCCACACCCACTCCGGCACCTTGGTGTTCGATGGCACGGCGGTGATGCCAGGCCCGGGTCGAGAACCAGCCAAGGCCTCCCACAGTGCAACACAAAATGAGAACTGATCAGACGCGTACGTGGCAGCGCGCCCGTCGCGGTGCTCGGGAGCCATGTACGCCGGCGTACCTGCTATTTCGGTGTCGAATGGCCCACCCCGACGCTCCAACGTCGAAAGACCGAAGTCAGTCACCATCGGCACCGAGTCGGGGCCGACGAGCACGTTCTGCGGCTTGAAGTCGCGGTGAACAATGCCAGCGGCATGGGCGGCGGCGAGCCCACGCCCAGCCCCCGTGAAGCACTTGAGAATGGCCTGCCAGGTTCGAGGCTGGGCAAGCAACCATTGGCCAAGATGGCCTTCTTCGACGTAGTCGAGGGTGAGAAAGACTCGGCCATCGTGCAGGCCAAGATCGTGCACCACGACGATATTCGGGTGCCGCAGCCGCGCGATGGTTTGGGCCTCGGTCGTCAGCCACGCTTCGCCAGCGTCACTGGCGGCGGGTCGTAGCAGCTTGAGGGCGACGCGGCGGTCGAGTGATGGGTCATACGCGCCGTATACGACCGCGGTCGCGCCTGCCCCCGCGAGGCACAGAACCACATAACGACCGGCCACTTCGTCACCTTCGGTGAGCAACGCCGAGGGGTCGCTGACCGGCGCGTTCACCGTCGAGTCGGGCGCTCGTCGAAGCAGCGTCGCGACCAGGTGCCGGCAGGCGGCACACTCGTCGAGGTGTGCTTCGCCACTCGAATCGAGTGGCCCGCTCAGAATCTGTGCCGGAGTCAAACAGGCCATTGCACGGCGTTCAAACTACCACCTTGTTTGGCCTCGCGCCGCGCCGCGTGGAGGTTTGCCCGATTGTGCATCGCGCGAGGCTCGTCGGCGGCCGCGGAGAACCAGTGCCGCCAACAAAGCGCCGCACACCCAAGGGAAGAGGGGCGCCGTCAGGGGCCCCATCGCAGGTATCTCGAGCAGCGCGATGGTCGCCTGCAGCGTCTGCGGCCCGTCTGACTCGTTCTTGACGTCGCGCACCGGAGCCTCGGCAATCACCCGACCCAACGCATCGCCAATTGAGCTGACTCCGTTGTTGGTCGAGCGCACCAGCGGCCGTCGAAGCTCGATGGCGCGCAAGGTGGCCACGGCGAGTGCCTGCCGAGGCGCCCATGCTCCGAACCAGGCATGGTTTGCCACTGTGACCAGCACGTTGGCCTCACGCAGCTCCGTCATGGGGAAAACGTCTTCGTAACAAACGAGAGCACCGATGCGCAGCGGCCCGTCGGTCAAAAGCCGAAGCTCGCCACCCGCTTCGATCTCGGGCCAGTCGGGCATGTCAGCCCGAAGCCGCTTCGCCCATTCGGGGTAGCGATTCTTGAAGGGGATGTACTCACCGAAAGGGAGCAGTCGACGCTTGTCGTAGATGCCTTTGACTCGACCCTCGGGCGTGAGGAGCACCGCACTGTTGTAGACGACGGAGTCTCCGAAGCGGTGGGTCAGAGAGCCGAAGAGCAGGTGGGCGCTTCGCGTGGTGCGCAGACTCCACGGGTGGTCGGTGGCGAATTCGCGGTCGGCCTGTCGGTCAATCACGTAGGGAAACGACGACTCGGGCCAAACGATGAGCTCGGCGCCGCTGGCTTGAGCCGCATCAGTCATTCGCCGCATCACGGCCAGGTACTCGTCGCCGTGCTTTTTTCGCGCTTCGGCTGAAACGATGCCCACGTTGGGCTGAATCACGGCCACCTTCAGTTGCGGGCTCGCCTTCTCGACCCATGCGACCTGCCCTGCACGCAGCACCCCGACGGTAACGATGGCTGTGAGCCAGATGACCGCCGGTCGAAAGTCACTCGGCAGCGGCGCTCGACGTACCCTCGCCACGACCAGCGCGCCGACCACGACGTTGATCAGGCCCAGCAATGCCGAGACCGCCGCGGCCCCACCCAACTCCGCGACTTGGGTCAACGGCCAGAGCCGCCACGCGATCACGCCCACATTCCACGGGAATACGTAGGGCACCAATGATTCACACACGCCGAACAGCAAGGGTATCGCGAGAAATGGGCTGAGCTTGAAGCGCTCCGCGAGCACGCTGCCCAGACCAAACACACCGAACGCAGCCCCCTGCATCAGGCTCACGCAGAGCAGAGCAACCACGCTCGAGCTGCGACTGAAATGAGCGAAAGCCATCAGCGCGTCGGAGACCCAACTTTGCGTGCCAAGGTTGACCAACGTGCCGAACAGCCAACCGAGCAGGGTTGCTTCGAGTACCGAACGCCCCCGCAGGGCCAAAAGCAACGGCACGAGCGCGAACGCGCACAGCGGCCAGGCATCGAAGGGCGGCCCCGCCACCAACACCAACAGCGATGCGATGATGCACCCAATCACGGGCTCAATACCTTTTCTGGGCGCTCTCATGCTGCGCCGATCTCACGATGCACCGACCCAGTGCAACTCTCAATTAGACTGAGCCCGCGCCATTCATCACCAGAGACCTCTCGCATTCTCGATAAGCGAGAAACGAAGGTTCCAGGAGAGTCGCTCCGAATTCGTGCAACCGGAAGAGGTGCCACGGCTCAATGGCGCGATGAGATACCCATACCACTGTCGAATGACCTTGCTCACCAGCCTCTCGATTCTGTTCAGTTTGCCATCGTTCGGGCAGCAATCGGTCGACCCCTACTTCGGCAGCTTCGGAACGTCGGTACCTATTACCGTGCCAAAATTTCACGGCCTCGAGCCCGGCATTCAGCTCGTCTACAACTCGGGCGGCGGCAACGGCCAGTTGGGCCTGGGCTGGGGCCTTACGGGGTTCAGTAGCATCGAGCGCGCGAGCGCGTCGCATGGGGCTCCAGCGTACGACGGCAACGACAGTAACTCGCTCGATGGTCAGTGGCTGCTGCCGTGCGATGACGGCTCGACGAGCCCAGGGTGTCTCGCGGGCGGCACGCACTCGACACAAACCGAAAACTATAATCGAATCAAATTCATCGCAGACACGAATCAATGGGAGACATGGGACAAGAACGGCACCCATTCTGTGTATTCGCCGGTGTTCTCGCCGAATCGGTTGAGCTGCCCTGTTGAGACGTATGAACTGAGCAAGCTCAAGTTCGGGAGCTGCCCGGCTATCGGCTCGGCGTCGTGCGGCGCAGGGTGGAGTGTCGGGTCATCGACCTGCTACAGACGAGACTTCGACTCAGACGCGAGGAAATACGAGTGGGAGCGAATCATCACATGTGCTCGCTCAGTGACCTCGTGCGCGGCGCCCTCGGTCGGCGGCCAGATTGGCACGTTTCGCTGGGGCCTCAGCAGCGTCAGCGACACCCACAACAACCGCGTCGACTACACGTGGCAGTGCGACGGAGCCAACGACTGCTACCCGAAGACCGTGACCTACAACGGTACCGCGGTGACCATGTATTGGGAGCCTCGGCCTGACCCCATCAGCTTCGCCACGGGCTCGGGTATGGGCAATACCAATTGGCGCATGAAGAGCATTGACGTGTCGGTCTCAGGGTCGCACGTTCGAGGCTACCGTCTGGCATACCAAGACCTCGCGTCGACTCGGTCGACGCTGGCTGCCGTGTACCAGTATGGCAGCGACGTCGTTTTCGATGGCTCGGGCACCATCGTCGGTGGCGGAGCGCTGCTCCCGATGACCATGACGACCGCCGGCAGAACGCCCGGGTTCGATGCCTATGTTCTGAGCGGCATCTTGTCTGGCGGTTTCGATACCGCGCCGCACTATGGGTCATTGCGCAACGCTGACGTGAACGGCGATGGCAAGTTCGACATCTGTGCACGCGATGAGGCAGGGATCGGGTGCTGGCTGGCGCTCGGCAACGGCGCGTTCTCGACGACTCGCATCGCTGGCCCCTCGTGGAGTTCAGCGGACGGTTGGGACAATAGTCAGTACAACAGCACCATTCAATTCGCCGACGTCAACGGTGACGGCAAGTCTGATGTCTGTGGTCGCTCCTCGACCGAAATGCGCTGTTACCTCTTTGACGGCGCCGGTGTGACGAGCTCGATCGCTGGGCCGGCCTGGTCAGATGCAGCCGGCTGGAGCTCGCCCGCATCGTACGGCACCATTCGGCTCGCCGATGTCAACGGAGATGGCAAGGCCGATATCTGTGGCCGCGACCCCGCCAAGGGCAATGTCTGTTGGCTCTCCAACGGGGCCGGTTTCCCGACGATGATTCAAGGGCCTCCAGTCGACTCACCAACGCACTCCAGCAGCATCGTCTACGTCGATGTCAACGGAGACCGAAATGCCGATTTCTGCATTCAGCAAGATGCCGCCCCGACCTGCTGGCTCTCAAGCGGAGCCGGGTTTCCCACGCAGATCGACGGCCCGCGCGAGGCTGCAGGCCTGGCGGGTCTTGGCTACCCAGATCTCAACGGTGACGGCAAGGCTGACCTCTGCGGGCTCGACTACACTGCTGGGTTGAAGTGCTTTCTCTCTGATGGCCGTGGCATTCAGACGCCGTTCGCCCAAATCTCGGAGATGTCAGGCATGAATTGGGGGTGGGCCCCCAGGTACTACAACAGCATACGCTACCCAGACCTCAACGGCGACGGGCGGGCAGATGTGTGCGGGCGCAACGCCGATGGAGTCTCGTGCTGGCTGACGACGAGCAACGGGTTCTCAAGGCCGATCACCGTCGGCCTTACTGATGAATCTGGGTGGAACGACGACCAATATGCCAGCACCATCGCCTACGCCGACGTGACCGGCGACGGGTTGCCTGACCTCTGTGCGCGCGGCGCGAGCGGCATGTTCTGCTACACGCTCACTGGGAGTGCCGAATTGCTGCAGACCCTGAGCAATGGCGTCGGCGGCACGACTTCAATTCAGTACACACCCTCTTCAGCCTGGTCGAATACGTATCTCCCAGTCGGCATGGTCTTTCCAACTGCGTCGAGCATGACGACGAGCGACGGCCGTGGCGCGAGTGGCAGCACCCAGTACGCGTTTTCAGGTGGTTTGTGGAGCTCGGCCGAGCGCCGATTTCTCGGTTTCGGCAAGGTCAAAGCGGTCATCGACGTTCAAGGTAATACGACTGAGACGTACTACCACCAACACGCGGGGTGCATCAGCAAGCCCTCTGACACCTATTTTCGCGCGAGCAACGGTCATATCTATAGCTATACGCACTACGACTACTCTGAGTCTGCGACCGCTCCTTTCACGTCGCTCTTGGCCGAGCGGTGGGACTTCGAGTGCGACGGCACCAGCAGCGTCAAAGAGACCGCTGTCTGCCGCAAGGTCGTCACGCAACTCGGATATGACGTCTATGGCGATGTGACCGAGACAATCGAGCAGGGCGACGTCACCGTCACTGGCGACGAACGAGTCACCCGTCGCGGCTATTATCCAAACCCGACGGCGTACATCGTATCGAAGCCGGCATACGAAAACGTCTTCGATGGCGCGGGCAAGCTCCTGACCCAGGCGCTCTGGCTTTACGACGGCAACAGCACCTACGGAGCCGTGCCTCATGTCGGCGACGCAACCCGCAAATACGTGTGGAACAATTCGACCGGCGATTACTCGGCATTTCAGTGGGCGTACGACGCGTATGGCAATCAGGTTCAACAGATCGACCCCACCGGCGTGACGACGTGGACCACGATGGACCCGACGTATCATCAGTTCACGACTCAACAGTGCAATGCGTTGGGGCACTGCATGAGTCAAGAATGGACCTACGGCCTCGGTGAGCCAACCTCGCGTACCGATGCCAACGGCATTTCGACGACGACCACCTACGACCTCTTTGGCCGTGTCACGAGCCGGGCCCGTTCAGACGGCAATTGGGTGACCCTGTCGTACTTGAACTGGGGCGACCCTGCCTCACAGCGCATTCACCAAGCCGTTTCTGACGGCACCGCCGATGGTCTGGTCAGTGACCAATACCAAGATGGCCTCGGCCGAATCTGGAAGGTGTCGCGGGAGGGTGGAATTTCACAGGAGACACTCTTCAGCGACACGTCGACGCGGGCGTGGATGGTCTCTGAGCCGCACTTCGCTTGGGAGACACCCGTTTATACAACCTACGCTTATGACTACGCGGGGCGGCGCGTCAGAGAGACTCACCCCGATCAATCGTCCTCCACCATTTCTTACGGCATCGGGTATGCCTTCACCTCTGACGAACTGGAGCACTGGAAGCTGGAGCGTCGAGACGCGTTTGGCCGCATAACGCAGGTCGTTCAGCGTGCCACGTCGGCCTACTCGCTCATCGACTACACCTACGACGGGGTCGGCAACATCATCAAAACGGTCGATGGCGCTGGCAACACCAACACCGCGTGGTTTGACTCGCTGGGGCGGGCTCGCTCGCAGTGCGACGTCGATCGTGGCTGTTCAGCCATGAGCTACGACGCAGCAGGTCGCATCACGAGCCGCACGAACGGCAATGGCCAAACCCTGACCTGGGCCTACGACAGTGTTGGCCGCATGATCGCGAAGAACTACCCCGACGGCTCACAAGTCGTGTGGACCTATGACGAAGCAGGCCATGGTGCCGGAGTCGGCCGCATCACATCGGTCAGCGACCCATCTGGCTCTGAATCTCTTACCTATGCTCCGAATGGGCTGCCCTCGAGTACGACGAAATGCATTCAGGGCCTGTGCAAGAATCTATCGACGACCTACGACTTGATGGACCGAGCGCGCGGAATGACGTTCGGCGACGGTGAGACGATTTCGTACGAGTATGACTCGATTGGCAATCTCGTGAGCGTGCCGGGCTACTTGTCTTCGGCCAGCTACAACTCGCGCGGTCAGATGTTGCAGGCGACGTATGCCAATGGCACCAGCGAGTCATTCTCGTATGACGGAAATCGCGACTGGCTCAACACCGCGCAGGTCGACGGGCCTCAGGGCCCGCTGTATCAAGCGAACTACACCTACGACCTCGCTGCCAACGTTAAGACGTGGACCTCGAGTATCGATAGCGCGATCAACTTCGCGTACAGCTACGACGAGATCAATCGACTCGTGAGCGTCACCGGCGCTGCCAACGAAAGCTTTTCGTACGACACCATCGGCAACATGACGTCTCAAAACGGTGCGCCATATGCTTATGGCGATTCGAGCCATGTTCACGCCGTCACCAGCGCACGGGGCAGTACCTACTCGTACGACCGCGGCGGCAACATGCTCACCCGCGACAATACGAGCTTCGCTTGGAATGCGGACGACATGCTCGGCACCATCTCGACTCCCTCTTCAACGCTTCAGCTCAGCTACGACTCGAACGGCCAGCGTGTGTACAAGAGCTCCGCATCAGGCGAGACGCGGTATTTTGGCAAGCAATTCGAAATCGCTCCCAATCAAGTAGAGACGAACTTCATCTACGCAGGCCCAAGGTTGATCGCGAAGAACTCTGGCAACGGCAAGTTCTGGTTTCACCAAGATCATTTAGGGTCAGTGCGTTTGCTGACCAATGTGAATGGCGAGGTTGCTGACCGCTTTGCCTTTACGGCGTACGGCACGAGCGCATCGCTTCAAGTCTCTGAGCCCAACGCCAGAAGCTTCACAGGTCATGAGCTCGATGCA
Source organism: Archangium sp. (assembly GCA_031367385.1). Lineage (GTDB taxonomy): Bacteria > Myxococcota > Myxococcia > Myxococcales > Myxococcaceae > JAEUJT01. The sequence goes on along the minus strand of JANLPS010000206.1, from coordinate 1,731 downwards.
GAAACGGGCCTGACCTACATGGGCTCTCGGTACTACGACTCGCAGCTGGGGCGGTTCATTTCAGCCGACTCGATTGTGCCTGCGACCTACAACCCGCAGGCCTTTAATCGGTATTCTTATTGTTACAACAGCCCCATCAGCAACATCGACCCCACAGGGCATGTGCCAGTTGCGCTCGCATTTGTCTCTGCGCTCGCGGCCGGAGGCACTGAGCTGGCCTGGCTCGCGTGGACTGCCTTCGCGGTGACGAGCGTAGGGTACGTAACGCACGATGCGACCCTGATGAGCATCGGTATGATTCTGGGCGGCGCGGCTTCTGGAGGAGCCACCCTGAACTGGGGTGCCGCTGCACGAGCCGCCGTGCTCTCGCCTGTTTCACCGCTGAACCCGAAAATCAAAGAGGCCGTCGGCTGGGCAGTCTCTGCGTACGGCATGTACGAGTATCAGGCGAGCGAGCTCGCGAAGAGTGACAGCTCGAAGTGGTCACAGAATGACGAGTGGCCTTCGTTCGAATACGCAAAACCTGGCTCCGATGACAATTGGGAGTTCGTCAATGTCAACGGCACTGCGTTCGCGGCGGCCCCCCCCGCGTTCGCGGCCAACGCACCTGGGTCGGTGCCAATTGACCCCGGCGGCGTGCTGTACGGCAAGGTGTACGGAGACGTTCGCATCTTCACCTTTAAATATACGTTCGACATCGGAGTCGTGAGCGACGGTGTGCGATGGAGCACCTTCTTTACGACCGGAATGGGTCGCGGCAACGGGGCGCTCGGTGTTGGCTTCGGGGTCATGCCGGGCGCACAGAGTCTCTGCGACTACGGCGGGTTGTTCACGACCTTTTCGGTCCCAGGTCCGCACCCACTCCTTGGCATCGATGTCTTTCACGACCCGACTCAGTCTCTGAGCGTACCGGCAACCTGGGGCGGTGGGGTGACGCTGGGCTGGAGCGGGAAAGCGCTGCCTGGTTTGGGCCTTACAGTGTCAAACACCATGGTCAAAGGCTGTGGCCCGTGAAAGCGTTCATCTGGGCTGCAGTGGCGTTGGCACTGGTGGTGGTGTCTCTTGCTGTGTTCGTCGCCGACGGGCAGCGAGCGCCGATCGAAGTGACGGCGATCGCAAAACCGCTGACTGACATGGCTCCGCGAATAGTGGCTCCCCGCCTGCCGGCTGAGGCGACCCAGCCAATCGTTGAGCGTGATCAGCCTCGGGCCATAGCGCCAGCGATCGTGATGCCGACGAAAATGCCAGACCCTCGCAGGCCTCTGCCGGGCACGAGCGCACCTCTCGTCGTACCGAGCGAGAAGCTGGTAGAGCCAGACCCCTTCACACCTCCGGTGCTCGCCGTGAACCCAGACCGAGGGCGCGAAGCGGCGTGGGAGTCACTGCGTGCGGCGACTCGCCGCTGACGCGAGGTCTTGACGCTCCACGGCGCGCACAGTGACCGAGGCACCGTGCTGAGTATCGACTGGCAGATTTCGGTTGATCGGTGCCGGGCTTATGGCCTCGTCATGTCGAAAATCGCTTGGAGCGTCGCAGTGGTTGTTTGTGTCGGCGGGTTGGCACTCGCAGGGTCGGCGGCTCCCAGCCCGGCTGCGCAGGCGTCGTGCGTGAAGGTGTTCGAGCGTCAGCGGGCGTGCACCGACACCTTTATTCCCGCGTTGGTTGACCTGCGGGTCAGCCTCGACAAACCGGCGGGCATCGCCGCTTCGGTCAAGAAAGACGGGCGCGACG
>JANLPS010000197.1:0-17339 GCA_031367385.1 Archangium sp. | reverse complement strand
CATTGGTCAAGCAGTACCAGAAGCTGTTCGAGATGGAGAAGGTCAAGCTCTCGTTCACCAAAGAGTCGTTGCGCACGGTGGCCAAAGAGGCGCTGCGCCGTCACTCCGGGGCCCGCGGTCTTCGAGCGATCATGGAAGATGCGATGCTCGACGTGATGTACGACGTGCCGTTTCGCGAGGGCGTCAAAGAGTGCCGCATCACCGAGGGCGTGATTCTGAAGAAAGAGGCGCCCCAGGTCGTGCTCGAAAAAGAGAAGAAGTCGGCGTAAGCCCCGTGACCGTGAGAGTCGCCGCGGTCGTTCTGCTGTGTGCCGGCTGCCTGCTCGGCGGCTGCAAGAAGACCCCGGTCGCTGTGGTGGCTCCCCTGGTCGTCGACGCCGGAGTGACCGAAGTCGCCGAGACTCCCGCCGCGAAGCCGCAGCTGCGACACGAGCCCACGACCTCGACGCCCCACGCAGAGGCGCTGGCGGTGTGTCAGGCGAAGGGCCGCCTGCCGCTCGACGCCGCCCAAGCGTACTTCGATGCCGGAGACTTCGAGCAGGCGCTCTCGTGCGCGGCGCAGGCCTCGGCGTTGACTCCGAATGATGCGTTGGCGCACACCGAGCGAGCCAACGCGCTCGCCGCGCTCGAGCGATTCGACGAGGCCAAGCTCGCCTACTCGAGAGCGCTGGCGGTCGACCCCGATTCAATCGACGCGTTGTTGGGTGCGGCACATTTTTACGCCGTGGCCCTGCCGTCGACCCGTGAGCTCGATGAGCTGGGCTCGCTCTACGCCGAGCGCGGGTTGGAGCTCTCGCGGGCGCAGCATGAGCAAGACACCGCCCTGCAGTTCGCCCGAATCTCGGCGATGGCCTTCAACGACCTGGGCCAATCGAGTGAAGCGGTCGAGCGGGCCGAGTGGGTGCTCGAGCACAAGGCACAAGACCCCGAGGCGGCTTACGAGCGCGCGGTGGGCTTGTTCGAGCTGTGCCGGTTTCCCGACGCGAAGAAGGCATTCACCGGGTTGTTGGCAGACCCCGAGCGGTCGGCCCATGCGCATCATCACCTGGCGTTGTTGCTCGAGCGCGAAGGGCGGCTCGATGAGGCCCAGAAGCACTTCGACCAGGCGCAGAAGCTCGATGCGGCCGATTTTCCACCGTACGTCATTCTTGGGCGTGAGGCATTCGAGGCTGAGCTCAAGAAGGCCATCGCCGGGCTGCCTGATGACATGCGCCGCGACTTGAAGGGCGTGCCGGTGCAGGTTGAAGACATCCCCGCGATTGAAGATTTGACGTCGGGCGAGCCACCGCTGTCGCCGACGATTCTGGGGCTCTTTCGCGGGCCCTCATTGAGCGACCCCTGCGGCGCCGAGCCCGAGGTGAACGGCTCGTGCCGATCGGTCGTGCTCTACCGAAAGAACCTGGGCCGCGCGGTGAAGACCGAGGCCGAGCTCATCGAGCAGATTCGGGTGACCTTGCTGCACGAGGTCGGGCACCTGCGGGGTGAAGACGATTTCGAGCTGGCCGCGCGGGGGCTGGAGTGACCCTGCCGCAGGTGATGGTGAGCCCGAAGGCCGCGAAGGCGCTGCGTCGGGGCAACCCGTGGTGCTACCGAACCGAGGTCACCTCGATGCCGAAGGGGTTGCCGCCCGGCAGCCTCGTCGACGTGGTCGATTCGCAGAAGAACCCGATTGGGCAAGCGTTCGCGGCGCTCGCGTCTCCGTTGGCGATTCGGTTGGTCACGCGCAAGAGCTCGAAAGACGAAGTGTGCGACGACGCGTTCTTTCGCCGCCGGCTCGAAGCCGCGTGGCAGCGACGGGCTCCGCTGCATGGCCGTGATGCGTTTCGCGTGGTGCACGGCGAGTCTGATCTGCTGCCGGGCCTGTTCGTCGACCGCTACGCCGATTCGCTGTCGCTGCAGACGCTGAGCGAAGGGGCCGAGGTGCGAAAGGCCGCCTGGGCCAAGATGCTGCTTGAAATCACCGGGCTGCGCATCGTGGTGAACCGCGACGACGGCAGCGGGCGTGACTTCGAGGGGCTTCGGCGCGAGAAGGGCGTTCTGCTCGGCTCGGGCGCGACCCAGGTCAGCTACCACGAGGGCCTCAACACCTTCGCCATCGACCTGCTCGAAGACGCGAAGACTGGCTCGTTCTTAGACCAGGTCGACAACCACGTTCGCGCGGGTGAGTTGGCGCACGGCGAGGGCCTCGATACCTTCAGCTACCACGGCGGGTTCGCGTTGGCGCTCAGCCGCGGGTGCACGCAGGTGACCGCGATCGAGCAAGACCCAGCGGCGGCGGCGAAGGCGAAGGCCAACGCGGCCGTGAACGGGCGGAGCAACGTGACCGTGCAAGAGGCCAACGCCTTCGATGTGCTGCGCAATTATGCCGATGAAGGGCGCCAGTTCGACACGGTGGTGATCGACCCTCCGGGGTTGGCCAAGCGCAAAGAGGGCGTGACGGTGGCGCTGCGCGCGTACCACGAGCTCAACCTGCGAGCGCTCAAGCTGCTGCGGCCCGACGGCGTGCTGGTCACCTGTTCGTGCTCGGGCAAGGTCACCCGGCAGATGTTCGAAGAGATGGTGCTGGGCGCGGTGGCCGACGCGAAGCGCAACGTGCAGGTGCTCGAGCGGCGCAGCGCGGGCATCGATCACCCTGGGCTCACCGGCTTGCCTGAGGCTGAGTATTTGAAAGCGTGGTTTCTGAGGGTTCTCTAAGCCGAACCGGCGTGGCGCGGTCACGACACCATGCGCGCGCCGACAGCCCGGCCGGAGACGAAGGCTGAGCAGCGTAGCTGAAGGCGTGGTTGCTGAGCGCTCTCTCAAGCCGGCTCCGGCGTGGGTTGACCGGTACGTCGTGCGCTTCTGTCTCTGCCGCGCGATCACGACACCCCGAAAGCCGGTGGTCAGATCGGCTGGCGCAACATGCAGAAGCCCGCACTGGGCACCATCGAAGAGCCGACGCGCCCCGCGAATGTCGAAGCGGGCAGGAACGCTCCGCGTCATCGATGGGCGGTCTTCGTCGTGGCGAAACCCGACGGTGATGAGGTTCGCGCGCGTGCTCGAGCACTCGAGGGGCCGGCCTCGTCTCTGGGGCAGTGGCTTTGGGCCGCGACAGCACGGGGCGGGATAGGGTACTCCTGCGGGCTGTCCGCACTCGAAAGGCTCCGCATGCGTTGGTTCGCGCTTCTCTGGGTTGGGATGCTGTGCATGGGGGCGGGGTGCGGCCAACCCGCCAAGTGCGTCGTCGGCGCGACGGAGTGCCAGGGCAACTCGGTGTACGAGTGCCAGAGCGGCGCCTTGGCCCTCAAGATGGCGTGCCCGAACGGTCAGACGTGCTCAGCGGGCCAGTGCCTGGCGAGCACTCCGTGCACGAATGGGTCGACGCAGTGCCGCGGCAACGCGGTGTACACCTGCACCGACAACACGCTGACCCTCACCACCACCTGCACCGCGACCCAGGCCTGCAGCGCCGGGGCCTGTGTGGCGGGCACGTGCACGTCGGGCGCGACCGAGTGCCGCGGGGCCGACGTCTACACGTGCACCTCGGGCGCCTGGGCGAAGAGCGTGACCTGCGCCTCGGGCTGCGCCAACGGGAGCTGCAGCGGCGCGTGCACGAATGGCGCGACCGAGTGCCGAGGCGCCGATGTCTACACGTGCGCCGCAGGCGCGTGGGGCAAGACCCAGACGTGCACCGCAGGCTGCGCCAACGGCAGCTGCAGCGGCGCATGCACGAACGGAGCGACCGAGTGCCGAGGCGCTGACGTCTACACCTGCAGCGCGGGCGCCTGGGGCAAGACGCAGACCTGCGCCTCGGGCTGCGCCAACGGCAGCTGCAGTGGTACCTGCACCAATGGGAGCTTTCAGTGTCAGGGCAGCGGCCTCTACGTCTGCACGGCGGGCAAGTTCGTGCTGCAGCAGACCTGCGGAGCCAACGAGACCTGCAGCGCGGCAGGCAGCTGCGTCTGCACCAACAACGCGGTGCGCTGCTCGGGCACCGGGCAAGTCGATCGCTGCACCAGTGGTCGATGGGTGCTCGATTCTCGCTGCGAGCCCGGGTTCAGCTGCAGCGCCGGGGCGTGCGTCTGCAGCAGCGGCGCGACGACGTGTTACGGCAACGACCTCTACACTTGCGCGAGCGGTGCGTTTCACAAGACCCAGACCTGCGCAACCAACTGCGTCTCGGGCAAGTGCGTCGCGGCCCAGTGCACCACCGGGGCTCGGGTCTGCTCGGGCAATGATCTCTACGTCTGCATCAACGGCGCCTGGAGCGGCTCGAGCTGCGGCGCGGGCGCTTGCTTCGACGGCCAGTGCGTCGCGAGCTGCACCAGCGGCACGTTCGACTGCTCGGGTGACGAGGTCTGGTATTGCGCCAGTGGGGCGTGGCAGTACCAGTACACCTGCTCCGGCGGGTACCAGTGTCAAAGCGGAGCGTGCAAGGCCAGCTGCCAGAGCGGCGACACGGTGTGCTCTGGCGACGACGTCTACCGCTGTAGCTCGAACCAGTGGCAGTACGACTACACCTGTTCATCGTCGCAGTACTGCAGCGCGGGCGCCTGCTACTCGCTCTCGACGTGCGGCGTGAGCGGCTCGACGTGCCAGGTCAGCGGCGACTGCGCAGATGGCTACTACTGTCTCGACTCAGCCGGCTACGCCTGCCCCGGCGGTGGCACGAGCTGCCAGTGTGAGTACGGCGCCTGCGGGGTGAGCGGCACAAGCTGCTACGACGACCTCGATTGCTGCGGCGGGTACGTGTGTGACTCGTTCGGGTACTGCAGCGGGCCATTCACGTGCCTCGCGGTCGGAGATCTCTGCCGAGTCGATGGCGATTGCTGCGGGCAGAACTGCGACATTTCGGCCGGGGCTTGTGGCGGTACCTGCAGGTAAGCGCCATCGGGCTACGCCGAGCAATGAAGCCGGCCTTTGGCGGGCGTGCGGGCGAGGTGCGGCGTCTCTTCGTCGACTCGAGACATCTGCACGTGCCGTCGACTTCGCCGACGTGTCGCTCGCGGTGCTTCGACACCAAGCACCTCGCAGCATGCGGCTTCACGGAACGGTGATTGCGGGCGAGCGGCCCACGATTCGGTTGCGACCGAACGTGCAATTCGCCGATGTACTGCATGCAGCACAATTTCGTAACATCACTGTGTAACTCGCCCGGGTGCGTGCTTTCACGTGTCGCGTCGAATTCAGCCAAGGGCATGAGCACTCCACTGCCCTCGATCGCCAACCACTGGTGGGTTCAGACCGCAGCACTCTGCGTCGTGCTGTCTGGCAGCATCACGGTCAGCACGGCGTCTGGTCCTCGACGGCGTTCGATGACCTGCGTGCCCCTCTGCGCTCGGTCAATCTGCTGCTTGGAAAGCGCGCTATTCGGGCGGCGCTGATTCGAGAATGTTCCGAACCTTCGGCACGTAGGGGTCGTCTGATGGCGCGATTCGCAGGTACCTCAGGTAGTACTCACGCGCCTGCCGCAGTGCGACGCGGTCGCCGTTCTGGGCCATGGAGGCATACGCGCTCGCGAGCTGCCGCGTGCAGGCCAATGACGCCGAATCGAGCATGAGGCAGCGGTTCAACAGGCTCACAGCGCCCCGCTGGTGGCCTCGGCGACTGGCAAGTCTCGCACTGTCGATGAGGAGCTCGAGCTCGACCGCGCGGGCCTCGCTCCCAGTTTGCCGTGATGGTGGCGCGACTCGAGACCGTGGGCCATACGCCGAGACGCCTCCTTCAACCGAGCGAATCGCGGAGTCGATGGCCAGGAGCTCTTCGAGCTGTGCGTCCTGGAGCATCTCGACGTGGTCAATCAATGTTCGCGCGTGCTCAATGTCTCTGTACAGTTGAAGACAGCGAGGCTCATAGCAGTGCTGAGCCACCGAGAGGGCTTCGTCGAGGTTCCCAGAATCGTAAGCGGCCATGATTCGAATGATTGGTGGAATCGGGCTCTCCGAAGGGTGCCAATCAGTCATCAAGAGCAGCACCCCAGACCCAGCGACGAGCGCCACCATCGCGGCGGCGGCGAACGCCTTGAGGTTTGGGGCAGCGCGGACCGGCCTCGCCCGCGTTTCAATCTTGGCCGTGCGATACACCGGGCGGTGCAGCCGGCTGCGGCCGCGCTCGAGCGCTTCAGCGTCGGGCTCACCCGTCTGCGCGTGCGAGCGAAGAAACGCCTTCGCCTCGGGTGAGAGCGCTGGCACGTCGTCGAGGTTGCTCATCGCTGCTCCTCCCCGGGTCGGCTCAGGGCTCGGGTCAGCGCAGCGCGGCCGAGGCGCAGGCGCGAGTACACCGTGTTCAGCTTCACCTCGAGCACCGCGGCCACCTGCGGCGCGGTCAGCTGCTCGAGATCAATCAACACCACCACCTCGCGTTGTTCATCAGGCAGCTGTGAGAGCACCCGGTTGAGCGCCAGCAAATCGCGCTCGCGCGAGAGCCTCAGCTCGGGCCCGGCCCCCGGGTCGACCAAGGTCTTCTCGACCGCGCTCAGCAGCGGTCTGCCCTGCGCCGACCGCCTCAAGTTCGACGCCACCCGCACCGCGATGCCCACCAACCAGGTCGCGTGCGCCGACCGCCCCTCGAAGCCATCGAGTCGCTGGTACGCCGTGAGAAAGACGTCTTGCACGGCGTCTTCGACGGTGGCCGAGGGCACTCCAAGCCGCAGGAGCGTGCGCCACACCTGACGCGCGTGCGCTTCGTACAGCTGGCCTACGTCAGGTGGGTTGGGCGTCACGGTTGCGAGCAATCGACTCACACCGGCATGAGTGTCACCGGTGCGAATTTCCGTCAGTGGGCAGAAGAAATACCCTGCTTTCGAGGCCTTGCTAGGCCGGCAAACCGAGCTCCCGCTTCAGCGTCTTGACCAGCTCGAAGTACGCCTGGCGCCCGAACTGCTGATTCAGAATGTAGAAGTCTTTCTTGCTGAGCCCGACGCAGCCGAAGCAATAGGTGCAGTCGGCCAGGTTTCGCGACAGGTACACGTACGCGCTCTGGGTGCAGTTCTCGCTCTGCACGCAGTAGGCGCAGTTGTGCATCGTCTTCGAGTCGACGCAGTGCGAGCAGTGGTTGCAGTTGACGCAGCCGATGCAGTGGGTGCAGCCGAAGCACCCTTCGCAGCCCTTGCAGAACATGCAGTTGCCGCACCGCTCGCAGTCGGAGCAGTTGTAGCTGCCCGGGTTGCCGGGGTCGGCGGCGAACATCGCGGTGAGGCGGGTCAGCTCCTCGAGAAAATGACGCTTGTCGAGCGAGGCGATAAACGCCCGCGCTTCTTCGGGCGAGACGTCGTCTTGTCGCGGTTCTCGTGCCACTGGCCGCACACTAAACCGCACCTTCGAAACCTTCGTAAAACTTTCACACCACGTCGCCGGCCGGGGTGGCGTAGACCTCCCATCGTGGACTTGTCGCACCTCAACCCACCGCAAAAAGAAGCGGTGCTGACCACCAAAGGGCCGCTGCTGGTGCTCGCGGGCGCAGGGTCGGGCAAGACGCGCGTCATCACCCACCGCATCGTTCACCTGCTCGACAAGAAGGTCTCGGCCAAGTCGATTCTCGCGGTCACCTTCACCAACAAGGCCGCCCAAGAGATGAAAGAGCGCGTGGTGCACATGGGCGGGCAGCGGGCCCTGGCCGTGACGCTCTCGACCTTTCACGCCTTCGGAGCCGAGGTGCTGCGCTCGAACCTGCACCGCCTGGGCTGGCCCAAGAAGTTCGCGATCGTCGATACCGGAGACCAGATCTCGCTCGTGCGCCGGGCCATGCGCGAGCGAAACGTCGACGACAAGACCTTCGACCCCCGCAAGATTCTCACCCTGATTTCGCGCGCGAAGAACTCGGGCTCTGAGCCGCAGCCGAAGCCCGAGGGGCAGGGCGACGACACCGATTTGGTCGCGCACCTCGTCTTCCCCCTCTACCAGCTGGCCCTCAAGGCCCAGGGCGCGGTCGACTTCGACGACCTGCGCGTCTTCCCCTCGAAGATCTTCGCCGAGTTTCCCGAGGTGAAGAAGAGCTTCGTCGAGCGCTTTCGGTACGTGATGGTCGACGAATACCAAGACACCAACCGCGCTCAATTAGACCTGCTGCGCCACTTGGCCTCCGAGCACCAGAACGTCTGCGTGGTGGGCGACGATGACCAGTGCATCTACAGCTGGCGCGGGGCCGAGGTGCGCAACATTCTCGACTTCGAGAAGCTCTTTCCCGGAGCGAAAGAGGTGCGGCTGCAGCAGAACTACCGCTCGAACCAGACCATTCTCGACGCCGCGAACTCGGTCATCGAGAAGAACCCAGAGCGCCGCCCCAAGCGCATGTGGACCGATGTGCTGGGCGGGCCCAAGATTCAAATCGTGACCGCTCCGTCAGAAGAGGAGGAGGCCCGCTACGTCGCCGCCGAAGTGAAACGCGCGTTGCTCGAAGGGCACTCCGCCGATGAGATCGCCATTTTGTACCGGGTCAATGGCCAGTCGCGCTTCATCGAAGAATTTCTGCGCGAAAAAGAGGTGCGCTACGAGGTGATCGGGGGCAGCGAGTTCTTCGACCGGCGCGAGGTCAAAGACGTGATCGCCTACTTCAAGGTGCTCGCGAACCCGAAAGACGAGATGTCGCTCTTGCGCATCGTCAACGTGCCCGCGCGTGGCATCGGCGATGTCACCATGGAGCGCATCACCGCCTGGGCCAGCGCCAACGACGTGCCGCTGTGGAAGGCGATCGAGCAGGTCGCCGAGGTGCCTGAGCTGCCCAAGGGCGCTCCTGAAAAGGTCACCGAGTTCGTCGAGCTGCTGCGCAAGTACCGCTCGCAGTTCAGCAAGGGCAACCTGGCGCAGGTGACCCGCGACCTGCTCAATGAAATCGACTTCGTCGGCGTCGCGCGCTCGCAAGCGGTGACCGCGGCGTCGGGCGATCGCAAGGCCAAGGGCATCGCGCAGATCATTCTGTCGCTCGAGGCCTACGAGAAACGCGAGGGCAAGAAGGCCAGCCTGCTCACCTACTTGAATCGCCTCGCACTCGACACCCGCGAAGAAGAAGAAGAGCCGCAGCACGCGCAGGGCCGGGTGACGCTGATGACCCTGCACGGCGCCAAGGGCTTGGAGTGGAAGCTGGTCTTCATGGTGGGCCTCGAAGAAGACCTGCTACCCCACGGCGGCATGCCCGGAGAGCTGCCCAACCCGCAAGAAGAGCGGCGCCTCTGTTACGTCGGCATGACCCGGGCGCGCGAACGCCTGGTGATGACCCGCGCGTCGACCCGCATCAAGCGGGGCAAAGAGGTGCCGCGCACGCCCAGCCGGTTCTTGGCCGACATCCCCGATGATCTGACCGAGCTGGTCGACTTGAGCGCCCCGCCTCCGGGGCCCCCCACCGACAAAGAGGTGAACTTTTTCGCGAACTTGCGAGAAAAGCTCAAAGCCGCCAAAGCCCCCGGTGGGGCACCCTGATCCAGTTTCGCAGTGAACTCCTTGACACTGCAGTGTGGGACAGGTAGCAGAGCGGCCCTTTCCTGATCGCCCGAGGTGGGCGCGAAGGCAACCTGAGGGTCGCATGCCGCACCAGAGAACTTACAGCGCCAAAGCCAAAGAGATTCAGCACGACTGGCACATCGTTGATGTGTCGGGCCTGGTCCTTGGCCGAGTTGCCAGCCAGATCGCTTCGCTCCTCAAGGGCAAGCACAAGCCGATGTACACGCCGTCGATCGACACGGGCGACCACGTCATCGTCGTGAATGCCGAGAAGGTTCGCGTCACGGGTACCAAGGCTGTGCAGAAGATGTACTACCGCCACACGCTGGCCGGTTTCCCCGGTGGTTTGAAAGAAGTGCGTTTCGACACGCTTCAGAAGACCCACCCCGAAGAAATTCTCTTCAACGCGGTTCGCAAGATGCTGCCCCGCAACGCCCTGGGCCGTCAGATGATGACGAAGCTCAAGGTGTACGTGGGCGACAAGCACCCGCACGGCGCGCAGAAGCCGGCCGCCAAGGTGTTCGTGGCCTCTTCGACGGGCTCCGCAGCCTGATTCTTCTTTCATCTTTTTAGCGAGAAACGACAAAGCCATGGCGAAGTCAGGAACTGATGGATTCTACGCAACGGGCCGCCGCAAAGAGGCGACCGCGCGCGTGTGGTTGAAGGCCGGCACGGGCACCTTCATGGTGAACGGCCGCCCGCTCGACGAGTACTTCGGGCGTGAGACCTCGATCATGATCATCAACCAGCCGCTGCAGGTGCTCGAGCAGACCGGCAAGGTCGACATGACGGTCAATGTGCGCGGGGGTGGGTTGTCGGGCCAGGCCGGCGCCATTCGCCACGGCTTGTCACGGGCGCTCTGCCGCCTCGACCCGGCGTTTCGCCCTCCGTTGAAGAAAGCCGGTTTCCTCACTCGAGACGCTCGCGCGGTCGAGCGTAAGAAGTCGGGCCAGCCGGGCGCACGCAAGCGCTTCCAGTTCTCCAAGCGCTAAATTTTCATCCCTTCTTTGGGGTGGTGAAGGCCGTGATGCCCCCTGTGGGTTTCACGGCTTTTCTGCGTCTGGGTGCTACGGTTCTGGGCATGGAGCTCAACGAGATTCTGCAGATCGCCTTGCGTGGCGGGGCGTCAGACATTCACTTGAAGGCGGGCCTGCCGCCGATGTTTCGGGTCGATGGCTCGCTGGTGCCGCTCAAAGACGGCAAGCGGTTGCCCCCCGAAGAAGTGGCCCGCATGGCGTTCGGCATCATGAACGAGTTTCAGAAAGAGAAGTTCAAGACCGCCAACGAGGTCGACCTGGCCTACGGCGTGCCCGGCCTGGGGCGGTTTCGTGTGAACGTGTTTCAGCAGCGCGGCACGATTGGCGCCGTGCTGCGCGTGATCCCCTTCAAGATCATGTCGATTAAAGAGCTCGCGTTGCCGGTGGCGCTCGAGAAGATCTCGCTCGAAGAGCGCGGGTTGATTTTGGTGACCGGCACCACGGGTTCGGGCAAGTCGACCACGCTGGCGGCGATGATCGATCACATCAACGCGAACGAGACGAACCACGTCATCACCATCGAAGACCCGATTGAGTTTTTGATTCGCGACAAGCGGTCGATCGTCAATCAGCGCGAGGTAGGCGTCGACACGATGTCGTTCGGCCAGGCAGTGAAGAGCGCGCTGCGACAAGACCCCGACGTGATTCTGGTCGGTGAAATGCGCGACATGGAGACCATCGAGACCGCGATGCTGGCGGCCGAGACGGGCCACTTGGTGATGTCGACGCTGCACACGCTCGACGCGGCCGAGACGATCAACCGCATCATCTCGGCGTTTCCTCCCCATCAGCAGAAGCAGGTGCGCATTCAGCTGGCGTCGGTGTTGAGGGCGGTGGTCTCGCAGCGCCTGGTGCCCAAGGCCGACGGCAAGGGGCGCGTGGCGGCGGTCGAGATCATGAAGACCACCGCACGCATCAAGGAGCTGATCGAAGACAAAGATCGCACCAAGGAGATACCCGACGCGATCGCGCAAGGTCATGTCGCCTACGGAATGCAGACCTTCGACCAGTCGCTGATGATGTTGGTGCGCAACCAGATGGTGACGTACCAAGAGGCGCTGCGGCAGGCCTCGAACCCCGACGACTTCGCGCTGCGGTACCAGGGTGTGTCGTCGACCTCAGACTCCAAGTGGGACGACTTCGACAACAAGGCAGACGAGAAGCGCGCGGCCCCGGGGTCTGCGGAGTACGTGAAGCAGATGAATTCGCAGGCGAGCTCGCCACCTTCGTCGTCACCGCCGATGAACGTTCGCACGCCGTCGGCGCCGACTCCGGCGGTCGCGCGGGCGACGACGATGCCTGGCACCGCACCTGCACCTGGCAAACCCGCGGCCCCCGCGCCGGCTGCGGCTCCGGCGGCGCCAGCGAAGCCCTCGGCCGATGATGATTTTCAGATCGAGCGGTTCTAGAGCGTCGTCGTGGCTCAAAAGAGCCGCCACCATGGCTTTTTCAGGGGCGCAGCCTTGATTGGGTCGAGAACGGTGAATTGAAGGTCGCTCGAATCGTGGCGGAAGTCGGTCAGCGCCTCGGCGAGCGCGATGGGCACTTCGAACGCGAAGTCGAGCTCCGAAGGAGCGCCGCCGGCCTCGTTCGAGCCGCTTCTGGCCCAGGCCCTCGCGCAATACGACGATGCCGAATCACCTGACGTGACCTCACGACCGCCATTCGAGCCGTCATGAGACACCGTCCACACCCGGGAGCCTGCGTGCCACGCCGTTGCTTCGCTGACCATCGCGTGATCTTCGATGGCACACGAAACGGCATCGCTGCCCAATGATGCGAGGGTCCGCAGCGTGGTGGGGTCGTGCAGGAACCGAAAATCGTGGTCTGCCACGACGACGTACCAGTCACTCGCGAGTTGGGCACCGCAGAAGGGCGCTTCAGCGACTTCGCACCGGTTCGTGCTGGCTGTCAGCCCCAACGCCGCGGAGATTTGCGATGCGGAGGCACCCCGAACGGCGACCCATGACAAGGACCAACCCATGTCTCGACGCTCTACCCTCCCGCGAGCCCCAGGGCCTGAGATTTTTAAGTGAAACTGGGCACTTGCAGACCGTGCCCCTCGGTGGTCAGCGAACGGCTTTTCGTCTATGGGCCGTCTCATGCGCGCATGGGGGCTGTGGGTTGGGGCGGCGGGGCTGGGTGTTGTTGCGCTGCTGAGCCTGACGTGTGGCGCTGGCCTTCGGCGCTGCGCTGACGGGTGTCCGGCTCCGTTTTTGTGCGATGCCAAGACTGGCCTCTGCGTCGAGCCCGAGCTGCTGGCAGACGGCGGAGCGCGTGTTGACGCCGGGTCTTCTGGCCCGGTCGATGCGGGTCGCGCAATCGATGCAGGGCGGTCGATGCTCGCTGATGGCGGCGCGGTCGTGGGGCCCGACGCTGGCACCGGCGAGGGCGACGCGGGTGAGCCCGGGGCGTGCACCCCCGGCGCCGAATGCCGCGCCAGTCGAGGCGCGTGCGACCTCGCGGAGATCTGCACCGGCGCCGGCCTGTGCCCGGACGATCGCTTGGCCGACTCGACGGTGACCTGCCGCACCATCGCAGGCACCTGCGACGTGCCCGAGACGTGTACGGGCAGCTCACCGCTGTGCCCCGACGACACCTTCGTGGCTGCAGCGAGCAACGTGACCTGCCGCCCCGCCGCGACGGCCTGCGACGTCGCTGAGACCTGCTCGGGTACCGCACCCAGCTGCCCGGCTGATGGCTTCGTGAGTGCGGCGTCGAACACGGTGTGCCGGGCGAGCGCTGGCGACTGCGACGTCGCCGAGGTCTGCGGGGGAAGGAGCTCGGTGTGCCCCGACGACCAGTACATCGCGGCTTCAGCGAACCAGACCTGCCGAACCGCGAACGGCGCGTGCGACGTCGCTGAGCAGTGCTCTGGCACCTCGCCCGCATGCCCCTCAGACGGCGTCGCGGGCACCACGACGGTGTGCCGGGCGGCGAGTCTTGGGTGTGACGTGACTGAGAAATGCGACGGGGTGAGCCATGTCTGCCCGACAGATGCGTTCGCCGACAGCTCGGTGGTGTGTCGCGCTTCGACTGGTCTCTGCGACGCGGTCGAGAAGTGCACCGGCACGGGCCCGAGCTGCCCTGCTGACCTGGCGGCGCCTCCAGCCACCGTGTGCCGTGCGAGCGCTGGCCCCTGTGACCCGGGCGAGACCTGTGGTGGCGCGCTGACCTGCCCGCCAGACATTCTGCAGAACACCTCATTCGTGTGCCGCCCCGCGAACGGCGCTTGCGACAAGCCCGACACCTGCACCGGCAACTCGCCGCTGTGCCCAACCGATGCGCTGCTCACCAGCGCCGATGTGTGCCGCCCTGCCGAGACCGGCCGGCTGTGCGACGCAGCGGAGTACTGCACCGGCACCTCGAACCTCTGCCCGGGCGACGGCGTCAAGAGCAACGTGGTGGTCTGTCGCGGCGCCTCCGACCTCTGCGATCAGCAGGAGAAGTGCGACGGCTCCACCAAAGATTGCCCGACCGACTCGTTTCTCAGCAGCACCGTTCAGTGCCGGGCGGCGGTCGACCTGTGTGACCTGCCAGCCAATTGCTCAGGCACGGCGGCGGCGTGCCCAGCGCCCACCTTCAGGCCCTCGAGCGTGGTCTGCCGCGCGGCTGCCAGCGCAGCCTGCGACGTGAAAGAGTTTTGTACCGGGAGCACTGCGGCCTGCCCGGCCGACGTGAACAGCGATGGCGCGAGCTGTGACACTCCGACCGATTGTGCCACCCACGCGCCGTGCAACGTCGCTGGCGGGGAGCACTTGCAATGCAGCGGCACGTGCTCGCCGAACCGATGCCTTCAATGCATCTGTGAGTGCGTATTCTAGAAGCCCCCGGGCGGCGGTGACCGTCACGCGCGGCGCAGAATGAGCTCGCGATCGCGAACCCGGCCTACGACGAACTGGTACTCGCCCACCGGTACGAACCCGCTCCGCTCGTAGAGCTTCAGCGCGCGGTGATTCTCTGAATACACGCCGACCCAGACGGGCTCGCGGCCCTGAGCCTTCAACCACCTGAGCGCCTCGTCGAACAACACGAGGCCCAGACCCGAGCCCTGCCGCGAGCCCACCACGTACAGCCGCCTCAGCTCGCCTGAGCCGGGTGTCACCTCAGGGTGGGGCAGCTGACAGGGGCCCGCCAACGCGTAGCCGACTTCGTCGATCACCCACGTGCGCATCGCCGGGTCGCGCAGCAGGTTCTCCCATGCGCTCACTGAATGCGCCTGCGTCAGAAATGCCTCGAGGTCTTCTGGGGGGTAGAGGTGGCCGAACGTCTCGCGAAAGGTCTGAGCGCTGAGCCGAGCGAGCGCGGCGGCATCGGCCAGCCCCGCCACCCGGGTCATCATTGCAGTGCCGGTTCGACCGACCACCCGAGCGTCGCACCCGCTTGAAACGGTACGACCACGGTGTCACCCGCCGCCACCCGCTGCGGCACGGCGACCTCACGCTGTCGCAGCTCAATTCGCCCCTCGTTGACTGGCAGCCCATAGAACTTCGGCCCGAACAGGCTGGCGAAGCCCTCGAGCAAGTCGAGCGCGCCCTCGTCTTCGAACACTTGCGCGTACACCTCGAGCGCATGCGGCGCATTGAAGATGCCGGCGCACCCGCAGCTGGTCTCTTTGTCGCCCACGGGGTGCGGCGCCGAATCGGTGCCGAGAAAAAATTTCTCTGACCCCGACGTGGCCGCCTTGCGCAAGGCCACCCGGTGTTTCTCGCGCTTCGCCACCGGCAAGCAGTACAAGTGCGGCCGCAGCCCACCATCGAAGAGCGCGCTGCGGTTGATCACCAGGTGGTGCGGAGTCACCGTCGCCGCCACCGTCGGCCCCGCCGCCTTCACGAACGCCACGGCTTCTTCAGTGGTCACGTGCTCGAGCACCACCTTGAGCGAGGGAAAGTCGCGGACCAATGGCGCCAGTACCCGCTCGAGAAAGACCGCTTCGCGATCGAAGATGTCGACGTTCTTGTCGGTCACCTCACCGTGCACCAACAGCGGCATGCCAAGCCGTTGCATGCGCTCGAGCACGGGCCGCAGGTGCTTCACATCGCTGACGCCTGCAGCCGAATTGGTGGTCGCGTTGGCCGGGTACAGCTTGCAGGCGGTGAAGACGCCCTCGCGAAAGCCCCGCTCGATGACCTGCGGGTCGGTCGAATCGGTCAGGTACGCCGTCATCAGCGGAGTGAACGCAGCGCCAGCGGGCACCGCCGCCAGAATGCGCTCGCGATATGCCAGCGCGGCCTCGACGGTCGTCACCGCAGGCTTCAGGTTCGGCATTACGATCGCGCGGCCGAAGACCCGGGCGGTGAAGGGCAGTACCGAGCGCAACATCGCCCCGTCGCGCAGGTGCAGGTGCCAATCATCAGGCTGGCGCAGGGTCAGAACTTTCATGCGGCGCACCATACGCTGTTCGCTTTCGCTGCACGCGCGATCGAAGCGGGGGCACCCACTCGTCGACCCGGTTGCCGAAGAGCCGCGCGCCTTGGTGCCGCAACAGCTCGTGCTCGGCAAGCAGCAAGGTCCACAGCCGGGTTTGCAGGTCGCGGGCTCGCTCGAGACGCAGCTGCAAAGCGCCGTTCGACGGCATGAGCAGATCGACCAACGCCTCTGCGCGGCCGACCATCACGTCAAGCTCGGCCGACTGCAGCAGCAGCCTGCCAACCGTGGCCGGGTGCGAGCGCAGCATGCACACGATGGAGACGACGTCATCGGCCGCGTCGACGGGCCCGGGGCCTTCTGAGCGCTGGCGCAGCTCGGCACGGGGCACCAGGCCTGCGTTGACCCACGAGAGCAGCATCGCCATCAACACCTTGCGATCGGCGTACACCTCCGTGATCAGCTCGCGGGTAGCGCCCATCTTAGGTCGGGCGGCAGCGACTCGGTTCGTTGCTTCGTTGAGCGCTTCGCACAGCAGCCGAAGCCTCGGAGCGCCGACGCAGGGCTCGATGCGCTCGATCGCCGCGATGCCGGCACCGAGGGCGCGGCTGAACGTCGCCAGGTCGAACCCGATGGGCTGTAATTCGTCGGGTCGCAGGGCCTCGGCTTCGCTTCGAAAGTGTTCACAGGGGTCTCGCATCATAAGGCCTCGAAAGTGCTGCGGTATGGGGGGGCGCGCGGCGTTTGACGGCCCACCGGCGGCGGTATTCACGTGGCGGGTTTTTCGAGCGTGAGCGGTGCTATGCGGCTTTCGATGTGGCGACGACTCATGACGGTGCTGGCGTGGGCCTTGGTGGGTGGGTGTGCGCACGAGACGCCTCACTCGCAGCAGGCGGCGGCGTTGGCCCGCATGGCACCCGAAGCGCTGACCGTGCCCCTGCGTGCCGAGCCCAAAGGCCCCGCTCGCACGGTGCGGGTGTTGGCCTTCATCGACGACGACGCGAACAATGAGTCACGCGACGCCGAGACGCGGGTGCGGCAACAGATCGCCGACGCCTCGAAGTACACCGAACAGGCGCTCAACGTGCGGTTCGAGTTGGTCAGGCTCATGCCGTGGGCGCACCGGGCAGGCACCGCGCCGCTCGTTGATTCACTGACCGCGCTTCAAAAGCTCGAGCCCGGTGACGAGGTCGACCTGGTGGCGGGGTTCGTCTCTGCGCTGCCGGTGGTCGAGGCTTCGCAAGATCAGGTCGGGTTGGGCGAGATGCTCTCGAAGCACATCGTGCTCCGCGGGTGGAACGATGGGGCGCAGATGGTGCAGTTCATGGCCGAGCTGCGCGCGCTCGACGATCGCGAAAAAGCCGAGTTCATTCGCCAACGGCGGCTGCACCAATTGTCGGTGTTGTTGCTGCACGAGTGGGGGCACACCCTGGGCGCTCCTCACCAGACTGACCCGCATGACGTGATGAGCCCGCAGTATTCGCGAACCGCGCGTGGGTTCTCAGACGAGAACCTGACCTTG
>JANLPS010000187.1:0-11997 GCA_031367385.1 Archangium sp. | reverse complement strand
GAGTTGCCCGAGGCCAGGGTCTCGGTCTTTTGATCCGTGATGACCACTTTGTCCAACCGGCCGACCGCGTCGTCGCCGTTGAGGTGACCCATCGTGTAGAGCATCTGCGAGTCGATCAGCGACCGCGCGTTCCACACCGAGCCGGTCGATTCGAGCGTGAGCTTCATCGTGAAATCGAGCTGCGTCGCGCGGGCGCTGGTGAAGGCTTGATCGAAGGCCTCGCCATCGTCAGACGTCGTCGCCGCAACGGTCACGTCGCTCGGGCCGCAAGACACGACGGCGATAAATGCAAAGAATTTCAAGTGTTTCAAAGCGCCACCCCGGTTGGTCTTCATGATGTGGGCGCATGTACGACAACTCAAACGACGAGGCAAGTCACCCCGCGGCAATTGACCATCTGCGCAGTGTTCTGGTGCGTCGAGCAGACCTGCGCGAAGACCTCGCCAGGGTCGCCCAAACAGTGTTCGACCGGGTCTCAGCCTTCGAGAGCCTCCTCAGGATGAACGGCTTTGTCACCCAATTGAAATGCGGTTGCGCTTCGCTGGCACCGCCGGCGCGGTCATCTCGATTTGATTACCGCCCGCGGTCTGTGCCTTCTTGAGCGCCGTCGTCGCATCTCGCAGCAGCGCGCCGTAGCTCACCGTTGCCTTGGGCGAGGCCTGCTTCGGGTCATGACACGCGATGCCGATCGACGCCTTGCCGCCCTTGAACGCTGGCACCTTCGCCAACGCCTTGAGCACCCGGTCAGCGACGTGCTGCGCCCCCTCGCGCCCGGTGTGCGGCAAGAACAGCAGCACCTTGTCGTCACCGAACACCACCGCCAAATCGACCTCGCGAATCAGCGCTCCGATCGCGGTCAACACCTCGGCGCGAATGCTCGCTTTGGCAAAGTCAGGCGCCTTGTCTTTGGCCACCCGCTCACCCAGCCCATCGAGGCCCACCACCATCAACGACACCGGGTACTGGTAGCGCTTGCTGCGTTTGATCTCGAGCAGCAGAAATTTTTTGAAGAACGCCTCGTCACCCGTATTGAAGCCGGTCGCCGAGGCCGCCTTGCCTTGCACCACTGGCACGTCTTCAAGCTCGGCGATTCGCTCGCGCAGGGTGCGAACCTTCAGCACCACCTGCACCGTCGCCAGCACCGCCGGCTTCTTGAGCGGCACCACCAAGAATGAATCAGCGCCCTGCCCCAGCGCCCGCTCGGCCGCCTTCTCTTCTTCGGCCGGGTACACCAGAATCACCGCCGTCGTCGGCGCGAGCCTGCGCACCTGCGCGCACAAGGTCTCGCCATCGAAGGTGCCCGACACCGCGGCGATCACCACGTCGGGGGGCTTGGCGCGAAGCAACTGCACCGCCTCATCGACGAAATGGGTGATCTGCACCTCAGCCACCCCGTGCAAAAACTTTCGCAGGGCAGCCGAGATGGGAGCCGACGGTTCAGCGACGAGTACGCGCGTCACTCAGACCTCCAGCACCTCTTTCTCTTTCTTGGTGACCAGATCTTCGATCTCTTTGATGCCGGCGTCGGTCGCCTTCTGCGTCTTCTCTTGCGCGTGCTTGCTCTCGTCTTCGGTGATGTCTTTGTCTTTCAAGAACGTCTTGAGCTTCTCGTTCGAGTCGCGGCGCTCGTTGCGCACGGTGACCTTGTGCTCTTCGCCCAGCGCCTTGACCTGCTTGGCGATGTCTTTGCGGCGCTGCTCGGTCATCATCGGCACCGGCAGGCGAATGATCTCACCGTCGTTCTGCGGCGTCAGCCCCAGGTTCGCCTCGAGAATGGCCTTCTCGATGTCTTTCAAGACGCCCTTGTCCCACGGTTTGACGGTGATCAACCGGGGCTCGGGGGCGGCGACCGCGGCAGTCTGCGCGATCGGCGTCGGAGTGCCGTAATAGTTCACGCGAACGCCATCGAGCATCGCGGTGCTGGCGCGGCCGGTTCGAATTTTCGACAAGCCGACCTTGAACGCGTCGACCGTCTTCTTGATCGACTCACTCAGCTGCTTCACAACTTCGTCGCTCTGCGCCGCCATGTACGGGCTCCTTTGAGGTTTTGAAGAAACGTCGAATCTACGCCATCACCGTCTGGCCAAGCCCCACCACCGTACCGATTTCGCCAGGGCTGAGCACGGCGCGGGTGATGTTGCCTCGATTCGTCATGTCGAACACGACAATCGGCAGGTTGTTGTCTTTGCACAGCGAGATGGCCGTCGAGTCCATCACGTTGAGGTCGTTTTGCAGCACGTCGTTGTAGGTCAGCGTCTTGTACCGGCGCGCCTTGGGGTCTTTCTTGGGGTCGGCCGTGTACACGCCGTCGACCTTGGTGGCCTTCAAAATCACCTCGGCGTTGATCTCCATCGCGCGAAGCGAGGCCGCGGTGTCGGTGGTGAAATACGGGTTGCCGGTGCCGGCGGCGAAGATCACGATGCGGCCCTTCTCGAGGTGGCGAACCGCGCGGCGGCGAATGTAGGGCTCGGCGATCTGCTCCATCTTGATGGCCGAGAGCACCCGGGTGCTGCCACCCAACTTCTCAATCGCGTCTTGCAGCGCCAGCGAGTTGATGCAGGTCGCCAGCATGCCCATGTAGTCAGCGCTGGCACGGTCCATACCCTCGGTGGCGCCTTTGACGCCGCGAAAGATGTTGCCGCCGCCGATGACCACCGCGACCTCGACGCCTGCTTTGCGAAGGTCACAGACCTCTTGCGCGATGCCGATCAACGTCGTGGGCGAGATGCCGTACTTCTCATCACCCATCAGTGCTTCACCCGACAGCTTCAGCAAGATTCGCTTGTAGCTGCTGGTCTTCAACGTCGCGCCCGAAGTCATAACGGGAAACGGTTCGTGTACACGAATGGCCCGGCGCGGGCAGCAGAAACGATGCGAGGGGCTCGATTTGTCTGCCCGGGCGGCCAGCGTTGGGCTGTGGTAGCGCCCCATGAAGAGACTCTGCTTCGCCGCGTTCGTCGTCATGGCCTTGAGCTTCAGCGCCTGCGCACCCAAGACCTGCGGGTCAGTCGATTGCGCGGCCGGCACGGTCTGCTGCAACGCAAGCTGCGGCACCTGCATCGCCCCTGACGCAGGCGCGGCCTGCACCCTGGAGCTGTGCGCACAGAAGTAAACGAAGGCCTCGATGTCTCACCCGTCGCGGCGCGTGTGTCGAACGGTGATGCGAAACCGCTCGACTCGCGTTCTGACCGCGATTTTCATCACGACAGCAGTGGCTTGGTCACCAGCGGCCGAGGCCTGCTCGCGGTTCGCCTGCAGTGATCCTTGGTCGCTGCTGGTGCCCGATGGAGGCACGGTGGCGGCCAACGTGCCAGGCCTGGTGCTGAGCGCGGCCGATTCGAGCCCGAGAACCATCGTGAACATGCTCGATGCGGGCGTCGAGCTGAGGGGGGCCGATGGAGGCTTGATCGACGTCATCAAAACGTACGACGCGGCTCGCGGCCAACTCGTGATCGCCCCTCGCCAGCCCCTCGCGGTGGGCGAGCGTTACGAGCTGCGTGCCCCGAGGCTCTGCGAAAACTTCACCGGTGCGCACGACGTCTTCGCGCAGGGCGTCACCACCCGCGAGGCCGAAGCCCTGCCGACGAGCGTGGGGGCCCTAACGGTGCAGAGCGCAGGGCAGCAATCGATGTACGTCAATCAGCCCGGCAACTGCGGCACGCTGCTCGATGCGGCGTTCACGCGATTCGACTTCACGCCTGACCCGTCGATGGCCACGCAGCTGGGGGTCACCCGCTGGGTGCTCGAGATCGACGGCGTCGCCTGGGTCTCAACCCGCTTCGGCCACTTCGAAGACGTGAATTTTCCAAGCTTTCGCTCAGCGCTCGCGGTGCACGCGGGCTGTACCCCGGCCGACGCAACAGACCACCGCGACCATGGGCTCTCGCTCGGCGCGCACTCAGCGCGGCTCAAGGCCTTCGTCGCCGGAGTGGATCAACCGCTCGCAACCCCGGCGTTGCCCTTCACTCTCGCGTGCGACGCGGCGATCGGCCCCGATGGAGGCATGGCCTCACCCCAGCCGACGGCCCCCGGGTGCAGCTCGGCTCCAGGGGGCCTGATCTGGCTGTGCCTGCTCTTGCTGCGTGGGCTTACGCCTGGCCCAAGGTCTTCGCGACCTCAGCGGCCAAGTCTTCTTTCTTCTTCTCGATGCCTTCGCCGACCTCGAAGCGAATGACGCGGCCGACCTTCACCTCGGGGCCCACGGCGGCGATCAGGTCTTTGACCTTCTTCTTGTCGTCTTTGATCGACACTTGATCGACCAGGCAGTTGTTCTCGTAGAACTTGCCCAGCTTGCCTTCGATGATCATCGGCCACCGCTCTTCAGGCGGTATCTTCTTGTTGTTGCGAACCTCGCCCGGCGCCGGAGGAGCGGGATTGCGAATCTCTTCGCGGTAAATCTCGCGCTCTTTCTCGATCACATCGGCGGGCACGAACTCACGCGAGACCCAGCGAGGGTTCATCGCCGCGACCTGCATCGCGAGCTCCTTGGCCATCACCTTGGCCTCTTCTTTGTCTGAGCCGAGCACCTCGACCAGCGTCGCGATGCGGTTGTTGGCGTGCAGGTACGCGCCCACGGTGCCAGCACCCTCGACCGCGAAGCGGGCAAAGCGGCGCACCGAGATGTTCTCGCCGATGGTGGCGACCTTCTCGGTCAGCGCGTCTTTCACGCTCTTGCCGTCGGTCCACGCCTGCTCGAGCAAGTTGGCCATGTCTTTGGGTGCGTGGCGGCCGACGTGCTGCACCATGCCCTGGGTCAGCTTCACGAAGTCGTCGTTGCGAGCCACGAAGTCGGTCTCTGAGTTCACCTCGACCGCGACGCCAAGCTTGCCGCCGTTGAGCACTTCGACCGCGACCAGACCTTCAGCCACGACCCGGCCACCCTTGCTGGCAGCCTTCGAGATGCCCTTCTTGCGAAGCCACTCTTCGGCCTTCACGAAGTCGCCCGCCGTCTCCGACAAGGCCTTCTTACAATCCATCATGCCCGCGCCGGTCTTCTCGCGGAGCTCTTTGACCATCTGCGCACTGATCTCAGCCATGTGATTCACCAATCGAAATAAGAGGTTTGATTCAAAAAACAACCGGAGCGCCGGTGAAGTGGGTTGCCCCATCGCCGACGCTCCGAAACTCAAAAGAAAACGACCGAAGCCGAATTATTCGGCGGTCGCGCTCGGAGCGGGCGACGGCACGACGCCTTCAGGCGCCGGCGTGGCCGCTTCTTCGACTGAAGCCGGCTTCATCTCGACGACCGGGCCACGGCCTTCACGGCGAGGCGGGCGGCGGCGATCATCACCACCACGGTTGTTGCGCTCTGCGCCACGGTCTCCGCCACGCTTCTCTTGCTCGGCGTCACGCTCGGCCGCGCCTGAGGCACGGTAGCGGGCTGAACCTTCGATGCAGGCGTCGGCGATCTTGCCGGTGAAGAGCTTGATCGACCGAATCGCGTCGTCATTGCCGGGGATCACGTAGTCGATGCCGTCGGGGTCACAGTTGGTGTCGACCAGGCCCAACACGGGAATGCCGAGGCGGTTGGCCTCGTGCACCGCGATGGTCTCTTTTTTCGGGTCGATCACGAACAGCGCGCCCGGCAGGCGGTTGAGCTGCTTGACGCCGCCCAGGTTCTTCTCGAGCTTCTCTTGCTCGCGGGTCAGGCCAGCGACCTCTTTCTTCGGCAGACGATCGAACGTGCCGTCTTCGGCCATCGTCTCGAGCGCCTTGAGGCGGTCGATGCCCTGCTTGATGGTCTTGAAGTTGGTCAGGGTGCCACCCAACCAGCGGTTGGTGACGAAGAACTGACCCGCGCGGGCCGCCTCTTCACGAACCACGTCTTGGGCCTGCTTCTTGGTGCCGACGAACAGCACCGAGCCACCGCGCGCGCTCACGTCAGAGACGAAGCGCAGGGCCGCACGGGCCAACGCGACGGTCTTCTGCAGGTCGATGATGTAAATGCCATTGCGGGCGCCGAAGATGTACGGCTTCATCTTCGGGTTCCACCGCTTGGTCTGGTGACCAAAGTGAACGCCGGCTTCGAGCATCTGGCGCATCGTGATGCCGCCCGATGAGGCCAGGCCCGGTTGTGACTCCATCGGGGGGGCTGCGGTGTCTGCTGCAACTTCGGTCGTCGTCTCGCTCATTGTGGTGATGCTTTCTTCAGGTTGTGTCCGCCACGCGATGGTGAAACCCGGAGAACCCACTCCTGACACCATGTCAGGAGCACCTGGGACCGGACCACGCGTGTGAGTAGTGGCGCTGCACCCTTGTCGGAGATTGACGGCTCCGCGCGGGCGGTGAAACGGATAGCACCGGAAAGAGCCCTCAAGCAAGCATCTCGCCCAGGCCCCGTACCCGGTCTCATTTCACTTTTGAAATGCCCCCTCAGCCTCGGGAGAGACCGTGTAGTTTCGCGCGCTCATGAGCTCGTCAGCGCGGCTGGTGATTGGGTGTTTGGGGGTGGTTCTGAGTGGGTGCCAGGGCGGCTCGAAAGCCGGTGCGGGGCTCGATCTCTCGGCGTCTGCACGGGCCGTCGATGATCAGGGCAGCGAATCGACCATCTCGGCGACAGTCACGGGTGGATCAGGAAAGCCCGGCGCGGGCTCGGTCTCGTTCAAATCGTCGGCCGGGTCGCTGGGCACGGCCCAAGCGGTGGCGCTCGATGCGGCCGGCAAGGCCTCGGCGGTGTTCAGCTGCGCCGTCAATGCAGACCCCGACTGTCATGGGCCGATTCGGGTCACCGCGACCTGGGCGTCGAAAGACGAGAGCGCCGACGGCACGGTGACGATTGAAGTGGGGCCTCTGCCCACTGGCACCGGGGGTGGCGGCGGCACGATGGTGCTCGATGCGGGTGCGAGATTTCCCGACTGCGCTGCGCTCACTGCGCCCGAGGTGGTCTTGCAAACCACCGGCAGACCCGAAGGCATCGTCTCTGACGGAGCATCGATCTTCTGGACCAACAGCGCCTTGGGCACGGTGAGCAAAATGTCGCTGAGCGGCGGAGCACCAGTCACGCTCGCCTCGGGCCTGACGTCGCCCGGGTACATGGGGCTCGACGCGAGCTTCGTCTACTGGGCGAGCTACCCCGGCAAGGGCCTTTTTCGAGTCGCCAAGTCGGGGGGCACGGCGGTGCCGATCTACGCCGACACCGCGTTTCACCTCCAGGTCGCAGCAGGCGCAGTCACCTTCACCACTTCGAATGGCCGCACCGTGCGCAAAATACCCGTGGCCGGAGGCGCCGTGACCACGATCGCGAGCGAGCCCGACGTGCCCAGCGACGTGGCGGTGGGGCTCGATGGCACCGCGTACTGGGTGACTGATACCAGCGGCAACGTGATGAAGAGCGGAGCGACTCCGAAGCAGCTGGCGACCGGGTTGGGGCGCGCGACCACCGTGGCACTGGCGCAGAACACCGTGTACTGGGGCACCACCAGCGGCACGATCGGCGCAGTCGCGACCGGCGGCGGCGCGGCGACGACGCTGTTCTCAGGCCTGGGCTTCATCGGGTCGATGATTGCGACAGACGAGAACCTGTACTGGACGGACTACGGCCGCAGCAAAGTGCAGAAGGGCGCATTCGGTGGTGGCACTCCGGTCGACCTCGCGACCAGCCAGTCGATACCGGGCGGCCTGGTCGCGGTCGGGTCGTGCATCTACTGGGTCAACCGCACCAGCGCGGCGATCATGCGGGCGAGGCAGTGACCTGCAGTACAAAATTGTACTGCATGCAGTACATCGAATTCGCCAACGTTTTCAACGACTTGACCTACGAACGCTCGAACACCATCGGCAACGTCACCCGTGAACGACCTCGCTGCTTGGGAAAACGAAGGCCCCGAGCCGCGCGGGTGATCAGCTTGATCAGCTGCTGGTGATCAGCTTCGGCACCCCGTGACACCCGCGTCGTGTCAGCCAGCACCCGCAGCCCTGCGACCTGCCCCGTCGCCTCGACATCTCGCACTGAAACGCGCAGCCTCCCAGACTCGACAGACAGCTCGACGCGCACGCTGCCGTGGGCGGTGAACTTGAGGGCGTTGCCGACGAGGTTGAAGAGCACCTGGCGCAAGGCTTCTCCATCGCCCACCGCCAGGAGCGCCGGGCCTTTGAAGACCTCGAGCGTCAGCCCTCGACGCGTGGCCTCCTGGCTGAGCACTCGAACCACGCCGCTGACCTGAGCCGCCGGGTCGATGACCTCATTGACGAAGGTGCAGCTACCCGCCTCGAGCTTCGAGAATCTTCTCTATGACCAAGTTCATCACCGGCACCGTTGCAGCTCTGGCTTTTTGTCTCACCTCGGGTTGCGCGCACACTGAAGTGCGAACTGCAGACGGCAAAGGCGCCGTGCGTCTCGACCAAAAGATTCGTGAAGCGTGCGGTGACACCGCGGCCGACGCGTACTTCGACAACGACTCGACCACGGTGTTGACCGACGCATCGGCCCGCCTCGATTCGCTCGCCACGTGTTTCACCACCGGTGCGCTGAAAGATCGGTCAGTGAACATCGTCGGCTACACCGACCCGACCGGCACTGAGGGGTACAACAAAGAGCTCGGCAAAAGCCGCGCTGACCATGTCGCGAAGTACCTCGAACAGAAGGGCGTGCCAGCAGCCCGGATGCACGTCAGTTCACGTGGTGAAGAAGGCTCCTCACCCGATCCGGCAAAGTGGTCTGCCGACCGCATGGTCGACTTGACGCTCGTGCCCAAGCAAATAAGTAACCAAGAACAACACTAGGGGAGACCGTTTGCGAGGGTCGACTTGAGTCGAAGACGACCCGTTGACGTGACGTCTCGTGTGCAATCGCCTTCACACATGTGAAGCACTTCACGTGCAAGTGCAGCGCAGAAACTCTGATTTCATTGCGACGGCCGGCGGCATGATCGCCGCTCAACGCCGCAACATGGAGAATCAATCGGTTTCGCTCTGTTCGCTGCCCTTCGCACGGTTTTCTCTGTTGTTTATCGCAGCCTGTGGAGGAGGAGAGCAATCGGTCTCCCCCTCACCCGCGGCCGCGCGGTTGAACGAATTTCGCTTGAGCGCTCGTGCAGATCGTACCGAAGACAATCGGCAAGGCGCGCTGTCGGTCACACTCAACCGAAGAGATGGCCGATGCCCGGCCGACACCTCCCTCGGCGAGAATTTTCGCGGTACGGCGAATGGAGTGCCCTTTGAAATCCTGAGCAAAGGTCGCCAGGCCGCTGCAAGCGACGGCTCCTCGTGCGACGCCCCGACCTTGCTTGTCGGTATCGCCGAGCTGTGGCCGACCATCGAGGCGGCCGGTGGCAAATTGGTCATCGCGCTGCAGGCAGATGCAGACCATCAAACGTGGGTGTTTGAGAATATGGCCCAGCCTGGGTCATTCGGCCCCTCGAGCATCGACGTCGACCAGTGGGATGGCGAACACCCCGTTTCACTGGAGTGGGCTGGACCCTTGGCGCTCACAGGCGTCATCGCCTGGCAGCCGAACATCAAAGACGAGAGCTATCTCGCGGCGAGCGATCGAAGCGGTAACCGAGTGACCTTGACGCCGCAGACGTTCGTCGACAGCAGGCCGTCGAAGTGGGTACCCGCCGCAGCGCACGCCTTGAAACCGGGCCCCTACGTGGTGAACATGCAGGCGTTTTTCGTCGCTCGTGACGAAGGCGGCCAGGCGGAGCTGCAGTTTCCGTGGACGCAACCGATCACCATCAACGTGCAGCACTGAGGCGGCGCGACCTCGCGGCCTGCCTCAAGGCCCCTCGAGGCCCGCGGGGCGAACGGTGACCTGAGGGCGCTTCGCCAGCCACCAGATGAGTGGCGCTCCTCCCAGAATGAGCTGAGGGATGAGCGACACCCAATCGGAGAAAATGCCCAGCGCTTCGATGGTAATGAAATGGGCTGGCGCCAGGGGCAGCACACCCAGCTCCTGCAGCCCGTGAAAGCCGCGGCCGATCAACATCACCGCGGTGGCCACCAGCATCACCGTCGACGCCTTGAAGAGCGTCTTCATCGGCAGCACGAACCCCATCTTGCGCACGAAGAGCAAGAAGCCGCCCAACACCGCGAGGCCCGCGACGGCCCCCCACCCTGCCCCGGCTGGTGAATCGCCCGCGAGGCCTTCGACGAACAGCGCCGTTTCGAGCGTCTCGCGGCCCACCGAGGTGAATGAGATGAGAAACAGGCCCATCAGGTTGCCGCTGCCGACCGCGCCCTTCATTTTCGCGCGCAGCTCGCCCATGTACTTGCTCACGTTCGAGCGCGCGTTGATCCAGAGCGCCGCGTAGACCAACATGCCGACGGCGAGCAATGAGACGACGGTCTCCATCCACTCCCGATTGGCGCCGGCGAGCAGGCGCTGACCAAAGAGGTACACCACAACGCTGAAGACGAGTGCTACGAGCCAGCCCAGGTGAACGACCCGGGTCTGCTCAGTCGCCCCCATCTTCTTGAGCACCGCGAGCAACGCCCCGACCACGATCGCTGCTTCAAAGCCCTCGCGCAGAATGATCAGCAGC
The DNA here is from genome assembly GCA_031367385.1 of Archangium sp. GTDB lineage: Bacteria > Myxococcota > Myxococcia > Myxococcales > Myxococcaceae > JAEUJT01. The sequence continues at coordinate 1,516 of JANLPS010000187.1, read as the reverse complement.
GCCGTGATGAACACCGACCAGAAGTCGCCTGACGCACGCTGCGTCGACGCCTTCTGCAGAACTGAGAGCAGCACGTGCCCGTCATGCTCGAGGTTTGCGCCGCGTTGGGCGGTGAGCCTCGCCGCGCTGACCGCGCTCTCGATCTGCGAGACCAACGTCGCGTCGCGTGAGCGAAGCAAAGGCTCGACCGGCTCGACGCCCGTCAGGTACGCATCGATGATGGCTTGCCGGGCTTCGTCATGACGACCCTGCTGCGACAGCTCGAGCGCATGGCGCACGCCGATGATGGCGAGATTCAGCGACGAATGCGCATCGACTACCGGCATCAGCCGGCGCAAGCACGCGACCTGCGCTGACCCGAACGCCTGCCCCAACGCGCCGTCGGTCGAGGTCGCCAGCTGCTGCAGGCTCGCGTTGGGAGGCGCCGTGCCAGCCGGGCACTCGGGCTGCCGCAGTGTGAAGAGGTAGAACGCCAGGTTCCACCGCTGTTGGTCACTGAGCTGGGGAAACGCGGCCATCAACGTGCCCGCGACCCCGAAGGTGGTGGTGTTGAAGGCCTTGTACGGCGTCAGCGTGCCCATGCGCGCCGGGTCGTGAAAGTTCGCCGGCTTCGGGTTCATCGCCGCCGCGGGGTCTTCATGCACGCCGTACTCGGCGGTGGAGTCAGCCTGTTCCTGCGCGGCGAAATCGCAGCGTGGCTCGTGGTCGCCTACCTGCTCGAGAGCGAAGAACGCGATGTTGACGTGGCGGTCGATGCAGTCGCGACCTCAGAGCCGGTGTTCAAGCGGCTCTTCGCCGAGCGGTTCAAGGCCGAGCCCGAGGCGGTACCGCATCGCCGGTGAGCAACGTCGGCCGAGGTGGCTGTCAGGGGTGGCGAGTAGACGGCAGGTGTGGGCGGCGAGGAGGGCCGGCGGCGGGCGCCGGAGAAGTCGGTGCTGCTGGAGGCCTTTCGACGGGGCTGGGCGGCCGTGTCTGGGTGCGTGCCGAGGCGTGTGAAGCAGGAGGCGGAGCGGTACCTCGACTGCGGTCAGCTGCGTTGCGGATTCGTCGAAGTGACATGCGAGGCATGCGGGGACTCACGGCTCATCGCGTTTTCATGCAAAGGGCGAGGGTGGTGCCCATCGTGTACAGCCCGTCGAGCTGCAGAGACGGGAGCGCACCTGGCGAACGTGTTGCCCCGCGTCACCCATCGTCAGTGGACGTTGAGCCTGCCGTTCTCGGTAAGGCATGCGGTGGTGAAGCAACCGCGACTGCTCAAATACCTCGAGCGGCGCCTGGTGAAAGGCATTTGGCGCTGGCAGCGGCAGCGAGCCAAACACAGCGGGCACGCTTCAGTATTTTTCAACGGCGGCGGAGTCTGTTTCACGCAGTGGTTTGGCAGCCATTTGCAGCTGACGCCGCACTTGCATCTGTTGGTACCCGAGGCCCTGTGGGGGCCGAGCGGTACGCACGTCGAAGTCGGGCCTCCCAGTGATGTCGAGGTTGCCCAAATTCTTGCGCGCACGCTGCGGCAGGC
>JANLPS010000174.1:0-14338 GCA_031367385.1 Archangium sp. | reverse complement strand
GACCGGGTCGCGCAGGTCGCGGCGTACCCGAGCTCGAATACGTTTCAGAAAATGGAGACCCCGGTGACCTACTTCTATTCGCCGATGCCGCAGGTCGCGTCGGTGTCGGTCTCGTTTACCAATGGGTTGTTGACGCAGTGGTTTCCCTGGGTTCAGCGCGTGGCGCCGCCGGTCTTCGACGACAGCAAAGGGGTGGTGATCGACTCATGGCTCTCGTCGAGCATGTCGCTACCCCAGTCGTGCGCCGAGAAGTTCACGATGCCGTTCAGGTCGGCCTTCAGCTCGCTCGATTGGGGAGAGGTGCAGATTCTCGGTCGCACCGAGAGGCCGGTGCTGGCGGGCCCGATTGGTGACGCGAGCTGGCGCTTTGCGCGAAACGTGGCCTCGAATGCGCTGGCGGTGAAGTCGCCCGACGGCGCCACCACGCAACACGAGCAGTTCTTGTTCTACCGCGGCTTGGGTGACTTCGAGTTGCCGGTGACGGCGACGGTTCACGGCAGGCCGGGGGCCGAGCGAGCGCGGTTCGTCAACACGGCGGCGGCTGCGGCGGGTCGCGTGCTGCTGATGCAGGTCACCAATCAGGGCGCGGCCTTCGTCGAGGTCGGCGACGTGGGGAGCGACCCGGTCGAGGCCCTGGTGCCGACCCAGCTCCAGCCGCTGCCCGAGTTCGTCAAGGCACTCAAGGCGACCTTGATGGCGAGCCTCGTCGCCGACGGGCTGTTCACCGATGAGGCCAAGGCCATGGTCGACACCTGGGAGCGCAGTTACTTTCTGACCCCTGGCCTTCGCGCGCTGTATTTGCTGCCGCAAGAGCGCACCGACGCGTTGATACCGCTCAGCATCACGCCTGCGCCGCGGGTGCTGAAGCGAACGATGGTCATTCGGCTCGAGCTGTTGGCGCCATCGGCCGAGACGGGGCTGTCGGCTTCGCTGACACGGCTCTCGACGCCACTGGCCTCGGGCGTCGGGCGAGCTGAATTCTTGGCCCTTGGGCGCTTCGCCGAGCCGCATTTGTCTCGGGCCGTTGCGTTGAGCCCGGTCGAGAGCGAACGGGCCGCCGGAGAAGCGCTGCTCAAGGAAATTCGGGGCACGCGCCGGTGGGCTCCGGTGACGGCGCAGTAGGACTCACGACCGTGCAGAACCGAGCCGGGCAGCTCGGGGGCTACATCGAAATCGTGTGCAACCGCAGGGAGTTGATGCGCCCCGGTTGCCCAACCGGCGCACCGAAGACGATCACGATGCGCTCGCCCCGCCGCGCCAACCCACGCGCGAGAAGCTCCTCTTCAACACGCCGCACCATCTCTTCGGTGTCTTGCACCGGCTCGAGCACTCGCGGCATCACGCCCCACAGCAACGACAAGCGCCGCCGAACCTCTTGGTTCGGGCTGAACGCGATGATCGGCACCGACGGTCGATACCGCGACAGCAAGCGGGCCGTCGTCCCCGTCAGCGTGAAGGCGACAATCAGCACCGCACCCGACTCCCGCGCCGCCCGGCACGCCACGCCGCACGTCACGTCGGGGAACTCGGCCGGCAGCTTCATCGCCTCGCCGCTCCCCACCCGGGGGAAGCTCTGACGCATCGCCGACTCGGCCGCGTCGACGATTCGGTCCATCATCTCGACTGACTCGATGGGGTATCGCCCGCTGGCCGACTCACCCGAGAGCATCACCGCGTCGGTGTTGTCGAACACCGCGTTCGCCACGTCACTCGCCTCGGCGCGGGTCGGTCGCGGGTGCTCGATCATCGAGTTGAGCATCTGCGTCGCGACGATGACCGGCAGCCCACGTGCGTTCGATCGGCGAATGATGTCTTTCTGAATCGCCGGCACCTCTTCGGGAGGAATCTCGACCCCCAGGTCACCGCGCGCCACCATCACGCCGTCGGTCTTGTCGAGAATCGCATCGAGCCGCGCGATCGCCTCGGGCTTCTCGAGCTTGGCGATGATCGGCACGATTCGCCCGGCCTCACGCATCGCCTCGCGGCACTGGTCGATGTCTTGCGGCGTGCGCACGAATGAGAGCGCCACCATGTCGACTCCGGCCTTGAGGCCGAAGATCAGGTCTTCTTTGTCTTTCGCGGTGAGCGCCTCGGCACGCAGCGCGACGCCAGGCAGGTTGATGCCCTTGTTGTTCTTCAGGGTACCGCCGTGAATGATCTCGGCCCGCAGCAACATCTTCTTGTCGGTCTGCAACACCTTGAGCTCGAGCAACCCGTCGTCGAGCAGAATGCGGTCGCCCACGTTCACGTCTGACGCGAGGTGTGGGTACGTCGTCGAGATCAAGTCGAGGGTGCCCAAGACCGACTCGTCCATCGTGATCGAGATTTCTTGGCCTTCGACCAGCTCGATGGCGCCCTGCTGGAGCTTGCCGGTGCGAATCTTCGGGCCTTGCAGGTCGCCCAAGATGCCCACGGGTTTTCGAACTTTCAGCTGAGCGGCGCGCAGCCGCTCGATGGTCGCCAGGTGGTCTGCATGCGTGCCGTGGCTGAAGTTCAAACGGGCGACGTCCATCCCGGCGTGAATCAGCTTTTCCAACATCTCCTGGCTGCTGCTGGCCGGGCCGAGAGTGCACACAATTTTCGCGCGTCGCATGCGACTCGTTATACGGGCATGTCGTGTTCCTCTTCCAGAAACGGTTTCATGCTGGGCTCGTCGATGGTTCGATTACCCTCTCCTTTCGGCAGTGGCCCAAGGCGCGAGTCAAGCCCAAAGGCCGGTATCGCGTGCACCCGATCGGAGTGGTCGAGGTCGACGCCCTGCGCACCACCACCTTGGGGCGCATCACATCGGCCGACGCGAAGAAGGCCGGCTTCACCGACAAGGCCGAGCTCGTCGAGTACGTGAGACAGTTCGCCCCCGACACCGCAACCGATGACCTGGCGATGTTTCGCATCGAGCTCCACTACGGAGGCGATGGAGATCGCGTCGAGACTGCGCTCACCGCCCCCACGCCCGACGAGCTCGACGTGATTGAAAAAAAGCTCGCCCGCCTCGACCGCGACGAACCGTGGACACGAAAGGTCTTGAAGCTGATTCAAAAGCGCCCGCGCATCGCCGCATCGAAGCTCGCCGCGTCGCTTGGCCGCGAGACGCTGCCGTTCAAGGTCGATGTGCGCAAGCTCAAGAAGCTGGGCCTGACCCAGAGCTTCGAGGTCGGCTACGAGGTCTCGCCGCGTGGCCTCGCGGTGCTCGCGAAGAAGAAGACGGGTCAGCGACGCAAGAGCTGACCCAAGTGCTCGCGCTCCCACTGCATCGCGGCGGCGAACTGGGCGAAGGTCTTCTCGCGAGCGCGAAAGGCGCGCGGGTGGTGCACGTTGCGGCCCGTGTCTCGCCCGCTGGGGAAGAGCTGGTGCAGCATTTCGTGAAACACGATGAAGGCGACGAAGAAGCGCGGCACGTCGGGCTTGTCGAGCGCCGGGTGAATGCGAATCTCGCGGGCCTTGTGGTCGTACACGCCGAGGCGAATCGATTTGCGGCGCCGCTTCGAGGTGTTGCGGCCCCAGCCGATGCGCGCGGTGATGGCCGAGCCGAAGTACTGCGCGTTCATCTCATCGAACAAGGCCTGGAGGTCGAAGCACTCTCCGCGCGCGACGAGGCTGGTCGGGGTCGAGGCGGTGGCCTTGATGCGCTCTTGATGCCTCGCGATGAACTCGTCGAGCACCCGGCCCGAGGCCCGGCGGCCACGCGCGGCGTAGTCGGCGATGGCTTCGATGACGGTGTCGGGGGCTTCGAGAAAGAGGTGATGCAACCGCACTTTGAGCAACGGCGGCTGACGCCGAAAGCTGATCATCGTCGACTTGTTGTCGTGAACGGTCAGCAACACCTTGAGCTCGGAGCCGACGTGATGGGCGAGCTTCTGCGCGAGTGACTTCGCCAGCCCGGTGACCTGCGTCTGCGCCGGTAGGCGGTGAGGCTCGACGGGGGTCGGCGCTGGTGGGCTGACCAGCTGCGGCTTGAGGGCGGTCGCGCTCGGCGCTTGGCCGGGCTTCGGCGCACGAAACAGGTCGAGCTGACGAGGCGCCAGTTGCACGTGGGGGGCAGTCTTAGCCCCTATTTGGAACCCGGTCATCCTGAGCGGAGGCCAAGGGCCGCAGTCGAAGGACCGCCGAGCACTCGCACAAACGGGTCCCCTTCGATTCCTCAGGGCAGGCTTCGAGTCCCTCAGGACGAACGGAGGGAACCCGACTGGTCCCCCCTGCCCCGGGCTTAGAGCGCCCGGCCGAAGATGTCGTACAGGCCCCGCATCATCTCGAGTGACCGCACGCTCTCGCGCACGTCGCTCTCCCACTGCGCGGTGCTCTTGCCGTCGACCTTGTTGGTGCCAGTGCCCCCGCGGCAGGGCAGATCGACCGTGGCGTTCGGCGGCAAGCCCTTGTCGAGCCGGCACGCCTGCTTCCACTTGTCGGTTTGGGCGGCGGCGCGGCTGACCATCACCGGGCCAGCGGGGTTCGAGGTGTCGCCCTGCTTCTGCAGCGCCGCGTAGATGTACCCACCACCGAACGGGTCGTCGAACTTGATCACATCGAACCCGGCGGCCGGGGTGAGCGCCTCGCTCGAGCCCAAGCGGTACACCTTGCTGTACTCGGCGTACTCCAGGTTGAAGTTGGTGGTGAAGAACGCCATGCCCCACAGCTGGGCGTAGAAGCGCGAGCTCCAGGTCGGCGTCGGCAGCACCTTCGACATCACCATCGGCGCTCCATTGGCATCGACCGGAGGCGTCGCCGCGGGCGGGTAGTTGAACCCGTACACGTAGGTGTCTGAGCGCAAGAACGTCGGCAGCACGACCGACCCGGTGCCGTCGGGGTTCTTGCCCAACATCGGGGCGAACACCTCAGGGGTCTCTGCCCAGTACGCGCTGAACAGCGGCGCGAGCTCACGGTTGAACGTGGTGTAGTACGGCAGCGAATACTTGAGCGCGTCGGAGCCACGGTCGACGCCCAAGAAGTTGGTCTCGCTGGTGGTGAGCGCCAACATCGAGGCGTACACGTCCCAGAAGTGGCCGGCCTCGTTGACGCGCGAGTAGTTGTCGTAGCCAAAGGTGTCGTGCACCGAGAACATGCTGCGGCCCGCGCCACGGGGCACGTAGAGCACGTCGGAGTACCCGCCGTTGGCAGGCAGCTTCATGCGGGTCACGAACTCGGCCTCGGCCGCGTCACCCAGCCGGCGGTTCTGATTGTCGGTCGTCGGTATCGAGACCCAGGTGCCGTCGGCGCGGCGGCCGTGGTAGCCGATTGACGGCACCGCGAGCTGCTGCATCAGCGTGTTGGTCGAGTCGACGACCGCCATCGTCCAGTAGTTTTGCCAGAGCGGGTCGCCCAAGCCGTAGAACTTGTCGAGCTCTTCGGGCGCAAGCTGCAGGTAGTTGCTGAGGCCATAAATGTTGAACAACCACTGCTGGTACACATTGGGAATGTTGCCCAGGTAGCGGCCGAACTTGCCCGAGGCGACCGAGGCCGGCGAGTACATCAAGCGGTCGCGCCGAAAGTTCGAGAACACGTACGACTGGTTGAAGCGCTCGACCCACTTGCTGGTCATCTCGTAGACGTCGGCGCCCTGGTCGTGGCGGTTGCACATCAGGTTGGCTCCGACTTCGTAGTCAGAGCAGTACATGTAGGGCACCTCGGCCGGTATCGCGGCCCCGCCCGCCATGTTGATGATGTCGCGCGCTCGCACGTAGTCAGACTGCTGCAAGCCGGCCTGGCTCAAGTTGAAGTCTTTGAGGGCCACTTCGAGGCGGGCGTAATGCGCGCTCATCTCGCTCCAGCGGCGAAACGAGCGGCTGTTCATGCGCGCGATGCCCTGGTCGAGCATCGTCTCGAACGAGGCGCTCTGGTCGGCGAAGTGAAAGGGCAGCGTCGAGTAGTGGTACTTGTCGGTGTAAAGGCTCGAGACCGGCGTGTAGTGCTCGGCAATCGCCACCGGTATCTCGACGTGCGCGCCGCGAACGGTGAACACCTTGGCCTGGTTGTCGACCGGTACCGAGATGTTCGGCTGATCGTAGTCGGTGCGCATCTGGTTGAAGACCTCGACCCAGCCGGGCTCGAAGCCGCCCGAGTAGGCGAAGAGAATCGCCGCGTCGTCGTACTTGCCGGTGCCCATGTTGGTCGAGTTGACCCGGGCGCCGTAGTCCATGATCGTCGAGTAGGTGTACTCGTACATGTCGTTGTCGAGCTGCCGCTGGTTGGGCTTGGTCGCGTCGAGCATGTTCTGCGGAGTCACCGCCAACACGCGCTTGCCGCCGACCTGCACGCCGATGGTGTCTTTGCGAAGGTCCCAGTAGCCGTCTTGGTAGTTCAGGGCGTCAGCCGAGCCGATGAAGTTGTGCATCAGGCCCAGGGTGTGGCCGATTTCATGGGTGGTGACCGAACGGTAGGCTTCGCGGCGCAGCGAGTCCCACACTCCGGTGCGGGCCAGGGTGGCGGCCTCGTCGGGAGTGCAGCTCGACTGGTTCGCGCAGCTGGCGTTGCCGCTGGTGCCCAGCTTGGTGACGAGCTCGCCGTAGAGCTTCTTCTTGCGCTTGGCGAGGCCGACGTAATCGGGGTCGTCGTACGAGGCCTCGAACAGGCAGCCCACGGTCGGGTCGGGCGTGTTCTTGGCGCGCGAACGCGCGTCTTCGATGGGGTCGATGCCCAGCAGCATGTTGCGGGCGACCTGGTGCATGAACGCCGGGTCTCCGCTCAGCTTCGCCTTGAAGGCCGAGTCGGTCACCAGTGAGTCGAGGCCGAGCTTCACCTCAGGCAGGTTGATGAGCTCATTCTCGAGCGCCGGGTTCTTGGCGAGCAACTGCTCGACCACCGCGCGACGGTTCTGCTTCTGCACCGGCATGCTGCCTTGCGATTTCCACACCGCCATCAGGTCGGCGAGGTGACCGCTGGTCTTCATGAAGGTCGAGGTCGGCTTGGTCGGGTCAGCGGTCAGCCCTTGCTGCGACTGCCAGGGCCCGCTCAAGGGGCGCCGCGCGTCGGTCGCGTTCAAGTTCGAGAACACGTAGTCCTTCTGATCTTGGCCGGTGACCAGCTTTTCGATCGACAGGTCGCCGTTGACGACGTCGATGATCTGCTGCGAGCCGCCCGACCAGGTGTCGATGCCGAGGCCGTAGACGTTCGCCGCCGCGTGCACCACTTCGCCGGTCTCGGGGTCCATCGCTGAGGGGCCCAGGCCGAGCAACCCGCCCGCGTTCTGCTCAACGTAGGGGATGATGTTGTACCGGAGGTCTCCGATGCGCGCGTAGGTACCCGGCTTGCCGCAGGCCTCGGGCGCACCAGCAGGCACCGGTGACTCGCAGATGTAGAACATCTGAGGAATGTCGTTGGCCTCGAGGCCCCGCGGCACCGCGACGGTGCGGCGAAATGAGTGGTCCCAGCTGGCTTCGATGGTGTCTTTCGGGTTGAACCCATCGGCCTGCGCGTGGCGCATGGTGGCCGCGCCCCAGAGGCTGCGAGGGGTGTTCTCGGTCATGTAGTAGACGACGGGCTTGAGCGCCCGCTTGCTGACGGGAATGGTCTGCAGCTTCTGATACCCGGTGACCGCGTCGACCACCTGGTTGCCGTTGGCGTCGACCATCGGCTCTTTGCTCTGCTTCCAGATGTCGTGGCGCATCGCGAAGAGCTGCCGACCCGACTCGGTGTAGTAGTAGTCGCGGTTGTAGGCGTAGGTCTCGTTGCGAAAGAACCCGAACTTCTTCATCAATTTTTCGCCGTAGACCAGGGGCTCGTAGTCAGTGACGTGGGCCTCATCGACCTTCATGACCGAAGTACGCACCTTGATGTTGGCGGTCTCGCAGTCGACCTGGGGGTTGAACAAGCAGTACGGCAGGCGGCCGTAGCCCGGGTAGTAGATGCTCGGCGGCTCGGTGAGCAGCTGCGAGGTGAAGTCGAAGTACGTCAGCGCGCCCGATGAGTCGCGCTCGAAAGTCGGCGCCGAGTCTTCGGCCCTGGCGTCTTCGCTGCTGATGAAGTGTGGCAGCACGAGGCCGTGCAAGCACTTGCCGTGATCGTACGGGCCGTTGCACGCAGACTCGTTGCGAATGAGCGAGCTGCCCCAGTTGACCCGTATGTACTCCCGCTCATTCCACGGGCGGTCGGCGGTATCTTCGAGCAGCACGTTGCTCTGCTCTCCGGTTGAGGCGTTGTACTGGCGCTGCCGGTCGAAGTGGCTGGTGATCTTGTACGCGTACACCGGGTTGCCCTTGTAGGGTTTGCCGTCTTGCGTAACCACGTGACCGATCGACGACTTCGCGCGGTCGACCCGGGGGTCAGCGCCGGCCACGACCTCGTACGAGCGGTACGCGACGAGCATGTCCTCTTGAATTTCCCAGCGAATCTTCTCCATCTCGCTCGACGAGCCGATGACCGTCGCGCCGGTGAGCGTCTTGGGCGCGTCGACCACGCTCTCGTGGATGTACCAAGTACCCGAGGTGAGGTCAGACTTCTTGATGTAGTTGGGCTGGGTGCGGTCGATGATCGCCGGCTGGCCACAGGCCACCAACACCATCGCCGCGCAGGCCACCGTCAGCTTCGAGAACGAGGCAGTCATCGGAGCAACTTTCGAGTTGAGCAAAGTGGTCATGGTTAGAACGCCTTCCCGAACGCCTGAAACATGCCGCGCTGGAGGTCGAGGTCTCGAATTTGATTTCTGAAGATCTCAGTCCAAAAGCGGCGGCGGTCTTCGACCAAGGCAGGGTTGTTGGCTTGCGAGGCGGGCATCGGCTGGTAGCCGCGCAAGAACACGAAGTCGGGCAGCGGGTTGGTGGTCGGGTCGTTGACCATCACCAGGTAGTCTTTGGCGATGTTGATCATGCGTACCGCCGCCGTGCTGTTGGCGGGTGCGCCGACTTTTTGAATCGCGACGTACCGTGAGCCGGTGGTCACGTCGGCGACCTCGACCGTCTCGAACCCAGGGGCGACGCTGAAGTCTTCGCTGCCGCCCAGGCGGTAGAGCTGGTTCGCCTTGGCGTAGTCGAGGTCGTAGTTGGTGCGGAAGAGCGCGAGCCCCAGGTAGAGCGCATAGAGCCGGCTGGTCCACGTCATTTGAATGTTGGCGGGGGCGGCGTTCTGCTCGGCGTTGAAGCACTTGGGCCACTTGAGGTTGCCAGTGCACTTCTGCAGCTCTCTGGTCGGGTAGTTGAACCCGGCGAAGAGGTCGCTGCCGTTGACCGGCACCCGGTTGAACAAGGTCGGCGTGTCGCTCAGCCGGTTCGCCTCGTCGTACGTGCGGTAGAGCACCGGTCGCACTTTTTCTTCGTCGTTGGCCCACAGGGCGCCGAACGTGCGAGTCAGCTCGTCACGAAACACCAGGTAATAGGGGATGTTGTAGCGGTTCTGGTCGGCGGTGATGTCGACGCCCTGAAAGTCAGTGTCGGGTATGACGGCCGCGAACATCGCGCCCAGCTGGTCATTGTAGTGACCGGCCTCTGACATGCGGTTCCAGAACCCGAAGCCCGACTTGAAGTCGTAGCGGCTGTACATGCGACGCCCGAGGCCGCGAGGCAGCTCAACGTAGTCTTGGCCTCCGAGCTGCGAGGTGTAGAGGTCTTCGAGCTTCTTCTTACCGGTCGCGTTGAGCACGTCGTAGTCGTCACCCTCTGAGATGACGTCCCACCGGGGGCCTGAGCGCAGGTTGCGGTACATGAAGAGGCCGAAGGGCGGCACCGAGAAGACGTTGAGGTGCTGGTTGATGCCGTCGAGCACCGACATCGTCCACGTGTCTTGGAGCGTGGGGTCGATCGGGTAGCGGGCCACCTGTTCTTGGTTGCGCGAGCTGGTCTTGTAAAATTGGTAGACCCAGTGCTTGTACGAGGTCGCCATGAACGAGAACGTGCCGTACGCCGAGTTGAGCGCGCGGTTGCCGTTGAAGTTGATCGCATCTTTTCGAAAGTGCGAGTCGAGGTAGTAGTTCCAATAGTCTTCGAGCTTGGTGCGGCCCATCTCGAAGTAGTCGGGGCCTCGGTCGAAGCGGTTGCATGACAACACCGGGCCGTCGGCCGACTCGTCAGAGCAGAACATGTAGGGCACGCGCAGCGCGACGGTGCCGAACAGGCCGCTGGCGCGATCGGGGTCGGTGGCCAGCGAGGGGTCGGCCGCCAACAACGCAGCGACCTTGTCTTCGTCTTTCTTGACCTCGCTGTAGCGAACCCACTTGCGGTCTTTGATCTTGTTCACGCCGTCGTTGAGCACCTCGGTGACGGTGTTGCCCTGACCAAAGTGCAGCGGGGCGAGCGTGTAGTGGTAGCGCTCGGTGTAGTTGGGCACGTTGGGGTTCAAATGGCTGGCGTTCACCAACGGCAGGTCTGAGGCCGCGCCGCTGTTCGTCAACGACGCGCTGTCAGTACCGGTGAACGACTTGCTCTCGGTGCGAGCCGAGTTGAAGACCTCGACGTAGCCAGGCGTGGCGATGCCGGTGCCGCCGGGGGCCGAGGTGCCCGAGTACGCGAACATGATCGCCGCGACGTCGTATTTGCCGATGCCGGCCCAGTCGCCGTAGATCTTGCCCGAGTAGTCCATGATCGAGGAGTACTCGTAGTTGGTCATCGCTCCGGCGATCTGCTCGCCGTTGAGCTCGAACGAGGTGCGCAAATCGGTGGGCGTGCGCGGCAACCGCTGCTCGGTGACGCCGCCGACCTGCTGGCCGACCGTGATGGTCTGTTTGCGCAGCGGCCAGTACTTGTCGTTGTAATTGAGCGAGTCGAACGAGCCTTGAAAGTTGTGGCGCAGGTTCAAGGTGTGACCCAGCTCGTGCAGGGTCGTGGCGAGCCAGACGCTCTGGCGAACCTGCTTGGCGATTTCGCCATCGGCGAGGGCCTTGGCTTCGACGGTGGTGCAGGCCGCTTGATTCGCGCAGCTCGCATTGCCTGCGGTAGTGAGCTCTTTGACGCGGCGGTTGCGGTAGCCGATCTTCTCGTTGGCCACGCCGAGCAGGGTGCGGTCGTAGAACTCGTTCATCGAGATGTTGTTCTTCGACAGCCACTGAAGACGCGCCTTCTTCCATTCTTCAGAAGCCTGAATGTTGGCCAGCACCGAGCGCGACATGCTGCGCATGAAGTCGGGGTTGGTCTTGGCCTGCTCCTGCGCGAACTCGGGCAACAGGTTCGCGAGGTCGGCTTGCACGTCGGGGTTGTCGAGCACGGTCGACTCGAGCGACGGGTTGGCGGCGAGCTGATCAGCGGCGGCCTGCATCTCGTTGCGGCTCGCGACCGGCAGCCCCTTGCGCGCGTCGAGCTGATCTCGCAGCTGGGCCATGCGCTGCGTCGGCCGGTCGAACGCGCCGACCGAGACGCCCTTGGTGGGAGTGCCCTGCAGCTCAGACTGCAACGCCGCGGTCGCGTTCTGCTTGGCGATGCCGTTGATGTTGTAGACCGGGTTGTTCTTGATGAAGTTTTGCACCGAGCTGCCCGAGATGTAGTCGTTGACGGGCTTCTCGCCCTGGAGCAACAAAACCCAATCGGTCACCCGGCGGCCGTCGAGGTCGACGCCCCAGAGATACGTGTTCGAGTTGCCCGAGACGATTTGGCCGGTCTCCGGGTCGGGAGACGACGGGCCGTAGCCCAGCAGGCCGTTGGCGACCGGCTCGGCGACGGTGTTGATGAAGCTGTAGCGAAGGTCTCCGAACTTGGGAGAGAACCCGATCTCCCCGCAGGCCGGGTCGTTGCCCTTGGCGACCGGGTTGTCGCAGAGCACGAAGACGTTGCCGACGTTGCGGTACCCATCGGGGGTGGTGTCACCCTTGGCGGCGGCGACGGCCTTGCGAAAGGCGGTGTTGTACTCGGGCTCGAGCACCGCGCGCGCGGGCGCCATGAACTCGTCGTAGCGCTCTTGGCCGCCCATGCGGTCAGCGCGGGTGAAGTAATAGACGATCGGCTGCACCTCGCGGTCTGCTGCGGCGATGGGCTGGTTCGGCAGCGGGTGACCGTCGGCGTCTTTCTGGTACGACTGCTTCCACAGGCGGTGGCGGTTCGCGAGGCGAATCACCGCCGAGTCGATCAGGCCGAACTTCTTGTCCCAATTGAGGCGCTCGGTTCGAAAGTACCCGAAGAGCGACATCAGCTCGTTGCTGTAGACCATCGGCTCGTAGTCTTGCGCCCAGACCGGGTCGATCTTCGAGATCGACGTGCGAACCTTGATCTCAGCCGAGGTGCAGTCGTAGATGCCCGAGTTGAAGTAGCACTTGGGCACGCTGCCGTAGCCGTTGATGTAGGTGGTGTCGGGCACCGCAGTGTAGCGAGCGGTAATGTCGAAGTACTTGAGCTTCTTCGCCTTGTCGTACTCGAAGCTCGGCCAATCGTAGGGGTCTTCGCCCTTCTCGTTGGGCTGAATCCAGTTCGAGGTGCTCGACTTGCCACCGGCGTTCTGCACGGTGCCCCAGTTCACGCCCGAGCCCAGGTTGAGCACGTTCGAGGCCCAGTTCACGCGCATGTATTCGCGCTCGTTCCACGGGCGGTCGGTGGTGTTCTCGGAGATGACGTTGGTCTGCTCGCCGGTCGCGGTGCTGTAGCCGCGCTGAATGTCGAAGTGCGACAGAATGGGAAAAGCGACGACCGGCGAGCCGTAATACGTGCTGCTGGTGCACTTGCCGGTGGGGTCGCAGTACTTCGCGGTGGTGTGCGAGACGGTCGAGGTGGGGTCGACGTTCGCCTCGGCGCCCAGCGTGTACGGGTAGCTGCGGTAGCCGACAAGCAGGGTCTCTTGCGCTTCGAAGACCAGCTTCTCCATCGACCCGGTCTGCCCGGGGAAGGTGAATTGCGTGTTGAAGGGCGTGTACGACACCGAGTTTCGAAAGAACCACTGCCCGTCGAGCAGGTCGGTCTTTCGCACCACGTTGGGCAGCACTCGGTTGATGTCGCCGTTGCTTTGCGCGCAAGCGGTGACGAACAGCGCTGCGGCAAGAAGAGAACGTTTCAGCATCGAGGCTCCGGGCGTTTGAAAACGGGAGTTCATGTCAGTAGGCCGCCGTCAGCGTGAAGTACGCAGTCGTCGAGTTGTCGGCGAGCGTGCCGAAAGAGAAGAAGGGGAAGCGCACTTGGCCAGTCGCGGTGAGGGGCGTTTGGGCAGTCGCAATACCCAGGTCGAGTGAGTAGTGCTCGTTGAGTTGATACGAGCCGCCGAAAAAGCCCGACGTTCGGTCAGCTTGACCGTAGCCGCTGCGAGCCACCGGGTTGCCGTTCGAGTCGAGCGCCTTGGGCGAGCTGTCGTCGAGGCTCGCCGTCGTCGCTTCGCGCCAGGTCTTGATGAAGGTGTAGCCCACGTAGACGATGACCTCGCCGTTGACGCGCCAGTTGACCTGGCCCGCGACGTTGGCGGACCAGGCGGTGTTCTGACCCGCTGAGGCGCAGCTGGCCTCGCCCGTGCGGCAGACCACCAACAGGTTGCCGTAGACGTCACGGCCGGTGTTGGCCTTGATTGAGTTGACCGAGCTTGAGAAGAAGCCGCGCGAGCCGCCGACTGAGAGGCGAAGGTCGAAGCCGCCGATGGGCGTGGTGAACGAACGGGTCGCCGCGGCGCTGAGCGAGAGGCTGGTGATGAGCCCCGCGTTCCAGCTCTCCAGCGAGGTGGGTATGGTCAGGCCCATCGACGGAGTGACCGAGATGCCGGTGAGGGCCTTGTCGCGAAAGAGCGCCGGAGCGGCGAGACCGAGGCGCACATCGCCAGGTGAAAAGCGGCGACCCGTATCGTTGTCGGGCAGCGTGTATTCGTAGGTGCCGCGCAAGGTCGCGCTGGCGGCGAGGCGGGTGCCTTTGACGCCGAAGAGAAACTGCGGTTGCACGGTGAGGTTGGCGGCGAGGTACGAGTAGCTCTTCGAATCGACGAAGGTGCCGACGCCCAACCAGTGGTCGAGCGCGGTGATGATTTGAAAGCCAGTCTGGTTCGCTTGCTCTTCGGGCGTGCGCGCCTGAACCGCGTTGGCCAGCGCGTTCTGCGGCGCAGGAGCGGGCGCGGTGACGGTGGTGTCGTTGGTTGAGGTGACGGGCGCAGCCGCCGCGTTGGAATCAACGACCGGAGTCGTCGGTTGGTCGGGCGGCGGCGAGATCGCCTGATCAGCCGACGCAGCGGCACTGATCAGCATCGCGGCGAGAATCAGCTTCGAGCTGTTCACGAACGACCCCCTGCGTGAGGCGGCGGGTGCTGCGAAATGCATTGAATTCATTTTCGAATTTCGAGACGCGCGTCAGGCGCGGAAAGCGTGCGGCGTAGCACAGCGCCCTGGGAGCGAGCAATTGATGGCGTGGTTCGACAAGCTCACCATGAGAGCTGTCTCTTGCCCCACACGAGATCCGGAGACCCCGTCCCCCTCATGGTGAGCCTGTCGAACCACGCCTCGATACGTTCTGTGACGCCCTGCGTT
>JANLPS010000167.1:0-3077 GCA_031367385.1 Archangium sp. | reverse complement strand
CCCGACCCCCTCGGGGCGATCGGGCCCATCTTCGACGTGCTCAAGAAGCACGGCTGGTGCACCGCCACCGTCTACGAGCGGCGCCGCTTCACGATGCTGTACTCGAAGTATCTCGCGCGCAGGCTCACCACCCGGCTCCCGAGCAAGGTGGTCACCGCGTTCGTCGAGAAGACGATGCCGCTCGCCTTCCCCGTGACTGACGTACTGTTTCGCCTGCCCAAGGTCGGCAAGCTCTTTCGCTTTGCGATACCTGTCGCGAATTACGTCGATGAAAAGGCCCTCAGCCGTGAGCAGCGCTACCAGTGGGCCGTTCTCGACACCGTCGACATGCTGACGCCGCGCTACGACAACCCGCAGACCGAGCAAGACCTCCGGCAAGCCTTCGTGAGCGCCGGCTTCACCGATGTCACAAGGCCGAGCGTGGTCGGGCTCTGTCTGCGAGCGACCCGACCGTCATGACCTCGCCGGGCCCTCAGATGCAGCTGCAGATCAACGGGCACCCGCGCGACGTGCCCACCGGTGTCACCGTCACGGGCCTGCTCGAATTTCTGCAGCTTCGCACCGACCGGGTCGCGGTCGAGGTGAACGCCGAGGTCGTGACCCGCTCCAAGCATGCCGCGACCGTGCTCAAGGCCGGAGACGCCATCGAAGTCGTCACCTTCGTCGGCGGCGGGTAACGCATCTGAACTTTCGAGGCACACCATGAGCACTCCCTTCACGTTGGCCGGTAAGACCTTCACCTCACGCCTCATCGTCGGCACCGGCAAGTACTCGAGCTTCGAGGTCATGAAGGCCTGCCACGAGGCCTCGGGCACCGAGCTCGTCACCGTCGCAGTGCGCCGCCTCGACCTGGCCGCGAAGGGCGACAAGTCGCTCCTCTCCTTCATCGACCGCGCCAAGATTCACCTGCTGCCCAACACTGCCGGTTGCTACACCGCCGATGACGCGATTCGCACCTGCCGGCTCGCCGAGGAGCTCGGGCTCTCGAAGTGGGTCAAGCTCGAGGTGCTGGGCGATGAGAAGACCTTGTACCCCGACGTCGAAGAGACGCTCAAAGCCGCGCGGGTTCTCGTCAAAGAAGGCTTCACCGTCTTGCCATACACCAGCGATGACGTCATCACCGCCCGCAAGCTCGCCGACATGGGGTGCGCAGCGGTGATGCCATTGGCGGCTCCGATTGGCTCGGGCCTCGGCATTCGCAACCCGCACCAGCTGCGCTTGATTCTCGAGCAGGTGAAAGTACCCGTCATCGTCGACGCCGGAGTCGGCACCGCCAGCGACGCCGCCATCGCGATGGAGCTCGGCTGCGACGCCATTTTGATGAACACCGCCATCGCCGCGGCCAAAGAGCCGACCCGCATGGCCTTGGCGATGCGACTGGGCGTCGAAGCCGGGCGTGAGGCCTTTCTCGCCGGGCGCATGCCGATGAAGGCGTACGCGACGGCCTCGAGCCCACTGAGCGGGCTGGTCGGGCACTGACCTTGGCGCTCCCTTTTCGAGTGATGCTGATGACCGATTGGGCGCTCGGGCACCAGCCGTTGCTCGAGCGGGTCACGCGCGCGCTGCAGAGCCGAACAGGCCTCGCCGTTCAACACCGCCACCCGGGCGTCACCACGCGTCAGTTCTTCGACGAGGCGCGCGAGGTGGCGAAGGTGTGTGCGCGGTTCAACGCTCCGCTGTTCGTCAATTCGCGGCTCGATGTGGCGCTGGCGCTCGGTGCGCACCTGCACCTGGCGGCGAAGGCCCTGAGCGTGAGCGACGTGAAGCCGCATCTGCGCGAGGGCATGCTGGTCAGCCACGCAGTGCATTCGCGCGATGAGTTTCAGGCCGGGGCCGACCTCGCGCTGGTCAGCCCGGTCTTCATGCCGAGGTCAAAGACTGTCGCCACGACCTTGGGCCCCGAGGGGTTCGCGTCGTTGGCAGCCCATGCGCCCTGCCCCGTGTTCGCCCTGGGTGGGTTGACTCCGCAGAACGCGAAGTTGCTGCCGAGCGCCGCCGGGTTCGCCGTGATGGGCGCGGAGGATCTGGGGTTTGACTGACCGCCCGACCCTGCGCCCCCTCGCCGTCGGCGAAATCGTCGACCGCGCGGCCTCGTTCTGGCGCGCGAATTGGCGCCCGCTCTTCATCTTGCTGCTCGGGTTTCAGCTCGTTCAGTACGCGCTGGTCAAAGCCCTCGACCTGCTCCTCCAGCGCACCCTGCGAGAGATGTTGCACGGAGCGGCCTTCGACCCGATCTCCTGGCTCAAGAACCCGCCGATCGCTGACACCTCACAGCTGGCCAAGGTGCTCCCGCTCGGCGCGCTGTTCATGGTGGCCACGATTCTGCTCTCGCAGATCGCAGGCGTCGCGACCTCCGCCTACATTTACCCGCGCCTGACGAGCGGAGAGCCACCGACCGTGGCCCGAGCCGTGCGCCTGGCACTCGGCCGCCTCGGCGCAACCACCGGCGCGGTGCTGCTCAGCTTCGGCATGGCGGCGCTGATGGGCCTGCTCTTTTTCGCTCCGGCGATTGGCGCGGTGGGCGCGGCGCTTCTGAGCGGGCAGATCGCCCTCCTCGTGCTCGCCGGAGTGCTCGCCTTCATCGCCGGCGTCGTGCTCGTGCTCTGGTTCGTGCTGCGCTTCATTCTCACCGCGCAGGTCACCGCCGTCGAGCCGCTCTCGGCCTGGGGCATCTTTCGCCGCACCGGAGCCCTCTCGTCAGGTCGCATCGGCCCCGGCTTCACCGGCTGGGTCAAGGGCCGGCTGACCATCTTGGTCACCATCGTCTTCGGCATCTTGTTCTTGGTCAGCACCCTCACCGGGCTGCCCGCGGTGGCACTTCAGCTCGTCTATGGCTCGCCGCTCGACCCGATTCGCGACGCGACTCCGCTGTGGCTGCTGATACCGGCCGAGCTGCTGCAGGTGGTCGCAAGCGCGATGATCGACCCGCTGTACATCGTCTTTCAGGTGATTTTTTACCTCGACATGCGCGTGCGCCGCGAAGGCCTCGACCTCGAGCTGGCGATCAAACCCCAGTAGTCAGCGGCCGTGTCAGCTACTTCTGTTCGCGCCAGAACGAGCTCGAGTGCGCCGTCATG
>JANLPS010000160.1:0-7246 GCA_031367385.1 Archangium sp. | reverse complement strand
CGAGCTGGGCGGCGACCTCGCCTCGCACGAAGCCGACGACCCGCAGTGCGTCGATGAATCGGCCAGTCGCGGTGCGTCGCGAGACCTCGTGGTAATTCATGCCGACTGGCATGGCGTCGAGGTCATTGAGCTTGGGCATCGACTCGGGCGAGACGGCTGTCGTGACCTGGTGGCCTCGGGCGATCAGCGCGCGGGCGAGGGCGACCACCGGTTGAACGTCGCCCCGCGTGCCGAAGCCTCCGATGAGAACGCGCAGCGGTCGCTTCATGACGAGTCGTTGCGCCGGGTCGGTCACGGGCGCACGCAGCGATACCGAACCTGGGTGGTGCCGGGGGCGATCTTGCCGCTCCCGAAATCGATGGCATAGGGTGTGGTGCCGTTCTTGGTGCTCGAAAAGAACTGGTACCCCCCGGTGCACGCGATCCACTCCGTGTGGTTGTCGAGATAGCAGCCGTACGGGCCCGGCCCCTGCCGGTCGCCGCACCCATCGCAGCTCGCCTCGAGGCACGATGCCAACGTGCAGCCGCTCGACACCTTGCAGGCCCCACCGGGGGCCGTGGCCGGGCACCCGATCACTCGGGTGCGCAGCTCGTCGATGGTGGGTACGCGCCAGTCAGTGAAGCCCCCCAGCGTGAAGGCGTCGCAGTTCGACTCGTCGAATTGGGTGTTCTGCCACATCAAGCCGGTCGCTTGATCGACGAAGACGAGCGGCTGGCAGTAGCCCGAAGCGCAGACCCCTCCGTCGCCGCAGCCTTTGCCACAGCTGCCTCCGCACCCATCGCTCCCGCACTCCGAGTCGGGCTTGCAGGCGTAGCTGCAGTCGCAGCGATAGGCGTAGCTCACGGTGACCCGAACGTCGTCGACGTACGCGTCGGAAGGCCCGACCGCCGTGACGGAGAGGCCGATGCCGAAATCAGCCGCATTGACCTGTGCCGCAGTCAACGGGTAGCCCCACAGCGCTCGGTCTCCGCCGAAGGTGACGGTGCTCCAGACAGACTCCCACGATGGCCCCGAGAGCCGGCCGAGCCGTTTGCCGCCAGAGAACGTCGCGACCTCGGCGTCGGAGACTTGGCCCGAGGCGTACCGACGAACCTGGGCCGAAATGCCATTGACGACCGCGGTCGGCGGCAGGTTGAAGCCGAACCCGCTGGCGACGAGGTACTGTGAGCTGCCCGAGGTGCCTTTGGGCGAATCGATGTGCACGTGGGCGCCCGAGCCGTCTTCGGCGGCAACGAGATCGAGCTGGCCCCACGGCGCAAACCCGCCGCCCATCTCGGGGATCATCACGGTCGCGCCTTGACTCGAGATGCTGGGGCCCGCGACGCGATCGCTTGGGCACCCACACGTCTCAGGCGTGACCGCGCCACAGGTGCTGCCGTTGGTGCAGGTCGCGTTGCAGGCCAGCTGATGCCCACACCCATCGTCGATGGCCGTGCTGCAGGCGCGATCAGGGCACGCACGCTTCGGAGTGCACCCGCACTGCTGCGGCTGCCCAGCTCCGCCGCAGGTCTCATAGAAGTTCTTACAGGTGCCGCACGAGACGGTCTCTCCACAGCCGGTGTCGATGCTGCCGCAGGTGAAGCCCCGGTCGGCGCACTTCACCGGGTGACAGGCGGGTTGATCACCCGGCGCAACCGAGGTGCACGCCGCCTGGCACACCAGCCCGGTGCCGCCCGAGAAGGCGCAGTCTCCACTCTGGCAGTCGCTGCCCGCACGGCATTGCGCTCCCGCTGGTTTGGGCGCGCTACACAGATTCGGGCTCACGTTCTTGTCGCAGAAGAGGCCGTCGGCGCAGACCGTTCGACCTCCGCATTCGGCGCCAGCGGCGGCCGCCGCCACGCAGGTGAGGTTGTTGCAGTACAGCCCGCTGGAGCACTCGACCGATCTGAAGCAGCTCGCGCCCGCGCCCTTCTTGGCGGCGCAGGTCAATTGGTTGAGCGGGTCGCAGTAGCCCGCCGAGTCGCAGACCTGAAGCCAAGCGCATTGCGCGCCGATGGCAGCCGGCTCGCAGGCCAAACTCATCAAGGTGCAGATACCGCTCTTACACAGAAACGGCGCCGCGCATGAATCGAACCCCGTGCAGGCCTCTCCTGGTTTCTTGAAGGCCTGGCAGCTGCCGCCGCTGCAGAACCCCTTGGGAAAGCAGTCGGTGTACACCTGACAGCTCTGACCGAGGCCCGGCTTGGTGGCGCACGAGCCCGTGCTGGTGCAGAAGCCCGAGGTGCACTGTTCAGCGGCTTCACAGTGCGAACCGTCGGCGAGCGCCGGTAGACACGCGCCGTACGAATCACAATACGAGCCGTCGTGGCACCCAGCCGAGCAGGGCGCCGCGCAGACCCTCGTCTTCGAGTGACAAAACTTCGACTCGCACTGCTCACTCAAACTGCAGGTGCTGCCGACTTGCACCCCGGGCTTGCACACCTGCGCGTCACACCACCCCTGGCATTCGCCACCCGAAGAGCAGGTGGCCCCCGAGGGCTTGCCGCACTTGCCCGAGCCGGGGTCGCAGACGCCACCGAGGCATTGCTCGGCCGACGCGCAGGCGCCCCCATTGGCGAGCCTGGCGGTGCAGTGGCCTCCGACGCAGGCGTCTGTTCGGCAGTCACTGGCGGCGGTGCAGGCCTCGCCGGTGTGCCCGCCTGAATCGCAGACCTTGGTGTTGGGGTTGCAAAACGACGAGCTGCACGTGAACGCGTTCTGGCAGGCGAGCCCCGAGGCGCTCAGCGCAACGCAGACACCGGCCGCGCTTTCGCAGAATGACCCGCTGGCACAGGGTACGTACGGCGGGTCGATGCAGTCGCCGCCAATCGGTCGCAGGGGCTTGCAGACGCGGCAGCTGATGCCGGCGTCAGAAGTCGACTTGGGTGGAATGCAGTACAGACCGGGCGCGCACAGGAGAACCTCGTCGCACTTCTGGTCGAGCGCCACGGTGCCGGGGCGGGTGCCGGAGCCTGTGTCGGTCACGCTCGGGGCGAACAGCGTCGAGCAGGGGTTGCAGCCCGCGTCGGTCGCGGGGTCGCAGCCCGTCAACGCGGCCTTGCAGTCGGCCGAGGCGAGGTAGGCCTGGCAGGCCGCCGCTTGCGACGGTTCGACATTCAGCATCGTCTTCACCAGCGTTGGCACGCGGTCACCAGTCGGCCCAGCGACTTGGTCGACCCGGCAGGTGGTCACGAAGGCGAGAATGTCGACGCACTCGGCAGTGCTCCGGTAGGCGAGCGAGTATTGGAGCTGATCAGGGCAGCGGTCGATGAAGTTGCAGTACGAGGTCAAGACATCGCGGGCTGCCGGGCTTGGGCCTCCGCAGGTGCAGCCGCTGACCAGGCTCCCCGCGCCGAGCAGCAAGAAGACGACGGTCTGTCGAAACATGTGTGCCCCCAACGACTCGTGAAGATGCGCCGGCTGTGCCGGGTTCAACGGCAGGTCGAGGTGGCCGCGCTCACCCGAGTCTTGCAGCCGACGCACGCAGAATATGGTTCGTCAGTGCAGCTTCGAACACAGCGTGCCGGTGGAGACGCACTTGAGGTCAGCGCCGACGATGTGTTTGCCGCCGGAGAGAAGGAACGTGCGGCGACCGCGAAGGCGACGATCGCGAGGAACAGGGTCATCGCTCGATTCTACAAGCCATGGATCCAAGCGTCTCAAAAGGGGTGCGATTGCGATGCAACTTGGCGCATGTAGGCACGCCGCCTTCATCGCACCACTTTTGAAAGAGGCTTCGAATAATTGTCTGCACAGACGGGCTGACTCCGCGGGCATCGAAAGATGCCTCAGTGGCTCTGGGCCGGGTCTCTGCCTCGCTTGAGTCAGTGCGCTTCGCGCGACCAACTCAGCCGCACCTGGCCGCGGGCAACGCGACATTCAGCAGTGCCCGCGACTCGCTCGATCGATATCGGCATTGGGCTTCGTGGGCCCTGGGCGGGGCCGTTGCGCGCTTGGGCCAAGGGGCCAAGCGATGCCCGCGCCTGCGGGTCGATCTTCAGGTGTCGATCGTTCAGCAGGCGCGGGGCGCTCGATGTTGGTCGGCTGACCGCGGCGGCAATTGCTGGAGTCTGCTCGACTTACTGAGTGTCACCGCAGTGATACGGCTGGCTCGGGTCACACCCGAAGACGACTTTGCTGCCATAGCTCGGGCCCTCAGAGACGTCGATGCGCCATACCGTTTTGCCTGCTGACCCTGTCGCGTAAACGAATTGGCCAGAAGGGTCTGGGGCCAGCGCGTACACCGACATCGGCAGCGTCGTGACCGCAGAGACGCCAGCGTCGGGTGAAATTCGAAACACCGTTGAGGGCCGCGTGTTGCCCTGACCGACATAGAGCGCGCCACCCACGCCGAGCGCCAGGCCGTACTCGTCGACGAGCCCGGTCGCGAGTACGAGATCATTCGAACCGTCGAAGCAAGTACTGTGGAGCTTGCGGTCATTGCGAAGCGTGAGCACGGAGGTGGGCGTGACGAGCGAGTAAGGCCCGTAGATGCCGCTCTGCGTTTCGGTGCCACCGTCAGCGACAAAGAAGACGCCATACGCCGTCATCGAATAACCGCCACGCGCATCTTTGATGACCGGAAAACCGTTTGGCGAGTTCGCGCGGGGAACTGAAGCTTTGACGTTGAGCTGGGGGCTCGACGTCGGAGTCACCTGGACAAGGGTGACCAAAGAGCGCGCATGGTCGTAGCCCCACACCGTGACCGTATCGTCGAGCTCGACATACGGAGTGCCCAAGAATGGGACGCCGGTCAGCTGCACTCCGCGATTCGCTGCGGCTTCAGGTGCTGGGGCTCGCGGGCAAGGTGTTTCAGGTGGCGAATCAACGCCGTCGCGCGCATGCGGCGTACGTCGAGGCCATCGGGCTTGCCAAGGCCTTGAACGAAGACCTGATTGACCAGCTGCTCGATTTGGGCGAGCTGCTGCTCGACGAACGAAATTTCGCGGGCGCCCTCGGTGGTGCTGCGTCGTGCGGCGTCGCTCGAAGTCGAAGGGCTGCCGCAGCGTCGAAGCGCCCTGCGCTTCAGTGACGCTCGAGTCTCGTGGGGCCTCTCGGAGCCGCAGGAGGCACGGTGGCTCGCAGAAGAAGCCTTGGTGCTGTCGGCTCCCCAAGTACCGAGGGTCTCGATGCGGGCCAAGGTGGTCGAGGCTTGGCTGGCGTCACATTGAGAGCCGCTCGGGCGGCGTCTCGCGGCCCACTGCTCGCGGCTGCGAGGGCTCAAAGACTGCGCCGCGCTTCTCAGTGAGATCCGCGGGCAGGGTCGCGCTGACCACGCCCGCGGCATTTTGACCGCCGACGGAGCGTCTACGGCTTGAGCACGATGATCGACACTGACTGTGCCGGCATCGTGTAGTTGAAAGCGTTGGTCGCGACCGACGCGATGGTCGAGGCGGCGACCGGCGCGGTGCCGGCCGAGGTGACCGTGTAAACCGAGGCGGTCGTGAACCGAGCCCCTGCCGCGACCGAGATGCCCGCGGTCTTGGTGGTGGTGCGTTTGTTGATCGCGATGATCACCACGCGCCCCGGGTTGCTGGCATCGGTGCTGGCATAGACCGAGGCCGCCGCGCGATCGCTGTTGATGGCGCTGACTGAGGTGTCTCCGAACTGGCCGCCTGAGCCGTCGAAGTTACGGTACGCCATGAAGGCCGCTTCGGTGAATGCCTCGCTCGAGTTGAGCCGCCACATGGTGGCCAGGCCGACCCCTTCGCGACCGAAGGCACCCAACGCGTCAGCCGTGGCGAGCGCGCCCGAGATGTGACCACCGCCGCCGTAGTTCCACTCGGTGATGGCCAGCTTGGTGCCCGGGTAGGCCGCCGCGATCTTCGCGTTCATCAGAGGCAACAGCTTGATCGGCCCGCCGACGTAGCTCTCAATCCAGCTGGTCTCCATGTAGGTGTCGTCCCACAGGGAGCGGGGGGCTTGCACGCGGGCCTCGACGGCGCCGGCGCTGGTGGCCGAGCCGATGATGCGCACGCCATCGCCCTTCGCTTCGGGGTACCAGTGCAAGTCGAGGTAGTCGATGAGGCGCGTGCCGCTCGCCGCTTCGGCCGCCTTCATCTGCGCCAGGTAGTAGTCGGTGAAGTCGCCGTGGCTGGCCGCGTCGCTCGCGTTCTGGAGGTTGACGTACCCGACCCAGCCGTAGCTGACGAAGCCGGTGACCTTGGCAGCCGGCCAGACGCGCTTGATCGCCGTGGCGTACTCGATGTTGCGGCTGATCAGCTCGCTGTAGGTGACCGGGTTGGGGTGCACCTCCGCGTGCGTGTCGCTCCAGAGGTCGGGCTCGTTATCGAGCGAGAAGATCACTGGAGCCGAGCCTGCCGCGCCCTTGATGTAGCTGACGAACTCGTCTTGGTAGACGGAGCCGTCGCTCAGGTCAGGGCTGCTCGACAACGCCGAGCCCTTGGTCGACTTGTTCTGGCGAAACCGGGTCTGAAGGTAGTTCGCGCCCGAGTTGCGCACGTCGCAGTTGCCGTTCTTGTCAGCAGCGACGTAGTCAACGATGGGGATGGTGATCAGCGTAGCCGCGCCGTTGGCGTTGGCCGAGGCGATGCGTTGACGAACGGCCTCTCCGGGAGTCGAGCCGCCGCCCAGCTGCGCGTCGTTCTGAAAGCAGTAGTCGCTGCCAGCATTCGAGGCGTTGTTTTCCCAGTTGTACGCAGTCCACCGGTTGCCGCCGGCGCGAACGAGCGCCTGCTTGACCGTGCCGATTCGGCTGTCGTCGTTGATGCCGTAGATCAACGGCGAGATGGCCCGCCGCGAAGTGTCGGTGCGCACCGTGAAGGTCACGTCAGCCGCCCCGGGAGACCCGGGCTCGACGATGCTGCCCGTGCCGCCGCCGGTGCCCGTGCCGCCGCCAGTACCCGTGCCGCCGCCGGTGCCCGTGCCGCCGCCAGTACCCGTGCCGCCGCCAGTGCCCGTACCGCCGCCGGTGCCAACGCCGCCGCCGGTGCCAACGCCGCCGCCGGTGCCAACGCCGCCGCCCGTGCCCGCGTCAGCACCCGGAGGCTGCGAAACGCTGCCCGGCCCGAAGCCCACGACGTCGAAGTACATGTTGCCTGAGAACGTTCTGCCCGCGCTCTCTTGAATCGCGAAGCCGGTGATCACCTTATTGGCGACTCCGAGGGAGGCGAGCGGCACTCGGCAGCTGACCCACGTGTTCGCGCGAACCTTGCCGCCATCGCACGAGGCGCCGAGCGAGACCGCGACGCCGAACTTGCCGCCGCTCTCGGCTTGAACCGCGAGGCTCGCGCCGTCGTACTGCGTA
>JANLPS010000148.1:0-5442 GCA_031367385.1 Archangium sp. | reverse complement strand
GCCGACCCGAGTCTCACCGGTTTCGACATCATCATCAATGCGTCGGGCGGCGCCGAGGTCCAGCCCCAGCGCAAGCGCCTGGCGATCACCGGCCGCATCGTCTGCCTCGGCGTCAGCTCGGGCGTCAAGGACGGCAAGCGCAACCTGGCGCGCATGGCCCTGGCGGTGGTGCGCATGCCGCGCATCTCGCTGCTGAAGCTGTTCGACGACAACACCGGCGTCTACGCGCTCAACGCTGCCACCGGAGACATCGTGTGGACGACGGGTCGCCCCGGGCTGACCTCGTTGTTGATTCGCGGCGGCGTGTTGTTCGCCAGCGGCGACGGCTCACTCACCGCGTTGGAGACCCGCGAGGGCCGCACCCTGTGGACGCTCGACTTGAGCGAGCCGACCTCGAAGGGCACCCGAGGCAACAACGCCGGGCAAGCCGCGATGCTGCTGGGCCGCTCGATCGTGGTGCCGACCTCGACCGCCCTGGCCTTCGTCGAGCCCTCGACCGGCAAAGTGCAAAGCGCGTGGAACCCCGGCCGGGGCATCTCGGCCACGCCGATGCGCTTCGATTCTGATCGCCATGGGTCGCGCCTGTACGTGCTGTCGAACCTGGGTACCGTGTACGCGCTGCACCTGACGAACGGTGGTCGGTGAAACGCGTTCGGGTCGTCGCGGCGTTGATCGCCGACCCCTCTGATTCGACTCGGTTTTTAGCGCAGCAGCGCCTCGCCACCGGCAGCCGCGCCAACCTCTGGGAGTTTCCCGGGGGCAAGGTCGAGCCGGGTGAGAGCGACCAGGCTGCGCTGGTTCGTGAGTGCCGCGAAGAGCTCGCCGTCGAGGTCTCGGTCGGCCGTCATCTGTGGCAGGTGGTGCACGAGTACGCTGATCTGACCGTCGAGCTCGAGCTGTATGCGGCGTCGCTGGCACCCGGGTCGGGCTCTCCACAGCTGTTGGGGGCGCAGGCATTGCGGTTTTGCACGCCGGCCCAGATGCAACAGCTGCCATTTTGCGAGGCCGATGTGCCGCTTCTCGAGCAGCTCGTCAGCGGTGCCGTCGCCACGTCATGAGCGCCGGGTTCATCGAGCGCACCTTTCAGCTGACCTCGGGTGTGGGCGGCTGGCGCGAGCGCGACCTCTGGGCCCGAGGGTTGGCCACCTGGGCCGACTTCGAAGCAGCGGCAAAAAGCGGGGTGGTGATGTCGGCCAAGCTCGACGGGCCGCTGCTGCAGAAGATCGCGGAGGCGAGGGTGGCGCTCGAGGCCCGCGACCTGGCCGCGCTCGCGAAGTTGGTGCCGATTCGAGAGCACTGGCGGCTGTACCCGGCCTTCGTCGATCAGGCGGCGTTCTTCGACATCGAGGCAGACAACGAGAACATACCGACCGTGGTCGGCGTGATGGACACAGCGGGCATCGCGTCGTTTCGCCGACACCGCACGATGAATGAAGTGCCGGCGCGGTTGGCGAAGAGCCCGATCTGGGTGACGTTCAATGGGGCCGTATTCGACGTGCCGGCCCTCGAGCAATTCTTCGAGGGCCATTTCCCCAAGCCGGCGGTTCACTTGGACCTGCGGTTTCTGGTGCGCAGAACGCATTTGAAGGGGGGCCTCAAGGGCATCGAAGAGGCGCTCCACCTGCATCGGCCGTCGCATTTGAAGGGCCTCAAGGGCTTCGACGCCATTCGCCTGTGGCGTGAATTCACCTTCAACAGCCGCCTCGACGCGCTGCGAATTTTGATCGAATACAACCTGCTCGACGCGATCAACTTACGCTCGGTGCTGGAGTGGACGATGTGGCGCATCGCCGAGCTCTCAGCGTGGGACATCGAGAAGACCCCGATCTTCGAGCGCGGTGACGTGCAGTACGACCTGTCGCGCCTGGTGCTCGCGGAAGATGGGTTGTAACCGATAGGCATACATTGTAGTTCGCTATGCATGCCTACCAGCCCTGGTTTCGTGTTGTGGCGTATCTCGAATTTGTGGCAGCGCTCGCAGCGTGAGACGCTCGACCCGCTCGATCTGACTCCAGCGCAGTTTGCGTTGCTTCAGTCAGTGGTCGAGCTCGCGGCGAACGACGAGCTGGTCAACCAGAAGCGGCTCGCTGACCATGCGAAGACCGACCCGATGATGACCTCGCAGGTGGTGCGTACACTCGAGGGCAAGGGCCTGCTGCGACGCTCGAAACACCCGTCAGACAAGCGCGCGGTGTCGCTGACGCTGACCACGAAGGGCTCGCGAACGCTCGAGAAGGCCTCGGCGGCGGTGAACGTGGTCGATGCGCGGTTCTTCGACGCGGTTGACCCCGCGTCGCTGGTCGAGGCCCTCGAGGCCCTGGTACCGGGGCCTCAGTCGGCCAGCTGAGCCGTAGTCGCTAGCGTTTTTTCTTCTTGGTCTTTGCGAGAGGCGTGGGCTCGGCCTGACCGCGAACCTTGAAGTTCAGGCGAACGTCGTCCCAGGGCATGCCACTCGAATCGGTGAGTTGGGGCCCAGCCTGGGCCTCGAGGGTCAGCGCGTACGTCTTGCCTGGGCGCAGCGGCTGCGAAAAGGCGATCACGTAGGTCAGGCCGCCATCGAGCTCAGTGGCGGTGTCATCTGATGGCACGACCTGGTCAGCCGAGTCGATCACCCGAATGCGGTAATCACGCAGCGCGACGCTGGTCACGGTCAGCCCGCGAAGCGAATCGACCTCGATTATTTTTGCCTCATCGAGCGCAATGAGCGGCTCGGCGCCGCCGTCAAGCAACGCGCCGGCGACCAAGTACCGAAGCGACGAACCCCCATCGACAACCGGGCCCGCGTCGAGCCCCGAGGAGCCCCCAGCATCGACAACGACAAGCACCAGCCCCGCGTCGGGCGTCACTCTGAGAGCCTCAGGGCACCCAAACAACAGCCAACACGAACCAACAGCCACCAGACCAACAACAAATCGCCTCATTGAGCGCCTCGTAGCATGAGGCTCCCCAGGGAAACCCACACAAGCCATGTCGAGGCAATTTAGAAATGTCCGCTTCTAGCCAATGTAGAGTCCCCCGACTGGTGCGGCCGGTAGCCGCCGAAGCGAGCGCAGCGAGCGTAGGCCCCCTGTGATCTGCTTCAGGCGACGCCAGCGACCGTTCTGTACGTGCGACGAGCGAGCCAACACGGCGGCCTGCCAAAGCAACAAACCCCTGGACTGAAGCCTGAGGCATTGAATGCGCCCGACGTTGATGGGTACACGGTCGCATGCAATCGGGTCTCGTTGTGTTGTTCATGCTCTTCGCCGCTTGTCGACCGCCGACGGCGTGCGGCGAAGGTACCCTCGAAGTACAGGGCGTCTGTGTCATCGACTTACCCGCGCGCGATGCTGGCCACCAATCACGCCCCGATGCCGGTGGGCCACTCGACGCCGGAGGCGAAACACCTGACGAGCTCTTCGCCTCGATTCGCTTGGTGACCTCGGCGCCGACGGGGGCTAACGGGGAACGTCTCATGCCAGTTGGCTTACCCATCACGTTTGCCGTGTGGGGGCGCTTCATCGACGGCTCGTCTCAACCGCTGCGTGCCAGACCGACCTTCGTGCTCAGGCCCGACGATGGCACTGCCACCCTTCGAGCGCATGACGGGGTGCTCGAGATTACTGCCAACCGCCCGGCGTCGCTCCAGCTGACCGTTGAACTCGAGACCGTCGAGGGTTTCACGCTCTCCGATAGCGTCAGGCTCAAGGCGCTGCCAGTCGATGGTGAGGTCGTGCTGCGCGCGTTTACTGCCCAAGACGGCCCTTGGTACGAACCTGCGACGGCGTTCATTTCGACGAGCGTACACAACGCCTTCAACGCCTTCGACTCGAGCGGTGGGCCGCCTCTGGGCGCCGTCGCTCCCGTCGGTGGCGGCGTACGGGTGCTTACGGCGGCGATGGTTGCGCTCGAAGGGCGAGTCGCGCGCTTCCACCTCGACCCCGCGCGGCTCACCTACGGCCCGAGTCCAGGGCTCACCGCTTCGCAGGACGGGCTCATCGGCTCTGCCGTAGCCGCCGAAGGTATCGTGACGGTCTCGCTGGCGGGGGCGAAGTCGACCACCGTGTTGGTTTCGTTCGTGCCCGAGTCGCCGCTTTCTGCGTTGCGTTTGGCCGGTGAAGGGCCCGTCGTTCGAAACTCTGAGATGCCGACTGAGTCCACCTCAGTAGAAGGCAGCGTCACGCTCGCATCAATCACCGAGGCGCCCGCTCAGCTTGCCGCCTTGGGTTTCGCCAGCACCCGTGCAGGCCGCTCAACCCGCGCTTGGGTGCTCGGGCGCCACGCGGGGTATTTCGAATGGCTGTCGCTTTCGGCGGTCGCTCGCACCGTCATCGAGCGGCCCGAGGCCTACCGCGCCACGGGTGACGGTCGAGTCACCGCCACCTCGCCGGGCGTCGGTCTTGAGATCTTGAGCCACGGAGGCCTCTCGCTGCCCGTCGTTATTCGAACGCCGTACCCATTCGGGACGATCCTGTCTTTGAGGGCCGAGCCCACCTCGACGCCGCGCACCATCGCTGCGGTCGGGTTCGCGCAGCATCCATTTCTAAATTGGCGCCACAAGCCAACGTCGCATAATATGCGTTATGTAAACTATGTGGCCCAATTCCTCGGGACCTGGCGGCTCCACCTGGGCCTGAAAGATTTCTCAGGCTCGGCCACCGAAAGAAGACGATGAGGTCGTGCGCGTACGCGCGGACAGTGCGCGGCGAGAATCAACGAAGCGTCAGCGTCATCGGAAACGCGTTGGCTTGCGTGACGGCCTCGCCTCTCAGAATCAAGGTTGGAGCCTCGATCGAGACGACGCTCACTGCGCCTCCGGTCGTTTCGCTCTCTGCGAGCAAATCATCGTCTTGCGACTGACGGAATGCGTTTCTTAGAGGTAAAAGGTCGGCCATGACCAGGCTCCGCTTGTCGCTGATGTTGGCAGTTGCGCTGACCGGTTGTGGCGCCAATTCGACCTTCACCTCCGAGGTGAGGGACATTTGCGGCTTGGGAGCCGAGCGGGTCTTGTTGATTCGGGTTGGCGTGACGCCATCGTGCAGCCCGCTCGACGATGACGCTCTGAGATTGCGCCTCTCTTTCGATGGCCCCGTGTTTACGGTTGGCACGAACGCGGTTGCCTGGCGGCCGAGCGTGGCGGGTAACGTCAATTACTCGAACGGTACTGTCACCATTGATTCAGTCGACCGAGAGAATCGCACGGGCCACTACTCGCTCGTACGTGACGATGGTTCGGTCGAAAGCGGCGAATTCGTCGCCGGCTACTGCAAGACGGTGCCTGCGAACGCCTGTATCTAAACAGAGACGCCCCGAGAGACCCCTTGTCGTTGACCGCGCACGTTCGTGATCGACCGGCGGTGAGGGACCGCGATGAGACACGCTCGCAGCGCCAGAAACGTTCTCTGAGCGCGGGCTGAGCGACGCGGTCGGCGGGCAGAAAACTTCCCCTCAGAGCAACCGGCA
>JANLPS010000007.1:0-29349 GCA_031367385.1 Archangium sp. | reverse complement strand
GCCGACGAAGACCCACGGGCGTTGTCGAATCGGCCGGCGCCAATCGGTCATCGCCTTCACCGACGCACGCGCGGCGCGAACGGGTCTCTTCATCGAGGCCACTGGCGGTACCCTCTTTCTCGATGAGGTCGCCGAGCTGAGCCTCGACAACCAGGCCAAGTTGCTGCGCGCCCTGCAGGAGCGCAAGGTCAAGCCCCTGGGCAGCAACGCCGAGGTCGCCTTCGACGCGCGGGTGCTCTGCGCCACCCACAAAGACCTCGAGGTCGAGGTCGAGGCTGGCCGCTTTCGCCAAGACTTGTACTACCGGCTCAACGTGATTCGCGTCGACCTCCCGCCGCTCCGCGACCGGGGGATGGATGTGGTGCACCTGGCGACCCTGTTTCTGGAGCGTGTGTGCAAGCGCGACAACCGCCCGGTGCTCACCCTCTCGCCCGACGTGGCGCAGAAGATTCTCAATTACTCGTGGCCCGGCAACGTTCGTGAGCTCGAGAACTGCATCGAGCGCCTGACCGCCCTCGCGCGCGGCGAGCAGGTCTCGGTCGGTGACCTGCCCGAGAAGCTCCGCTCGTACCAACGCGAACGCTTCCAGGTGTCAGTCGACGAGGCCGAAGAGATCGTGCCGCTCGACGAGTTCGAAAAACGGTACGTGTTACGGGTGCTTCAGTTGGTTCAAGACAATCGCAGCCGCGCCGCAGACATGCTCGGCATCGACCGTCGAACGCTCTATCGCAAGCTCGAGACGTGGGGTCTGCCCACCTGGCGCACCGCGCCGGGGGGAGCGGGCGAAGAACCTGCGCCGGTGGCAGGGTAACTGAAAGCTCCTCGGGCTTTACCGAGAGCGGACAATGACCGTATGAGAGCCCCCTCATGCTTCCAGAGAGCCCCCGACTGCTCATCATCGATGACGACGCCATCGATCGCATGGGTCTGAGACGGGCGTTGGCCAGCGAAGGTGTCATCGACGAGGCCGCTGACGCGCATGGCGCTCTGGCGGCAGTCTCGAAAATGACCTACGACCTGGCCGTCGTCGACTACTTCTTGCCGCCGCTGCAAGGCCCTGAAGTGTTGGCCCAGCTTCGCGTCGTGCAACCCGGCCTGCCCGCGATTTTTCTCTCGGGCAACGGTGGCGAAGAAGTCGCTGCCGACGCCATCAAGTCGGGCGCTGAAGACTACGTGTCGAAGTCGGTGCTGCTCAAACCCGATCAGTTGCGCAAGGTCGTTCGCACCGCGCTCGAGAGCAGCCGGCTGCGGGTCGAGACCGAGCGCACCCGGGCCCGCCTGGCACTGGCGGTTGACGCCGCCCGCATGGGTACCTGGAGCTACGACCCGAGCGCGAAGGCCTTCACCGGTGACGAACGCTTCGCCCAATTGCTCGGCCTCGCTCCTGCCCCCAACTGGAGCCGCGACGAGGTCGTCTCGGTGTTTCCTGAAAAAGAGCGCGAGGGCCTGACGCTGGCGCTCGATTCGGGTGAGCTGACCCTGCAGCTGCCGCTCGGTACCTCGAACTGGGTCGACCTGCGCGGTCGCCGCGAACGCCACGCGCCTCGCTCGGTGTTCGGCACCGCGCTCGACGTCTCGGCTCAAAAGAATGAAGAGCGCCGCTCATTCTCGCTGCGCGAGCAGCTGATGGGCGTCGCTAGCCACGACTTGAAGAACCCGCTGTCGGCGGTGAAGCAGGCCTCGTCGCTGTTGGCCAAGAGCCCCAACCTCGACGAGCGTGAGCGCCGCTACGTCTCGCACATTCGCGCCAGCGCCGAGCGCATGACCAACCTCATCGTGCAGCTGCTCGACTTGACCCGGGTTCGCTTGGGCGGTGGCCTGCCCATCGTTCGCCAAAAGGTGGCGCTGCACGAACTGATTGAATCGGTGGTCGACGAGCTGCGGTTGGCGTACGGCGATCGCACGGTCGAGGTGCATGCCCAAAAGGCCGAGGTTCAGCTCGACCCCGATCGCTTCGCGCAAGTCGCGTCGAACTTGATTGGCAACGCTCTCAAGCACAGCCCTGATCGCTCGGTGGTTCGCGTCGATCTCAGCGCCGACGACAACGCCACCCTGTTCACCGTTCACAACCGCGGAGCGCCCATCTCACCCGAAGCCCAGGCGTTGATCTTCGAGCCTTTCGTGCAGCTTGGCGACAAGGCCTTGCGCGACGGTCTCGGCCTGGGGCTCCACATCACCCGCGAAATCGTCAAAGCCCACGAGGGAGAAGTGACGGTCAGCTCCTCGGCCGATGACGGCACCCGCTTCACCGTACGGCTACCGCATCACGGTCAGACGGTTTAGATCTCGACCAGCGTCCAGAACCGGTTGAGCGCGGCCATGAGCTCGACGAAATCGACGAACGAGACGGGTTTCACCAGGTAGCCAGCGACGTTGAGCTCATAGGCTTCGAAGCGATCGCGGTCGGCGTTCGAGGTGGTCAAGACGATCACCGAGAGCGATTTGAGCGCTGGGTCTTTTCGAACCTCTTGGAGAAACTCGATGCCGCTCATGCGAGGCATGTTGATGTCGAGCAGCACCAGGCGTCGCTCCGCTGGCACCGCATTCGACCTGAGCATCTTCAACGCCTCGACGCCGTTGGGCGCCTCGTACAGGGCATTGGTGATGTTCATTTTCTTGAAGGCCCGCATCACGTTCATCACGTCGACTTCATCATCGTCGACGACGAGAATATTGAGCGCCTTCGCGTCCATCTCCGTGACCCCTTGCACTGTCTGAAACCGCCGATCTCGAACCTGAAGCATTGTTGTACAGCCGGAACTGGCCGTTGGGGAAATAACCAGCCTCGGCCCCGAGTAGGGCACGATGCTCTGGGTTCAAGAGACTCAGCACCGCGAAATAATTAGAAACTTCCTCCGAGCCCGAGCTTCAGACGGGGCGCCCACGCGAGGCCGTCGCCGTAGTCGTTGAAGCCACCGCCGGCTCCGATTTGAAACACGAAGTGCCGAAAGAGCATGAAGTTGTAGCCGATGGCTGCGCCGACGCCGTAGCCGAAGGCCCGGCTCACGGTGCCATTCGAGCGCGCGGCGATGTAGGCGCCCTGAATCGAGGGCCCCAACCACAGACCGCCCGGAGCGTCTTTGATGAAGTGAAACCGCGCCGCGATCTCAGGGCCGAAGGCGGTGTAGCTCGTGGTGTCGGCAGGGGTAAACGCGCCGCGAAACGTCGTGAATGACGCGCCAAACGCCAACCCGAAGAAGGGGGCCAGCGCGCGCTCGTATTCGAGGCTGATGACCCCGCTGAAGAGGTCTCCAGGGTTAAAGAGCAAGATGTTGCGCTGCTCTTCACGGCCATGGCGCGACGAAAAAACTTCATCGGCAAAGGCATGCGTCGAGACCAGCGCAACGGCGGCGACCAACGACAGGTATTTCGTGTTCATAGGGGCGCGCTCCGCATTGGCCGTGCCACCCGAAGACGACTGCAACTCGGGCCGGGCCAGTCTGTCTCGGTGTGTCAGCGACGCTCACTGTGACGGGTTCGGTCGAGGGCTCTGCGCTGCCCCCAGGGCGCCCGAAGGCCCGACATGGCATGTGCGTTGCTCAGGTGGCCCCGAGGTTCTCTTTGAAAGGCGTCACCCATGTCTGCTGCAGCCAAGTCGGTCGAGTCGAACCACACTTTTTCTCTCGACCTCGAGGGCATCAAGAAGCGCGCGCGCGAGCACATCGAGGAGGGCGCAGTCACCGAGAACTACCAGGGTGACCGCACGGTCATCATCAAACTGCTCAACGATTCGTTGGCGACCGAGTTGGTCTGCGTTCTGCGGTATCGCAACCACCACTACATGAGCTCGGCGGTCGGCGGCATCGCTGGCCACGCGATCACCGCTGAGCTGATGAAGCATTCACAAGAAGAACAGGCCCACGCAGATCGCATCGCCGAGCGAATCACGCAGCTCGGAGGCGAGCCCGACTTCTCACCCCAGAGCATCGCCAGCCGCAGCCACGCCGACTACGTGGTGTCAGACTCGCTGAGGGGCATGCTCACCGAAGACCTCGTCGCCGAGCGCATCGCCATCGATACCTATGGGGCGATCATTCGGTACCTAGCTGACAAAGACCCAACGACGCGCCGCATGATGGAGCAAATTCTCGAGCAAGAAGAAGAGCACGCCGACGACCTGGCGGACTTTCTCAAAAGGCTCCCACTCAACGCGTAGTGCCCCGCATGGCATTTCGTGGTCACGCCCACGCGTGCGTTGAGACCAGGGCTCGGAGCCTTTCACCCCAGCAAGAATGGGGTCGGGCCTTGCGTGCGATCAGCACCGATGAGTCGTCGACGAAGGCGCTCAATAGGTCTGCACGAGCGGAGCCCATTTTCGCGTCGCTACGCGCCACAGGGCTTCGTGGCGCAAGCTTGAGCACGGCGCCCGTTCACCCACCGATGCCGAGTGGCGGTGCCGATTCTCCCGGCGCCCGGTAATTCCTTCGCCCAACCCTCAGCCCAGCCCCACCCGTGGATCGCGGATTCAACCGACGACGCTGTTGGGCTGCGCCGTGCTCAGCCCGGCTGCCTTCACCTTTGCCAAGAGCACACCGTAGATCGAGAAGGTCTTGAGCGAATGCCGTTTCGAGGGTGACCTCACAGCAACGGGTGGGGCTCATGCCAATACGTGATCTTCGGAGTCATGCCCGAGCCTCGCCGTTTCGATTCGCCCGCTTCGCGGCGGCCGGTCCTCCACAGAAACGTCCTGAAGCCCGCCAGACGGACCGGCCTCGGCCGGCATGGCGCACCGCCGGGGCCGCGCCTGCGTGGAATGACTCACTTCACTTCAAGCATGTCATCGACGCGCGAAACGCCGGCGACCGCTTGGGCGCGATTGACGATCGTCGTTCGCTCCTCTGGCGAAACCGCGCCACGCAACGTCACGCGGCCCTCTCGGGAGATGATCTTCACGTTCTTCGCCGAAAATGAGAGCGATGAGTCGTTGACCAGCTGCTTGCGAAGCTCCTGGGTCAACCGCAAGTCCTCAGGGTCATTCGATTGGTCCATCGCGGTCAATGCAGGCGCCGGGGTCGCCGCGGGCGGCATCGACATCGGCTGCTCGAAGGCCCGCTCGGTCGCGACCCCGCCCGATGACTCGATCGGCCGAGCGCGGTGCATGCGCTCCCGCTCCAGCTCTCTTTCTTTCGAGGCGCGAATGATTGAATCGTTCTGGCTCGCGCAACCGAGAAACAGCATCGCAACGCTCACAGCCGATAAGATTCGATTGGTCATGTGGCGCGAAATTGCAGCCAGTGTGCCGCGCCCGAGCTGCCTCGCTCAGAGCACCCCACCCGCGGCTCGACACCGAATCAACCGCGAAGCGGTCTCAGTGGGGCGCTGTGGTCAGTGCTCACCCCGTGTTGCGCATGCCCGCCGCAACGCCGTGGAGCGACAACACCAGAGCCCGCTCCAGCTGCTCCGGCAAGGCCTCGTCTTCACTGCGACTGCGCGCTTGCCGCAAGAGCTCGACTTGTGCCCGATGAATCGGGTCGATGTAGGGGTTTCGCAGTCGAATCGACTTCTGGAGCCGCGGCTCATTCACCAGCAACTCGCCTCCGATGATCGCCTTCACCCGCTCGACGGTCTGCGCATACGCCGCCTCGATGCGCGCCCCGAGCACCTGCTCACCCGACAGCGTGCGGTAGGCCCGAAAAATCGCGAAGTCGCTCTTCGCCAAAGCCATCTGCGCGTTGTCGAGCATCGAGCGAAAGAACGGCCACTGTTCGTACATCGACTTGCCGAGCTCGACGTCGATGAGGGCGAGCGCGTCGCCCAGCCCAAACCAGCCGGGCACGTTCGCGCGGCACTGCGTCCACGCCATCACCCAGGGTATTGCCCTCAGGTTCGACAGCGTCGCCGCGCCGGGGCGTCGCACCGGGCGTGAGGCGATGCGCAGCTTCGAGATTTCGCGAATCGGCGTAACCGCTTCGAAAAAAGGCAAGAACCCTGGGTCTCTGACCAGGCCACGATAGGCCTCGACGCTCGCCACCGAAGCGCGGCCCATCGCCTCGCTCCACCGCGGGTCAAGCGCACGCGGCTTTCGGCCGGCCGCGACCAACAACCCATGCAACCCCTGCTCGAGGTTTCGCCTCGCCAGCGCCGGGTGGCTGTATTTGTCGCTCAGCGCTTCACCCTGCTCGGTGATGCGAATGCCGGCGCCGACCGTGCCAGCGGGCTGGCCGAGCATGCCCCTGGCCATCGGGCCTCCGCCGCGGCCGATGCTGGTACCGCGGCCGTGAAAAAATCGGTGCTGCACCCCAGCCTTGGCGCACACCTCGGCGACGCGGGCCTGCGCTTCGTGCAGCGCCCAGTTCGCGGCGACGAAACCCGCATCTTTGTTCGAGTCGGAGTACCCGATCATCACCTCCTGAACCCGCTCACCGATGGCCTCGCGGTATTCAGGCAACGCCAGCACTTCGCGCATCACCTGCGGCGCTCTCTCGAGGTCACCCAGCGTCTCGAACAACGGCACCGGCACCACTTCGAGCCCGACCTCGCGAGCCAGCACCAACACCTCGAGCAAGTCAGAGGGCTGCTCGCTCATCGAGACGATGTACGAGCCGAAGGCCCGCGGCCCCGACTGGGCCATCGCCTCTTTGGCGGCTTGCATCGGGCCCAGCACGTTTTGCAGTGCCGCCGAACCAACCTGCCCCACCGGCCGCAGCGGGCGCCGGGTGGCCAACTCGCCGCACAACGCCTTCGACTTCTCGGCCTCGGGCAGCGTCTCGTAGCCCTCGACCCCCGCGTGGCGCAGCAGCTCACCCACCGCCGCGCCGGTCAACGCGCTGTGCTCTCGAATGTCGAGCGAGGCCAGGTGCACGCCAAAGGTTCGCGCCCGCACCGTCAACGGCCGGGCGAAGCGCTCCCGGCTCCGCAGCTGCCCAGCACTCGCGAGCGAGGCCTCGAGCCTCGAGAACAGCTCGGTAAAATCGACACCTGGGGTGTCGAGTGCGTCATGCGCCTCCTGCAAAGAGCGCCGAAAGGGCTCATCGACGACCGAGCTGGCCGCCCGGGTGCTTTGCGAGAGCCACGCGTAGGCCTGATCAACCTCTCGTGAAAGCGAAGCGCGCGCGCGGCCGTGGTGCAGCGCGAACGTCTCGCGGGTCATCTGCGGAGTCACCGCCGGGTTGCCGTCGCGATCGCCGCCCATCCACGAGTGAAAGGAGAGCGGGAGCGCCAGCGACACCTTCTCTTTGAAGACCTTCTCGAAGCTCTCTTCGAGGTCGCGCTCGAGCTGCGGCAGCACCGAGGCGATCACCTCGACGTAGGCCAGGCCTGCATTCACCTCGTCGCGCACGGTCGGCTGACGGTCGCGTAGCTGCGGCGTGCTCCACAGGGCCTCGACGTGCGCGGCGAGCTCGGCGACGGCCTCAGGCGCCTCGATGCCCGGCACCAGGTTCGAGATCGCCTCGAGGTGCCCCCGCACGGTGCGTCGCCGCATCTCGGTGGGGTGCGCGGTGAAGGTCAACCCGAGCTCGCACGAGGCGATCAACGCCTTGGCGGTCGCCGCGCTGTGCCCTTCTTCTTGGAGCAGCCGCAAAGCCTGCTCGAGCCCTTGCTTGCGCTGCCCATCGGCCGGAGCCACCCGACGCAACCGGGCGTGCTCCTCGGCCAGGTTGATCAGCAAGAAGTAGCTCGAGAAAGCATGAATGAGCTTCTCAGCCTCGCTCAGGCTGACCTTCGCCAGCACCGCCTGCATCGGGGCCGAGTCTTCACCGGCTTCGCGCAAGCGAATCGTCTCGAGCCGCACTCGCTCTTCGAGCTCATAGAAGGCCTGCCCCTCTTGCTCGCGCAGCACCGTGCCCAGACAGCGACCCAACACATCGACATCGTCGTTGACCGTGCGCTGCGTCGGTATGATCGCCATGCTCCGGCCTTAACAGCGCGAACGAGTGTGCTGCATCAACTTGTCGAACCTCGTGGGCGCCCCACTGTGGCGATTTAGCGGTCGATTTACCCAGCCAAATCAACGAATTGCCGAGGCCCGCCAGTTGGTCCGCGAGTTGCTCAAGAGCACGCAACTCATCAACGAGGAGTGCCCCACACATGTTCACCGCCAAATCAAAAGGTCAGACCAGAGCGAGCGTGCTGTCGAAGGTCGTCGGCGCGCTGGCCCTCGGTACCAGTGCCGCGATCGTCGGGTTGAAGGCCGTCGACCGCGCTCGCAAGCAGATGCGCGCGAAGGTGCGTGCTGCGCTCAAGCCTCGTTTGTCGAAAGAAGATCACGAAGCCATCGCTCGCATGGAGGGAGAAGGTGGGCCGACCACGCTCCCGTTGCCGCGACCCTCTACCGCTGTTTAACCCTCAAAAAAGGAGCTGCACATCATGGCAACCGAAAACCAATGGAACGCGCCGTACTGGAACACCGAGAAGCACGGCAACGCATGGGATCGGATGAAAGAAGCCCTCAAGCGCGACTGGGAGCAGACCAAGGCCGACGTCAGCTCGGGCGGCAAAGAGCTCAATCAGCAGGTCAGCGATACCGTGAAGCAGGCGACGGGGGCTGAAGTCATCCCCGGGCCGAACACGCCCAACCCGTCGACTGGCAAAGACACCAAAGGCAATTGGACTGACGTCGAGCCCGCGTTTCGGTACGGCATGGGCGCCCACGAGCAATACAGCAACTCGTACCAGACGTGGAACGACGACCTCGAGACCAAGCTCTCGAGCGAATGGGACGAGAAGAAGACCGGCAAGCCCTTCAAAGACGTCAAGCCCTACGTGCGTCGCGCGTGGGATTTCAAGAAGTAGTCACCCGCTTTTCTAAACCCCTACCAAAGGACCGCACCATGCCCTCGATGGCAACCGTCAAATCGGCCGTGAAAACGAAGACCAAGAAGGTGAGCAAAGCCGCTCCGAAGAAGGCGGCGAGCGCGCTCGCGCGGAGGGCACCCGAGGTCTCTGACGCCGGCACCAAGCTCGTCAAAGCCGTCAGCTCGTCGTCGAGCATTCGCCGCGCTGTCAACTCGACGCAAAAAGCCGTCAAGGCACACCCGGTGGCGCTGGGCACGCTGCTCGGTGCGGGCGTTCTGGTCGGAGTCGCGGCACGGGCGATGCGCGGCTCGAAGAGCCCAATGAGTGACGCGGTCGATGCCATCAGCAACGGCGTCTCCCGCGCGTCGAAAGAGGCTCGCAAGAGCTTCAAGAAGGCGACGTCGAACGTTCGCCGGGCGCTGAAGTAACCGCCGTACCGAGACACCCACCCTTTGGCCTTGTTTGAAGGCCGCAGAGAAGTCGCAGCAGTTTTTTCAACCCAGCACCAGTCGTCGCAACTCAACCCAAACAAGGAGTTCATCATGAAACGCGTACTCACCATTGCTTTTGCCCTCACCGCATTTTCGGTTTTCGCCGATGACGTGAAGACCACCGAGATCAAGACCGAGACGAAGAGCGGCAAGAAGGGTGACACCACCACGGTCGAGGCCAAGACCAAGACCGACCCGGCTGGCCTGATGAACTCGACCACCGACACGGCGAAGACCAGCGCCAACACCACCCGCAATGCCGATGGCACCGTCGAAGCGAAGATCGAGAAGACGGTCGAACACGACGCGCCCGGCATGAAGAATGACTCGCACAGCAAAGCGGTTCGTACGGTGAAGACCGACGCGAACGGCCGCATCATCAAAGACGACGTGAAGGTCGACGCGAAGAAATAGCGTTGGGTTTCTCTCAAATTGTCATCGGGCGCCGGCGAAGAAATCTTCGTCGGCGTCTTTTTTTCATACCCATCTTTTTAGCGAGTGCTCGTCATGCAGGTGCCGAAACCCCTCAAACACTTCTGGGCGCTGGTTCGCGAGACGTTTCGACACTGGTTCGAAGACGACATCAGCACGCATGCGGCAAGCCTCGCCTACTTCACCGTTTTCTCGATCGCTCCGACCCTGATCATCGCGGTGGCCCTCGCCAGCAGCTTCTTCGGCGAGCAGGCCGCGCGCGGCGAGATTCGAGGTCAGATCGCCGGCTTGGTGGGCAAAGCGGGAGCCACCGTCATCGAAGACATGATGACCAGCGCCTCACAGCCAGGTACGGGAGTGGTCGCCAGCATCATCAGTGTGGTCGTCTTGATTTTCGGAGCCACGGGCGTGTTCGCTGCGCTCCAAAACGCGCTCAACTACATCTGGGGCGCGCCGAAACGACAGATCAACGGCATCGTCGCCTTCTTCCGTACCCGCCTGATGTCGCTGGCGATGGTCTTTGGGGTGGGGTTTCTCCTCCTCGTGTCGTTGGTCATCAGTGCCGGTATCAGCGCGATCGGCGATTACCTCGGCATGGGGTTGACCGGCTTTGGCTGGCAGGTCATCAACTTCATGGTCTCCTTCGTTTTCGTGACCGTGCTGTTCTCGATGATCTACAAGATCTTGCCCGACGTGCCGGTCGCGTGGGGCGACGTCTGGTTGGGGGCCGCGGTGACCGCGGTCTTGTTCAACATCGGCAAAGCGCTGATCAGCCTCTACCTTGGCGGAGGTACCGTCGCCTCGAGCTACGGCGCGACCGGCTCGTTGGCGGTCTTACTGATCTGGATCTACTACTCGTCGATGGTGCTCTTCTTAGGGGCCGAATTCACCCACGTCTTCGCCCAGCTTCGAGGCTCGCACTTCGGCGAAGTGACCGTGCCCCCATCTGCACCGAAGAACATCGAAGTCGGGCCTATCGCCGTCGAAGCGCAGCTCGCTGAACCGAAGACCTGAACGGCTAAAAAAATCGCGTGGTATGTGCATGTGCGCAGGGATGAAGTCAAGGGGGTGGGGGGTTCATCGAGGCAGGAAAAATCCGGTGCAAACAGATGTTCGCATTGCCTGTAAACTCCAATGGTCATCTCTCAATGATTCGAATTTGCTCATGAAAATATCGCAATTTGCACAACGCAATGCGTTGTGGAACTGATCTGGACCTGAGGGCGGACCGGAGCAACTCGCGACCGGTAGAAAGCGATAACAGCGTATGAATTCATTGTTCGGGAGAGTGGCGGCGGGGACGGTGGCGAGAGTCAGTTTCCTCGTCGATTTGCTCTTGATGGTGTCGGCGCTGATCGTCTCAACCTTCTTGTCGGGTGCCGCGTCGTTGCCGCCCGAGCTTTTGTCTTTCAGCCTGGTCGCGTTGTTGACGTGGCTCATCACGGCGATGGCGCTGCGTCAGTACGACCCCTGGGCCTCAGACCGCGCGTACTTCGACGACTCGGCGATGACCTCGATTCTGGTCTTGGCGGTCACCACGGTGTTGGCGTGCGCGACCCTGCTCTTCAAGATCCCCGGGTTGCCGAATGTCGGCATCTTCTTGTTGCTGTTCTGGCCGGCCGCTCTTGGCATGCGGGCCTCGCTGTTTCGCACCTTGTCGCCGAAGTCGGGCCCGATTGACGAAGTCTTGGTGGTCGGAGTCGGCGCACTGGGCCGTGCCACCGCCGACGACCTCCACGCCCGCGGCCGTCACGAAGTGGTCGGGTTCGTGCGCTTCACCAGCGAGGTGCCCCCGGCCCGCCTGCGCTCGCGCATCTTGGGTACCACCAGCGAGCTCGAACAGGTCTTGCGCACGGTGCCGGTGGGCGAGGTGTACCTCGCGTCGAACAGCCCCGCGAACGCCGAAGAAATGCAGGCCGCGATCAAGCT
Organism: Archangium sp.; assembly: GCA_031367385.1. Taxonomy (GTDB): domain Bacteria; phylum Myxococcota; class Myxococcia; order Myxococcales; family Myxococcaceae; genus JAEUJT01. The sequence continues at coordinate 17,761 of JANLPS010000007.1, read as the reverse complement.
GTGCGAGAAGTTCGGAGTGCCGTTCGCGATGCCGGCCTACCAGTACCGGCTCGAGCGCGCCCGCCCCTTGCCGACTCACGCAGTCGCTGACGGGTACCTGCACTACCAGTCGGTCGATTCGAAGCCGACCCAGATGGCGCTCAAGCGCGCGTTCGACATCTTCTCGACCGGGTTGGCGCTGTGGGTTCTCTCGGTGCCGCTGCTGCTCGTCGCGGTGCTGATCAAGCTCACCTCACGCGGCCCGGTGTTCTTTCGTCAGGTTCGTGTCGGTCTGCACGGCCGACCGTTTCGCATGCTCAAGTTCCGCACGATGGTCGAGAACGCCGAGGCCTTGAAGGCCACCCTCTCGCAGCAAAACGAGATGGACGGCCCGGTCTTCAAGATGAAGAAAGACCCGCGCATCACCCCCATCGGCAAGTTCTTGCGAAAGTTTTCGATCGACGAGTTGCCTCAGCTGGTGAACGTGCTGCGTGGTGACATGAGCGTCGTCGGCCCGAGGCCGCCCGTGCCGTCTGAGGTCGCGAAGTATGCGGTCTGGCAGCGCCGTCGCTTGTCGGTGCGCCCGGGCCTGACCTGCATCTGGCAGGTCAGCGGCCGCAACGAGATCTCCTTCGAGCAGTGGATGTACATGGACCTCGAGTACATCGATAACTGGTCATTCGGAAAAGACCTCGAGCTGGTGCTGAAAACGTTCCCCGTGGTGTTGACGGGTCGCGGGGCCAGCTAGGCTTCAAAGCTCCGTGTCGGCAGAGACCACGACTGAAAAGCACCAGAGCGACGCGCTCCTCGCTCTGAGAAATGCAGTCAAGCTGGGCGGCTCACTGATGCTCACCTGGGGCATCGCCCTCGGCGTGCGGCTGATGATGCCGCGGTATCTGGGGCCTGATGCCTTCGGTGCGGTGAACTTCGCCGACGCGTTCACCTCGACGGTGTTCGCGCTCACCGCCCTCGGCATCGACACCTACATTCGCAAAGAAGTGGCGGTCAAACCCGAGCACGCCACCGAGTTCTTCGCCGGCGTCACCCTGGTTCGCATCGTTCTCGCGGTGCTGCTCTTCGGCGGCATGCAGGCGTTCTTGATGCTCACCCACCGCCCGGTCGACACCTGGCTCCTGGTGCACTTGTTCGGCGTGTCGGCGTTTTTGTACACGCTCAACCAGAGCTTCGCGGCGCTGTTGCACGCCAAGGGCGAGGTCAATGGGCTCTCACTGCTGAACATCGCCTCGAAGATCATCTGGGGCGTGGGCACGATGTTGACGGTCGTGCTCCACTGGCCGCTGTGGGGCATCGCCCTGTCGCTGGTGCTCTCTGAAGCGCTCAAGACCGCGGTGAGCTCGGTGTTGGCACGACAGAACCTCGGGCTGCGGTGGGTGATCAGCTGGGGGCCAGTGAAGCTGGCGCTGCTGGGCTCGCTGCCCATCTTTTTGAACGTCGCGGCGCACACCATCTACAACAAGCTCGACGTCAGCATCTTGGCCATCGTCGCCGGAGACCGTGAAGTCGCCTGGTACGGCGCCTCGAGCTTGATCGCCGGGCTGGCGTTGATGGTGACGCCGATGATCGGCTGGGTGTTGATGCCGCTCTTCGCACGCGCGCGAGCACGCTCCGACGAGGAATACACGAAGGTGATGCGTCGTTCGCTCGAGCTGGTCTTGGCGATCGCTTTTCCCACGTCGTTGGCGGTGTGCTTGGGAGCCGAACAATGGGTGGTGCTGCTGTATGGCCAGGAGTACGCGCCCGCGGCGATCTCACTCAAGTGGCTCTCGTCGATCTTCGTGCTCACCTATGTCGCGATTCTCTCGGCCAACGCGTTGATCTTGACCGGGCGGGCCTGGTGGCAGGCGGGCATTTCAATCTCGGGGCTGGTGGTGAACCCGCTGCTCAATTGGCTGTTGATTCGCCGGGCGATGGCCACCTTCGGCGAGGGCGGAGCGGGCATCGGCGCTGCCATGGCTCAGCTGGGTACCGAGATCGTGGTGACCGGCTTGATGACCGCGCTGGTGGGCACTCGCGCGTTCGATCGTCGCTCGTTGGTGATGATCGCCAAGACGGTGGGGGTGGTGATCACGGTCACGCTGATCGATTACTGGCTTCAGGGGCGAATGCCAGGTCTGTTGCGCATCGCGGTCGACGGAGCGGCGTACGTGACGCTGATTCTCGGAGTGCGAGCGATGCACCTGCAAGAGACGATTGAATTTGCGCGAGCCGCATTCGCGCGTGGCAAAAAAACCGAAGAACTCCAAGGGCCGGCATGATCAACCGAATTTCTCTTCTCGCAGCGCTCGCGCTCACCGCTTGCTACACGCCCAGCGGCGCGTTTCTGCCGATCAACGAATACAACATCGTGCCTCCGCCGCAGTACATCATCGCGACTGGCGACGTGTTGCAGGTGCGCGTCTTTCAACAAGACGCCGTGACCTCACGGGTCAAGGTTCGAGCCGACGGCAAGGTTTCGCTCCCCTTCGTCAATGATTGGTCGGCGGCGGGCAAGACCCCCAGCGCCCTGGCGCTCGAGCTGCAGACCCGGCTCAAAGATTTCATCAACAACCCGGTGGTCACGGTCTCGCTCGAAGAGTCGCGGCCATTGACGGTCTCAGTGGTGGGCGAAGTGGTGCGGCCCAGCCTGGTGACCCTCGACCCCGGGGCGGGCGTGCTGCAGGCGCTGGCCGCGGCGGGTGGGCTGACCGACTTTGCTCAGCGCGAGGGCATCTTCGTGCTCCGCAAGCCGGGCCCAGACGTGGCGCCGGTTCGCATTCGCTTCACCTGGGCCGCGTTGACCCGAGGCGAGACCAAGGCCGCGCGCTTCGCGTTGGCGCCCCAAGACATCATCGTCGCCGAGTGAATGGCTCCGTGCGCCCACCCCAGATCGCAGTACCCGAGGCGGCTCCTCGAGCTGTTGGTGTGCGTGCTGGTGCTGTCGGCGGGGCCCGCGCTGGCGACCGACGTGCAGTCGGTGCTCTGGGGCCGCACCGATCTGCGAGTGCGCTCTCCGTTGGGCGGAGATCGCGCCAAATTCATCACGACTGACATCGAGCTGCTGCCCAACGCACAAGTCACCCTGGGGTGGGACCGCACCCACCTGCTGCTCCAGTACAACCCGAGCATTCTCTTTCGCGAGCCGCAGCTCTTGGGGCCGGTGCTGCTGCTCCACCGGGGGCGGGTGGTGTTCACCCAGGCCTGGGCCCGCGCCAGACTCTCGCTGTACCAAGATGCGGCCGCGGGCATTGCCGACGTCGGCACGCTGTTGCCCGCTGATGGTTCGACGCCGATCACTGGCAGCTCTGGCACGGGCACCCTGGGCGCTCTGCCCTACGAGCGCTTCGCGTCGATCGGCAGCTTCGACGCCAACCCCACCGACCACTTCAGCTTTTACTTGAGCGGGGGTTACATGATCTCAGGCAGCCCGGTGTTCAACGTCACGCTCCCGCTGCAGTGGGGCCCGCTGGCGAACGCCCGGTTTCGGGGTGAGGTGTGGCGGCACAACGCGCTGATCACGAGCGCGCAATATTTTCAGGCCACCTTCGCCACCTCCCAGAGTCAGCTGATCGGGTCAGTGACCGAGTCGTTCGAGCGCCAGCTCAGCCGCGAATTCACCGCGTCTCTGGGCGGCGGCGTCGCCTACACCAAGGAGCACCTCGTCGCCTACATGAACGGGCCGATCGCCGGCAACTACGAAGAAATTCTGCCCGTCGTCGTCGGCACCGCGGTGTGGCGCAGCAAGATCCGCGACGCTCCGGCGAGCTTCAACGTGAATGCGCGCCTCGGGCCCTTCGCCGACCGGTACACCGCGCTGGTCTACGAGCGCATCGAGACGCAGCTGACCAGTGAATGGCGCTTTCGCCGGCAGTGGACATCGGTGGGCAATGCGGGGTTCGCGTACGCGGTGCCCATCGGCAAATCGCAACAGGTGGGTGACAGCATCTATTACGCAGAGACTGGTGCCCGCTGGGGCATCTTCAACTGGCTGATGCTGGGGGTTTTAGGGCGAGTGGTGTGGTCAGAGCAACCACGAACCGGCGGCCCGGGTCAGTTGCAATACCTCGTGACCTTCTCGGCAACGGTTCACGACGAACGTTCGGTGGCGTGGTGAAATCAGATACAGTGCCGCCCGTGAGCACCCCTCGAAGAACGGCACTCGTCGTCGAGGACGACCCCGAAATTCGCAACCTGATCAGCATCTATCTGCAACGCCTCGATTTCGAGGTGACCACGGCGAGCAACGGGCGCCTGGCCATCAAGAAGCTCGATGAGGCGCGGCCGACGATTCTTTGCATCGATCAGATGCTGCCCGAGTCATCGGGTTACGACGTGTGCGAGCACATCGTGAAAGCGCCAGCGTTGAAGGGGTTGCCCATTCTGATGATCAGCGCTCGCAGCATGCCCGGAGATCGCGCCGTCGCCGAAGAGCTCGGCGTGCGCCAGTACCTGGTCAAACCCTTCACCCAGGCCCAGTTCGTCGAGCACGTGCGCTTGACGCTCGAAGAGGCGCCGACGTGAACGCTCCGCTGCTGCCTCCTGCCCCGGTCGATGAACGCGGGCAGCTCGACCTCTTCGACTATCAGCACATTCGCAACGTCATCGGCTTCGTCTTGGGCGGCGTTCGACGCCACCGCTTTCTGACCCTGGGCGCGTTTACTTCGGTGCTGGCGATTGGCGTGGCGGTGGCCTTGCTCTGGCCCCGCACCTGGCACGCCGAGTCGCGGTTGCTGGCGAACCAGAATCAACTGATTCGTGCGTTGGGCAACCCGCGCTCGAGCCTGCCCTCAGAAGACCCCACCCGCGCCGCGAAAGAAATCGTCTTTGCCCGCAACAACCTGGTCTCGTTGATCAAAGAGACCAACCTGCTCAAGAGCTGGCGCGAGACCCGGCCGCTCGTGGTCAAGCTGAAAGACGCAGTGATGCGGGTCTTCGCGGGCAAGCTGACCGAAGACGATGAGATCGACGCCATGGTGGGCACGCTCGAGAAGTACCTCAAGGTCGACACCGACCCGCAGACCGTGACCATCTCGATCGACTGGCCCGACCCGCAGACCGCGTACCTGCTGGTCGAGACCGCGCAGCAGAACTTTCTCGAGACCCGCCACGTGACCGAGATGACCGCGATCAGCGAGGCGCTCTCGATTCTCGAGATGCACGCGGGCGGGGTGCAAAAGAGCGTTGAAGATTCGCTCCACGAGCTCGAGCGTGTGCGCGAGCAGCGTCGCGCTGGTACGGCGTCACCCTCAGAGAAGGGCCCGGCAGAGACGGCCAAGGCCTTCGCAGCAGCGGCGGCGGCGGCCAAGGAGGCGCCTGAGCCGAAGACGGCCGGCTCTCAGGCCACCGAGCAGGAGCTCGCTCAGCTCAAGTTCTTGCTCAACTCGAAGCGGCGCGCGTTGATCGACCTCGAAGAGTTTCGCTCGCGGCGGGTCACTGAGCTGACCGCGCAGCTCCAGGAGCAAAAGGTGCAGTACGCCGATCAACACCCGGTGGTGCTCGAGACGCGCCAACGCATCGACGCGCTCAAGCAAGATTCGCCTCAGATTACGCAGGTCAAGGGCGACATCAGCCAGCTGCTGCAGGAGTACGCGCGCAAAGGTGGCAAAGACCCCGACTCGTTGATCGAGCCACGCACGCCTGGCGTCAAGCGCGGAGGCCAGCAGATTCAAAGCGGTGCCACCGCGGCCTTGTCGAACGCCGAGCTGGCCGATGACCCGTTGGTCGAATACGCGCGCAACAATCTGCGAGTCGCGGCGGCCAAGTACGAAGAGCTGATGATGCGAATCGACGGCGCGCGCATCGAGCAAGACACGGCTCGGGCGGCGTTCAAGTACCGCTACAGCGTGGTGCGACCGGCGTCGGTGCCGAAGAAGCCGCTCAAGCCGAACGTGGGCATGATTCTCGCCATCACCTTCATCGCCGCGCTCGGAGCCGGCTTGTTGATCGGCGCCGCCCGCGACGTGAGCCGAAACTGTTTCGTCGAGCCTTGGCAGGTCGAGCGCTCTTTGGGCTTGAAGGTCTTGAGCCGGTTGAAAAAGGTTTGATCGCGACCCTGCTCGAGGTGGTGTTGGCGCTGCTCGCGGTGCCGGTGCTGCTGACGGCGGGGTATCTGGGCCTGATGGCGGTGTGCTCGTGGCCGGTCAAGCCACCGAAGGCGGCGAGCACCCGGTTCACGTTCGATTTCGTGATACCCGCGCACAATGAGTCGGCGGGCATCGCCGAGACGGTGAAGAGCGTGTCAGCGGTCGACTACCCTACCGAGCTTCGGCGGGTGATCGTCGTGGCCGACAACTGCACCGATGACACCGCGGCCCGAGCCCGTGAGGCGGGTGCGACCGTGCTCGAGCGCACCGACGCCGAGAAGCGCGGCAAAGGGTACGCCCTGGCCCACGCCTTCGAGCGCTCGCTGAGTGACTCCTTCGCCGCCGACGCGGTGGTGGTGGTCGACGCCGACACGGTCGTCTCGGCAAACCTGCTCTCGGCCTTCGCCGCCCGGCTCGAAGCCGGAGAGGTCGCCGCCCAGGCCCATTACGGTGTTCGAAACCCGAATGCCTCGTGGCGAACCCGGCTGATGTGCATCGCGCTGGCGATGTTTCACCAGGTTCGCTCGAACGCGCGTGAGCGCTGGCGCGTCTCGACTGGGCTGCGCGGCAACGGCATGTGCTTTCGCACCTCGCTCCTGCGCGACGTGCCCCACGACGCGTTTTCACTGGTCGAAGACCTCGAGTACGGCATTCGCCTGGGCCGGCGCGGGTCGAGGGTGGCCTACGCGGCCGAGGCCTTCGTGCTCGGCGAAATGGTCTCGGGTGAGAAGGCCTCGCGCTCGCAGCGAAGCCGTTGGGAAGACGGCCGAGCGCAGATCGCGCGCACCTACGGCTGGCCCTTGATTCGCGACGGGCTGAGGGCGCGAAGTGCCTTGCTGCTCGACCTCTCGATGGACGTGTTGGTCCCTCCGCTGAGCCGGGTGGCGGGGGCGGTGGTGGCCGGGTTGGTGGCGTCGACCGCGCTGCTGGGCTTCACCGAGCACGGGGCGGTGGCGCTTTCGATGTACTCGCTGGGGGCCAGCGGGCTTGGGCTGTACGGTTTTGCCGGGTGGCTGCATTCGAAGACGGGGCTGCGAGGGCTGCTCGACTTGGGGCTCGCTCCGGCCTACGTGGCGTGGAAGGTGCTGTTGGTGCTGCAGCGGCCCAAAGTCAAAAAGCCCGATGAGTGGGTTCGTACGACGCGCGAGGGAGAACCGAAACCATGAGCAAGTCGCCTGATCAACAAGAGCTGCATCGGCAGCTGCTCACCTGCCTGCGTGGAGAATGGAACTCGCTCGCCGTGGTGCCCGCCTCGGCCTCGTTTTCAGCCAGCTTCGTGGCCAAGGCCCTGGTCGAGGTCAGCACGCTGGTGCATGGCGCGCCCGCTCGGTATTTTTCGACTGAAGATCTCGATTTGACCAGCGTCTCGAAGGTGATCGTCGACATGGCGAACCACGTCGAGAAGGGCGGCAAGGCCGTGGTCTGCGTTGATTCGGTGATGGGCGCTCAGTCAGGCGTGCCGATCGCCATCTCAGCCGACGCAGCGCTGCTGGTGGTGCACCTTGGCGTGACGACCACCGACGACGCCAAGAACACCCTCGAGGTGATCGGCGCCGACAAGTTCATCGGCGCCGTGACGCTCGAGACGGTCTAGCGCAGCTCGGCCAGCGGCCCGCTCATTGAGAGCTTCGAGCCGTCAGAACCGGTGGTCTCGGCCAAGCCAAAGCTCACGTCGTCGTACCCGAGCGCCTGCATCACGCTCACATACAACCGGTTGTGGCTCTCTCCGATGCGGGGCATGTCTTTGACCGGGCTGACCAGCGTCTGCGGGTAGCGCAGGTATCGACCGGTGCGAAAGAAGCCCTTCGCCCCACCAGCGAGAACCACGCATGAGTCGTTGTGCTGGTGCGTGGGCGTGGCCAGCTCGGTCACCCACACCACCACGGTGTTGTCGAGCAGCGTACCGTCGCCCTCTTTGACCGCATCGAGCTCGCCCAGCAGGGTCGCAAAGTGATTCGCGTACCAGGCCCCCAGGTCGTTCATCGCTCGCTCTGACTTGGGGTCGTAGAGCTGGCCGCACGAGGTCATGCCTTGAATCGACGAGTGCGCGTAGCTCGCGTGCACGTTGGCCTCGGGTGGGTAGCCGAATTCAGGCGGCTGGGGCACCGGCGCGACGAAGGTCGCCACCCGGGTCAAGTCGCACGAGAAGGCCATGCGAATCAGCTTCATGAACGAGGTGATCAACGGCTGCCCCTCGGCCATGGTCAGCTCGCAGAGCGGCCGCTGGCTCGACGTGGCCAAGCTCATCTCGAGATCTCGCACCAACGCGTGGTGTTGATCGAGCTTCAAGCGCCCCTCGGTGCTCAAGCGCGGGGCCAACGTCTGGTACTCGGTGCCGACGGTGTCGAGCACCGAGCTGCGCAACAGTTGCAACATCGCGTCGCGGTCGGTGTGGGTCGGGGCCGCTCCGACCAGGTCGTGAAACGCGGTCAGCGGGTCTTTGACCATCGGCGAGGCTTGCGAAGGCCCCAAGAACGAGAACGCGGTGACGGTGGAGTTGGGCGTGTAGTCAGCGCCGTACACGCGCGAGCTGAAGCGGCCTCCGCCGGCGCCGCGAATGGCGAGGGCCTGGTCGATGGAGATGGCCCCACCCGCGGCGGCGTAGCCGAGGCGCTGCGCCGAATAGGCACCGGTCAAGACGCCGGCGACACCGAGGGAGTGGTTGTTGCCGTCTCCGCCTTTGCGACCGACTTCGATGATGTCGGCGAGCACCGAGGTGTGCGCGAGGCCCTCGATGGCGAGCAGCTTGTTGCGAAACGGGTACAGCGGCCGCAGCACTTTGCTGAACTCTTCGGCCGGCACGTCGCGCAACGAGCGCTCGGCGAACGCATCGGTGGGGCCCCCGGGTATCGGCATCTTCCACCCGCTGGGCACGTGGCCATGGGGCTGCACGAAGAAGACGACGCGCTTGGGAGCGGCCGAGGGTTCTGACCAGGCCCGGCGGCCGCCGAGCACCGCACTGGAGACCGATGCCAGGCCCAGCGCCTTGAGCAGTTGTCGGCGGTTGACGCTCATGGGGCGGTCGCTCCGGTGCGGCGCAGACGAAAGGTGGGGCTGACCGCGATGTCGACCAGGAGGCTGCGCACATCGCCTTTTCTCGCGAAGAACGCCTGCGACACGTCGGCGAGCCAAGGGCCTTCTTCATCGACCAGGGCCCGGCCGAGGGCATACCGCAGCCACATCTGGGTGGCGCACAGGTGCAGCTGTTGGCTCTGGCTCAGCGCCTCGCCGAGGGCGATCGCTCCGTCGAAGGGTTGATCGATGTCGGTGCCTTGCAGCTTGCCGCTCGCGTCGACCGCGAGGCCTTGATCGGTCGACTGGTAGACGCCAGCCGCGTTGTAATGCTCGAGCCCGAAGCCCAACCCGTTCAAGCTGGTGTGACACCCCTGGCAGAGGGTGGCCGCCGTGCGCTCTTCGAACAGGGCGCGATTCGTCTTCGCGCCGGTGGCGGGCTGAGCGGGCGGCGTGGTGTCGAGACCGGCAGGCGGAGGCCGGGGATACTGGCAGAGCATGCGCAGCTGAATCGCGTTCGCGCGAATCGGCGGTGAGGTGGCGCCGCGGTGCGAAGTGCCGGCGAGAAAGGCGACCCTCGAGAGCAACCCAGACCGCTGCGACCCATCGAGCTCGACTGGGGCCCAGCGCTTCGGGTCGAGCGGAGGCGGCACGTTGTAGAGCCGCGCCATCTCGCCATCGACCCAGGCCCGCCGGCTGGTGAGCAAGGTGCGCAGCGAGCCGTTCTCGAACAGCTCGTGAGCGATGAGCTGCTTCGATTCTTCGAGGGCAGACACCTGCGTCGCTGGCGACCACAGCGCTTCGACCGCGGGTGTCTTCACGGCCTGCTCGTCTTGCAGAATGCGATCGAGCCCAAGCCACTGGCGGTGAAAATTCCAATACACGCGCTGAACGCGGGCATCTTTGAGCATGCGCTCGGCCTGCGCGCTGATCTGCTCGGCGGTGCGCAGCTCATTCGCCGCGGCGGCGCGAAGCAGCTCTTCATCGGGGCTGCTCTCCCACAGAAAGAACGAGAGCCGGCTGGCCATCGCATAGGGCTCGATGGGCGCGGTGTCACTGAAGTCAGGGGTCGCCGTCTGGGGCTCGGCCCGGTAGATGAACTGGGGTGACTGCAGCATCGCGCTCAACGTGAGCTGGGTCGCGCCTTGAAAATCGACCGCCTTCTGCCACGCGGCGAACGCAGTGGTCAGCCGACCGGTTTCGACCACGTTCAGCGGCCGGCGATAGATGCGTCGCCCGGTCGTGGTGATGAAGCGCTCGGCGCACCCTTCTGCGGTGGGGTCACACCCGAGCAAGGCACGGTAGCGCTCGGGGCTCGAGACCAGCGCGTGGGCATAGGTGTTCGCGATCTCTTCGTAGCGCGCGATCAGTACGTCTGAAGGCCGCTGCGTCTCGACGTCGTTCTCGAGGCCTCCGATCACGGTCTCGGCAGGCAACGCGGGCAACTCTGCGCTCACTTCAGGAAACAGGTCGTGGAGCGCGTTCAAATACTCGCTGTTGCTCAGTCGGCGCAGGGGCGCGGGGCCGACGATGACGACTTCGGCTGGAGGCGTGACAGGGGCTTTGGAGCAACCCAAAACGCCCATGACTGCCAGGACCCCGAGACCAACCCGAACCGCCAAACCCATCGAGGCAGCGACCGTATCAGCAAAGGACTCGGCGGTTCAAAACGCGTATTTCGACCCGCGCAGCCGGTGGTTCACGGCGCGACCGGCGATCCACCCCGCGATGGCCTTGGCACTTTGTCGCCCATTGACGGGAAACCGCGGCAACACGGCGCCGGGCCTTCGCTCGTCGAGCCGGTACGGCCGGGGCTCGGTCGACCAGATTTCGAATGACCCCAGCGACCGCAACATCTCGACGTGGCGCTCGTTGAATTGATAGCGCGGCGTGCCAAAGGGAAAGGCGAATTGCCCTGCAGGCCCGAAGAGCCGAGTGAAAGTCTCGGTCGAGCGGAGATATTCATTTCGAGCTTCGCCGTCGCTCAGGGTGCCGGCATTCAGGTGCAAATTCGTGTGGTTGCCGATGCGCACATTGGGCACGGCGGCGAGGGCCTCGACCTGCTCGAGGGTCGCCAACGCGAAGTCGGGGGCGTCGGCCAAGGGCTTCAAATCGGCCCGGGCGTTCTCTGAAGCCGGGTCGACCGGAGCGTCGAGCAGGCCTTTCGCCGTCTCGGGCGGAGTGCCGTTTCGCATCGCCATCTCGGCCGCGTCCCACCGAAAGCCGGCGCGTTTTTCGAGCTTCTCGGGGCACACGAAGAAGGTGAACTCCACGGTCGGAAAAAGCGGTGCACGTGTGGCGATGTAGTCAGCCGCGTCGGCGTAGCCGTCATCGAAAGACAAGGTGAGCCAGCGCTCTTTCGAGGCGGGCCGGGCACCGAGCAACAGCTCGACCAGCGCATCGAGCGTATTGATCGTGATGTTCAGACCGGGCTGCCAGTCGGTCGGGCGGTGGTCACCAACGCGGTGCAGGCACAGCGACACGCCGAAGCCGCTGAGCACCTTTCCCACGAGCGGCTTCAAGGCCAGATCAGGCAACACGTCTCCTGCCCGAGCTGCCAGCGCGTTGGGTGAGAGTTTTTGGCGAAGAGAAGATCGTGCCATGCGCGGGAGACCTACCACGCTATATCCAGACCATGCGTCTCCAGCTGGGCAAAGTGCCAGTCGACGTGGTGTCGTTCAGCCAAGCGCTCTCGGCGATCGAGGCCCTGGTCGAGGCGAAGCGCGGCGGCTACGTCTTCACGCCGAACATCGACCACGTGGTCACGGCTGAAGACAACCCCGAGTTCGCGCAGGCCTATTCGAACGCGAGCCTGTCGCTGGCCGATGGCATGCCGATCGTGTGGGGGTCGCGGTTGATGGGCACTCCGTTGCCAGAGCGGGTGGCGGGGTCTGATCTGGTGGGCCCGTTGCTCGAGCTGGCGGGGCAAAGAAAGTGGCGGGTCGCATTCTTCGGAGCGGGCCCTGGCGTCGCCGACAAGGCTGCTGCCGTGGCCCGAGAGAAGTGGAACACGCAGGTGATCTTCACTGCCGCGCCGATGGTGAGCCTGGCAAACACCGAGCAGATCGACTCGATTGCGTCACAGCTCGCCGAGCAGAAACCAGACTTGATCTTGATGGCCTTGGGGGCTCCGAAGCAGGAGCTGCTGATCGCCGCGATCGCTGACCGGGTGAAGCCAGCGGTGCTGCTGGGCATAGGCGCGAGCCTCGACTTCATCGCGGGTACCGTGAAGCGCGCTCCGGCGTTGATGCGCAAGACGGGCTTGGAGTGGCTCTACCGGCTGGGCCAAGAACCACGGCGGCTGTGGCGTCGCTATTTGATCAACGACCCGAAGTTTCTGGTGATTCTGCTCAAGTCGCTGCGCCACGGGTCCTGAAACACTTTTCTCAAGGCCCGGTTGAAGCGGGTTGGTATTCAGCCTGTATGAAACTCTATTACGTGCCCGGTGCGTGCTCGATCGCTCCACAGATCGTGCTGCGCGAGTTGGGTGAGCCCTTCACCCTCGATCGAATCGACCTCAAAGCCGGCAAGAAGACCCAAGGTGGCGAGAGCTACGTCGGCAAGAACCCGAAGGGCTACGTGCCTGCGCTCGAGCTCGAGAGCGGCGAGCTGATCACCGAATGCTCAGTGATTCTGCAGTTCTTGGCCGACTCGAGACCGGCAGCGAACCTGGCGCCGCCGAACGGCACGATGGGGCGGGTGCGACTGCAAGAGACCTTGAACTTCATAGCGACCGAGCTTCACAAGGGCTTTTCGCCGCTCTTTCAACCCACCGCCAACGACGAGTTCAAGTCTGCCTGGCGTCAGAACCGGTTGGCCGTTCGCCTCGAGGTCTTCTCGAAGATGCTCGCAGACAAGCCGTACCTCATGGGTGACGCCTTCAGCGTGGCCGACGCCTACGGGTTCTACGTGCTCAACACCTGGTTGGTCTCACCAGTGCTCAAAGGCGACCTGACGGCCTGGCCGAAGCTGGCCGAGTACCACGCGCGGCTCAAAGAGCGCCCGTCGGTGCGAAAGAGCCTCGAGGTCGAATCAGCGCCGGTGGCGGCGTAACCCGATGGCAGTCGTTTCGGTTCAGAGGGCGACCTCGATTCTCGAAGCATTTCTGTCGCCGAAAGCAGACCCGCGCATGTGGGCCCTCTGGGGCGGGCTCCCCGAGGGTCTCGATCGACGCCTGGTCGCGAAGGCCATGGCTGCGGCGATGACCGACGGGCACACGGCGCGTGCGGTGGGCAGGCGGTTGAACGAGTCGTATTTCGACCTCTACGAAGCCGAGCTGAAGAAGCACCCGCGGTGGCCTGAGACCGTGGTGACCTTGGCACTGCCGAGCGATGTACGCCGTGCGTCAGTGGGCGAGATGTTTCGCAAGATGCGCCTGCTGATGAACGGCGCGGTCGACGAGCGCGTGCGTCTGTTCGCCAAAGACCCGCTCTTCGTCACGGTGGTGACCGCCATGGTCGCCAGCGCCGAGCTCGATTGGAATTCATTTCGGGCCTTCGTGTCGGTGCTGCTCGAGGCGGCGACCCCCGACGCGCTCGATGTGGTGTTGCCGCACGTCGAGCGGGTGATTCAGACGCGAGGCCCCGAGCTCGACACGCTCCGGTGGCTGGTGAAGCGACGAAAGAGCCCCGCCTTGGCACAGCTGCGAGACCTCCTCGAGAACGTGGCAGCCGAGCGCCCGGGGCCGGCAGCCCGTGACCGGTTGATCAACGCGTTGAAGTTGCCACCGCTCAAGCGGCCGTTGGCCTGGCAGTGGTCGTCGTTGGGTCAACGCGACCAAACCACCTTGTCTGCGGCAATGTACGTGAGCTTCGACATCGAGCCCTGGTTCAAGCTGCGGGTGAGCGAATCGCTCGGCCAGTCATGGACCGAGACGGTGGTGACCTCTCGGGGCACCGATCGCAATCAACTCGAGCTGCCGCCGCTGACTGATTTCTTCGAGTTTCCCCAGTGGTTTCGGGCCGTGAAGAAAAAGCTCGGCGGCACGTGGGACGCGGGGGCCTGTACCCACCCTGCTCCGCGCGCGGCGGTTCGCGAGCTGATCGAAGGCTGGTTGAACTCAAGTCAGGCCGCGAAGTGAGCCCCAAGTCGCGAAAGAGAACAGCTGGCGCGCCGTACAACGCGCCATGCGCTCTCGAATATCGCTGGTGCTCTTGTGTCTGGCCTCGTGCGCGACGGTCGCTCCAGCTCGAGACGACCGTGACTCAGGGCGCCTGAAAACACTTCGACGCATCGAAGGTGGTGGGCGCGCCGACGTTCTCTTCGAAGCCGACGTTGTCCCACTCGCGTTCATCGGCGTAGGGCGCGTTCTCGAGGTAGTACCGCTGCCCGGTGCGGTCGTTGAAGCTGCGCGAGAACTCGAGGCGCTCTGCTGCCGTGTGGTAGAGCACCTGCCCGTAGGCGACTCCGGCTTCGGCCATGGTGAGCGGGTACTTCGAGAAGTCATTGCACAGCCGTTGCCCGCCGTTCGCGAAGAGCACGACCCGGTCGCGCCGAATGTAGACATCGAAGCGGGTGCGGGGCGCGATGCGCAGCTGATCATCGAGAATCGGAGCGACCATCTTGCCGGCCGAATCGATCTGCCGAAACCAGCTCGGCGTGGCTGAGCTGGCCGGGTACTGGGGAGGCGAGAGGTTGACCACGCTCTCACGCTCGGCCGCGCCGGCTTTGTTGATCATCACCCGAACGTCGGTCTCGGAGCGCTTGTTGTTCGGCGCGATGCTGAACGGCGAGCCGTCGCGGGGGAAGATCTGCAGACAGTTCCACCCGTCGATTGAGACGTTGCGGCCGTCGGGTTGGTAGAAGAACGAGGTCTGTACCAGGCGGCCGGTGAAGTGATTATCGGCGTCGAAGGTCTTGCCCTTCTCTTCGGCGCCGCACAGGCCGAGCCACCAATATCGGCGCGAGGTGGCGTTTGAAGCGACCTCGAAGGTCACGTGCAAGTAGCCGCTGGTCGAGAGCTGCGCGGCACGCCGGGGCACGCCGACCGTGGTGGCGAAGACGTCTTGAATCCAATCGGGTTGGGTCACGTGAAGCAGGCCGCGATCGACCCAGAGGTCGGCCATCGCGAGGTGATCATTGAAGACGTAGTAGTCCCACTTCGAGTTACCGAGGTGGCGACCGGCGTGGTACGCGCGGCCCACGTCAGGCATCGGCCCAATCAGCGCAATCGGCCCCGACGTGCCGTCGAAGTCTTCGAAAAAATCAGTCGTGCGCGGCGTGCCGTAGCCGATGGGCGTCACGTGCAGCGTGGTACGGGCGAGCACTTTGGGCGGAGTCGTCGACCCCTGCGTACCGAACGTCGGGCCCATGCCATGGCCATTCAGAATTAGGCTGCCATACCGCGCGCGAAGCTCGGCCTCGGTGAAGAACGAGAACTTGATTCGATCGGCGACGGGCAATTCGTCGATGGTCACCTGAATATCGCGGTGGGTGAGCGCGAGATGCCCCACGAATGGGCACGGGGTGCCGATCGCCTCGACGACCAGGTCGGTGGGGCCGCTCAAGTTGGTCACTTCGATGACCCGAAGCAGCTCGCTGGTGCCGGTGTATTTGTCGTTGTGCTGCTGGTAGCCGGCGCAGTGAATGACGGTGCCCTCGACCTGTTCGGCCCCATCGACGGTGCTCACCTTCGCGCCTGCGGGCAGGCGAAAGACGCGAAAATCAGAGGCGCCAGCGACGGCGGGCACGACGATGGTGGCGCTGTCGCGATTGGCGACGACCTCCACGCCCTGCATCAGCGGAGCGGCGGGGCCTCCGAAGGCGGTGCCGTCTTCGCTCTGCGGCGAGGTCGGCGTGCCGGTGACGGTGCCCGGCATCTGCATCGGCAGTTCGCCGGGGTCGACCGAGGTCGGGCCGCCAGTGCCGGCGTCGCTCAGAACGCCGCCGTCACCGTCGCTGATGATGCCCGGGCCTCCACCGGTGCCGTCGCTCGAGCTGGCGCCGATGGTGCCCTTGCACGCGGAGAGCACGAGTACAGCCAGACTCAGTGACCTCCAAGGCAGACGCATCAGCTGGCTGTAGCACCGGGCTCTTTGACCGCGCAATGCAACCAGCAGCTGTCACTCGCAGTTACCGATTGAAGGGCGCTTCGGAGACCCAATGAAACCCACGGGTGAGCAGCAATGCCGGGGGAGCGCTGCGTTTTTTCGCTCTGATCAAAACCGGGGCGTCATTCCACGTTCCAGTGAAGATGTATTCGCCGGGCTGACCATCGTTGGCGATCACCAGGTTGGCGGAGTTCGGGGGCTCGCCAGGCACTTCTGAAAAGATCAGCCGGTGCTCGTCGCTCTTCTCGGTGTTTCGCAGCCGGGTGACCTCGCCCTCGAGTGGGTAGACCTTCGCCCACCATCGGCTGAAGCTCAACTTGCGAAGACCTGAGATGCCCTCGCTCGAGGTCACCTCGTACACGCCCGCGGCGGAGAGTGGATCGGCGGGCGGCTCGGAGGTCTCTCCGGCGATGACGGGGCTGACCTGCTCGTAGAAGGCGAACCCGAACACCACCACGCAGAGCGCAGAGCGCGCCAGGCGCCAGCGACCGGTTGACCACCAGGTGAACGATTGATCAGCCGCGGGCACCGGGCGGTTGAGCACCAGCATTGAAATCAATCGAGGGGCATCGAGGGTCACCAGCACCATGCCCATCAAGAGCAACTGTGCGGAGTCGAGCTTGACCGGCACGTCGTAACAAAGGTTCATCAAGAACACGTTTCCCATGACTCCGCACACCAACAGGCCCCCGAGGGTCGTGGTGCGCCGGGTCAGCAATAGGGCAGCGGCTGCCACCTCGAGAACGCCCGCGAAGATCTGATACGGCTTCGAGGCCCCCATGAAGGTCCACATCAGGCCCATCGGAGAAGACTCTCCATAGGTCGAGAGCAGGCGGTCTTCGGTCGGCGCGGGAAATTGGAGCGCCAACACCTTCACAAGGCCGTACGAGAGCAAGATCGAGAACAAGAACACGCGAATGTAGAGCTGAAGAAAATCGACCAGCTTGTCGTGGCGGGTTGGCGCGCGCTGAATCAGCGACCAAATCACAGCGCCCAACACCGCCGCGATGAGCGAACCGGCGGCGACGAGCCAGCTGATGAGCGCATCACCACTGCCGGTCGGCCCGTGAACAGGCACTTCGAGTTGGAGCGCGCGCCCAAGCTGAAGTGCGAGCCAATTCCACACCTCGAAGTACATGTCCCACCCCGGGAGCCGATTCAGCGGTGAGGGGAGGTCGTACCGAAACAGCAGAAATAACAGGAGAACTCGAAAGCCGAACCGCTGCGGCAACGACCATGGGCGCATGTGGGCTCATGACACCAAAGATTTCCTGGGGTTGCCACTATCGGCATCGAGCGATCACACGATAGGGTGCCCGCGAATGCGAAAAGTGCTGGGCCTCGCGATGGTTCTCATCGGGTGTGGAGCGCCGTGTCGAATCACGGCTGCCCTCGATCCGACCATGTGCGGCGAGCTCGAGTCGATGGAGCTACCCGCGACGCTCCCAGCCGCCTTGGGCAACTCGAAGGGTGACGACGAACACGCTGCATTGCTTGGGTTTTCTCTGTTCTTCGATGCCCGGCTCAGCGCGGGCCAAGACACCCGGTGTGCGAGCTGCCATTTGCCTGAGCGCGTCTTCGCCGATGGGCGACAGGCGGCGATGGGCGTCGAGCCGGTCGATCGAAACAGCCCTTCTATCT
>JANLPS010000512.1:0-3899 GCA_031367385.1 Archangium sp. | reverse complement strand
GCGGTGGTGCAGGGCGTGTTCCTCGCGGTGACGACGACTCCGGCGCTGGGTGGTGATGATCTGATTGGCGCGCGGTGGTCGCTCGCCGCAGGTGTACTCGACCCGCTCGGCGTGACGATGGCTCGGCCCGGCAAACAGAGCGACCCGGCGTTGGTCGCCGGGGGCACGTCGGTGCTCGCCGTGTGGAGCGAGCCCGGTGACGCGGGCACACGCGACGTGTTCGCCGTTCGCTTCAGCGCCGACAGCGGCATCTTTGACGGCGCGGCGCAGCGGCTCTCGCCCCCGGGTGGAGACAACGTCAAACCGAGCGCGGCGTTCGACGGCACCGGCTTCGTCGTGGTCTGGGAGCGAGACAATGACGTGTGGGGCGTGCGCCTCGCGAGCGATGGCAGGGTTGGCGCTCCGTTCGCGGTCGCGGCGTCGGTCGACCCTGAGAACGCGCCCCACGTCACCGCTGGGCCGGGCGGCGAGGTGCTGGTGACGTATGAGCGCTTCGACTTCGACCCGGCGGTGATGGGGTATCAAGCGAGAGCTCGTCGAATTCTCCCTGCGGCGCTCGCGCCCGATGGCGGCGCACCCGGCGGTGGAGCAACCGATGGCGGCAGCATCGACGGCGGCGCTCCCGACGGTGGAACGACCGATGGCGGCGCAACCGATGGTGGAACGACGGCCGGCGGCACAATCGATGGCGGCACACCCGCTGGAGGCGCTCCCGATGGGGGCGGCACAGTGGGGCAAACCGGCGTCCCGGCCAAGCTCTCCGTGGGCTGTAACTGTGGCGAAACGGGTGGTTGGCCTTCTCCGATTCTTCTCTCGGTGCTGGCCTGGGGCCTGACGCGACGCTCCCTGCGCTCACGGCGCCGCGTGTAGGGGGCTGTGTGGTCACTTCTTTTGCGCGCGGAGTTGGTCGAAATGAACCCTGCGAGCAATGATCTGCGCCTGTGTTCACCGCCGTCGCCGCGAGCCTGATCTCGCTCAGTCTCGGGGTCACGATCACCCAGGCACCCCAGGTCAGCGTCGCTGAGCAACAAGTGACCTTCGGCTGGTCGACCGACATCTCCGCCTCGACCGAAGTGGCGCTCGGCACCACCTCTGCGTCGACATTCGCCGGCTACCCGCGTCAATCGGTGGCGATGGGCGGGGTGCCCGTCGGCCTGCGGCACAGCCGAACGATCACCCACCTCGCCGCGGGCACCTATTTCTATCGGGTGCGGAGCGTCGATGGGCTCGGTGCGGCCACCGAATCAAACGAGGGCCAATTCACCGTCTCTCGTCTCGCCGTTGGGCCACTCGGAACAGTCTCGTTGACCGGAGGCGTGAACGCCTTGGCCTTCTCGAATGGCGTCTATTACGTCGGTGGCTCGTTCACGAGCGTCGGCGTCGCCTCGGGCGGCCTGTTCGCAAGCACGACCAGCTCCGGCGGCTTGGCCGACGCCGACTCCCCGCTCGTGACGGGGGCTGTCTCTGATGTCGCGGCCGATGGGGCCGGCGGCTTCTACTTGGCCGGAGACTTCACCTCGGTCGGCGGGCTCCCCAGGCTCAGACTCGCGCACCTATTGCCCGACCGCGGTGTCGACTGGGCCTGGGCGCCGAGCGCCGATGCGTTGGTCAACTGCATCGCGGTCGGGGCAGGCACCGTCTACGTCGGCGGTTTCTTCGCCTTGATCAACGGCGCGACCAGGCTGGGCGCGGCGGCCCTCGACGCCACGGGAGCACTGACCTCGTGGAACCCCAACCTCTCGCCGACCCCCGTCGTGTGGGAGATCGCTCCCGTCGGAGCCACCGTCTATCTCGCCGGCAGCTTCACCGCGGCCAATGGCTCACCGCGCTCGAACGCTGCGGCGGTCGACAGCACGACGGGCCTCGCCACGGCCTGGCGCCCAGACCCCAACAACACCGTCTACGCCATGGCCATCTCGGGCTCCACCGTCTACCTGGGCGGCTTCTTCAGCCAAGTCAAAGGGGTGGCTCGATCTCAGGCGGCCGCGGTCAGCGCCACCACCGGTGTACCCACCGCGTGGAACCCCAACCCCAACAACGCACCCCGCGCCTTCGCGGTGTCGGGCACGACGGTGTACTTCGTCGGGTACTTGCTCAGCCAGGTCAACGGGGTGACTCGATACGGTGCGGCGGCGGTCGACAGCACCACCGGTTCACTCTTACCGTGGGACCCAGGCTTCGCGTTCTCGTTGGGAGGCCCTGACGCCATCGCGATTTCAGGGGGCGTCGTGTACCTGGGCGGTAAGTTCAACGCCCTCAATGGAGGCATGCCGCGCTCCTTCGCGGCCTCGGTCGACGCAGTCACCGGTGTCGCCACGTCATGGGCCCCAGAGCTGAACGACCAGGTCAACAGCCTGACCATCGCCGGCAGCGAGGTGCTGATCGGCGGCGCCTTCACCTCTCGCGCGGTCACCCCGCGAACCGGCGCGCTGGCGGTGAGCAGCACCGGGGCTCTCCTCTCGTGGAGCCCCGTCTTCGACTCCAGCGTCGCCGGCCTTACGGTCGTCGGCGGCACCGTGTACGCCGTGGGGTCGTTCACGCAGGCCAACGGCATGACGAGAAACCGCGCCGCGGCCTTCGATGCCGTCACCGCGGCCCTCACCGCGTGGAACCCAAACCTCGACGGCCCCGCCAGTGCCATCATCGCCGGGCCAGGCACGCTCTACGTCGGAGGAAACTTCTCGAAGGTGAACGGAGGCGTGACGCGCAATCGAGCCGCGGCCTTCGACCTCTCGACGGGCGTCGCGACCTCTTTCAACCCCGACTTCAATGGAGGCGTGAACGGCCTCGCCATCACCCCGACCGCGGTCGTCGCAACGGGGTACTTCTCGACGGCCACCAGCCAACCTCGGTCTGGAGCGGCGATGCTCGACCCAATCAGCGGCCTGCCGACCGCCTGGTCAGCGGGGCTCAACGGCACGGGCAGCAGCGTGGCGTACGCAAACAACGCCGTCTATCTGAGCGGCCCGTTCACGTCTGTGAGCGGCGGAGGCACCTTGCGAAACCGCGCAGCGGCCTTCGACTCCATCACAGGCACTCCAACCGGGTGGAACCCAGACCTGAGCGCTGAGGCGAGCGCGATGGCCGTCGTGGGCACTTCGGTGTATCTCGGCGGCGCTTTTACAACGGCGAACGGCGCCGTCTCCCGGCTCAGGGCCGCCGCGGTCGACTCGACCACTGGTTCTCTGACCGCGTGGAACCCGAGCCTCGGCGGAGCGGTGCTCGCCCTCGCTGCACCCTGCGGCGGGGGGGGCCTCGCTCTCGGAGGCGGATTCGTCAACAACCTCGCGATCATCGAAGATCTCCCGAATTGCTCGGGCTTCACCGTC
Organism: Archangium sp.; assembly: GCA_031367385.1. Classification (GTDB taxonomy): domain Bacteria; phylum Myxococcota; class Myxococcia; order Myxococcales; family Myxococcaceae; genus JAEUJT01. Next base: position 570 of record JANLPS010000512.1, on the reverse strand, counting down.
GACGCAGGCGCGCCCGACGCAGGAGCACCTGACGCAGGCTCCCTCGACGCAGGCTCCCCCGACGCAGGCTCCCCCGACGCAGGAGCACCTGACGCAGGGGCTTTCATGGCAGGTGCCTCAGACGCGGGCACTCCAGACGCAGGGGCTTCGATGGCAGGGGCCCCCGACGCGGGCGCCCCAGATGCGGGGGCCTCGAATGCAGGCGCCCCAGACGCCGGAGCACCAGGCGAACGTGCTCCAGATGGCGGGTTCGCCGATGCGGGGGGGCTCGGGCTCGAAGGTGCGACCACCACCCCACGCGCGCTGAGCATTGGCTGCGGCTGTTCGCCGACGTCGCAAGGCTCGCTCACCACTCTGTGGTGTCTGTTGATGCTCCTGCGCGCGGCGCGAGCTCGTCTCAGGGGCTCACGCGCTCCTTGAAACGCAGCGTCTGACGCCGGCGGCAGCGGGTGGCCGTCTGAGAGGCCCAGCGGGGTGCACGATCGATTTCAGCGGTTTGACGCACGGCGTTTCTTAAACATTGGGAGCTTTTTGACCTTGGGCCCGTGCCTCCCGGCCCAATGAATCGCC
>JANLPS010000505.1:0-32826 GCA_031367385.1 Archangium sp. | reverse complement strand
AAGCCGAGATCGTCTGGCAAGGCCGCAAACACGAGGCCGGCGGCGGCATCGGCGCCAGCTTCACCGGGGGCGTTCAGCCGGTGATCGAGCTGATGAAGAAGCGCGGCGTCGGCGCGTGACCCGGGTATAACGCCGGGCGATGTCGACCCGAGCGCCTCCCAGCAAGCAGCTGATCACCGCCGAGGTGGTCGCCGCGGCGTTCGAGCGCGGAGTCAGAGAGCTCACCGCTCCGCCCGCGACGACCGTGGTCACGCCTGACGCTTGGTCGAAGGCGCAGGAGCTCGGCCTCCGCATCTCTCGTGCAGCCACCTCGGGAGACCCTGGCAGCTGCGAGCGGGCCACCGACCCGTCTGGCGTGGTGGTCGTTCGAGGGCCCAGCATTGCACTCGGTCACTTCACCGCCGCGGGCCCCGGGCGCAATGTGGGCCTCGTTGACGTGATCACCCGTCAGCAGGGCTCACCGATGACCGCCGGCTTCATGAGCTTCGGCCAGGCCGACGCCTTCCCCTGGCGACTTGGGTACGACGAGATCGACTACGTGCTCGAGGGCGTTCTGCACATCACCATCGACGGCCGAGTCGTCGAGGGCAAAGCGGGCGATGTGCTGTACGTGCCCAAGGGCAGCAACATCATCTTCGGCACGCCCAACCGCACCCGGGTTTTCTACGTGACGTACCCGGCCGACTGGGCTTCGGCGAAGTAAAGGGCCCCGGCCTCACCACCCCAGGCGAACGCCCGCGAGGCCGGTGATGAAGAAGCCGCTGCGCAGCACCGTCGGGTCGGTCTGCACGCCTCCCGCGACGCCGAAGACCAGAAACTTCCACGACACTTCGAAGTCACCGACGAAGCGCAGCAGGTCTGCGGCCAGCAGGGGCAACCAGCTGAGGTTTGCCATCACCCGCCACGTCGGAGTGTCGATGAACGCCACACCCACCGACGGCCCCAACCCTGGCCCCGAGAACGTGTGCGCAGTGGCGCCGAGCGTCGAATCGAAGAGGCGGTACTCGAAGGCCGCCCCGACGCCGACCGGGCCGAAGAACCAGCGAACCATCGCCCGCGCATCGAACCCGCGTTGTACGCCGGGGCCTCCCGCTTGGGTCAAGTACCGCGCGTTCACTCGCACTTCGAGCCCGCTGGCCATGCCGTCTGACGGAGCGGTACCCCAGAAGCCGAAGTGCACACCCGCCTGAACCCCAAGCAACAGCCCAGCGGTCGAGCCGTCGACGCCTGACAACGCGCCGTAGCCTGCCGCCCCTTGAATGCCCAATGAACCGCGTGATCGCTGGCTGCTCTCATCAACCTCGATGCGATCGGCCTTCACTTTGGCATCAGCCAGGCGCTGCGCCGCCGCGAGTCGGGCCTTCTCGGCGTTCGCCGCGTCGGAGGCCAGCTGTGCCGCCGCCGGGCTGCGTTCGTCGAGCGCGGTCATCGCCAGCTTGTGCTTCGCGTTCGACTCGTCGGTCGCTCGATCGAGCTCGGCCTTCGCGTCGGCGATGATCAGGCTCTTCTGCGACTTGGCCTGGGTGAGCTTGCCCTCACGATCTTGAACGAGCCTGTCTTCTTGAGCTTGCGCCACCTGCTTCGCTGCGTCTTTCTTGGCCTGTTCGGCCTGCGCGGTGGCGTCGGCTTGCGCTTTGGCCCGGGCCCGTGCCTCCTCGGCGGCCTTGAGCTGCGCGTCGGCCTTGAGCTTCGCTTCGAGCTCGAGCTTCTTTCGCGCCTCGTCTTCGTTCTTCTGGCGAAGCTCTTCGGCCAGCTTGGCGGCGGCCGCGGCGGCGGCGAGCTTCTCGGCCTCAGACCGGGTCACGAACGCCTTCTGCTGGTCGATGCCCGCCTGCTCGCGGCACTTGGCGTAGGCCGAATTCACCCACGCGGCGTACTTCGGGTACTCGTCGAAGATCGCCTGTCGCTTGCCCGCCTGAGCCAAACGTCGAGTGGCTGCCGAGGTGAGCAGCGCGGGCTCTCCCGCGCACGAGGTGTCGTTGGCCTGGCCGGTCGCGGCGAATTGGGTGGTGAGCGGGTAGACCTTGCCGAGGTAGGGCAACAGCATGTCGCGCAGCCACGCGCCCTCGTCGAAGCTGATCTGCCCCTTGAGCGCCGCGGCGAGCAGCGTGCCGCACTCGAGGCGCGCCTGATCACAGGCTTCGGTGTCTTTGACACACGCGGTGGCTGCCTTTTGAAAGGCCTGGGCCACCTGGCGGTCTTGGGTCATCGCCATCGACAACGCGCCAGGGTCGCGAATGCGCGGAGAATCACACGGGTCGGTCGCGGCAGACACCAACGTCAACAGGCTGAAGAGGACGCTCATGGGTGGTGCCTACTCCTTCAACGCCGTAAACGCTGCCTCGAAGGCCTTCGCCAGCTCGCGGCCTTCTTCTTTCGGCAGCAGCGGAGCCAGGCGCGAGACCCGGTCGACGAGGTTCGACAACCGCTCCAGCGCTCGTTGCGTCGACGCCTCTGCCAACAGCTTGAGCAAAAGCCCCTTCGCCTCTGCGTGGTAGCTCAGGTCGATGTACGCATCGACGACCGCGATGTGCACATCGGCCGGTTTGGTCGCGTCAGCCGCCAACCGATCGAGCTCGGTCTTCGCCTCGGCGTTCTCGCCCGCCGCGGCACGCATCAAGGCCCGCGCCGTACCCGCCCGCACGGGGAAAAGGGCTTCTTCGATGGTGGTCAACCGCTCAGCGTGGGCCCGCTCGCCCTGCTTTGCCAGCGCCGCGCCCATCGCGTCGAGCACCTGCGCCCACTCATCACCCATGGCGTACATGACCTCGACCTCGAACGCGTCACGCCTGGTCGAATCGGCCGACGCGGGGGGCACCTTCGCGACGTAGTTTTCGACGACCTTGAACCGGGTCTCGAGCATGCCCTCGTCTTTCTTCTTGCCGAGCACGCCGTCCAACGTCTTGAGCAGGTTGATCACCGCCAGCGCGATGTCGACCGGAGCGACCTGCCCAGGCAACAACCGGTGCCACAGCTCCTCCGCCGCCGCGACGGGGAACTTGAGAAACTGGCCTTTGCCTTTCCACCCCTCGTGCCAGCGGTGGGCGATGCCGATGGGGTACTCCGACTGGGCCAGCTCGATGAACGCCTTCTCGTCGGTCTGTACGCCGTAGTGCGCGAGGGTGCCGAGAATCGCGTTGGTCGAGAACTGATCGAGCTCGCGTTGCTGCCAATTCTTGTCGACGCGCTCTTCAGTGGCCATGACCGTGCCCTCCGACGTGCTGGTGGGCGAGCGTAAAGCGCTTCATCACTTCTTCTGCGTACACCTTGTCTGAGGCCCCCGACTTCTGCATCGCCGAGGCGAGCATGTGGGCGATCGAATCGGCGACGGGCCATTGCTTGCCCTCGGCGCACGCATCGAAGAGCTTCAAGCCGAGGGGCTTGAGGGCGTCCCACGCTTCGGCTTGATAGAGGGCGTCGACCGCGGCGTGGCGGGCGAAGACATCGCGCGAGGTGTCTGCGCCAAGCGCGACGAGCTCTTTGACCGCCGCTTCTCGATCGTCGGTGACCGCGCGCACCAGCGCCGTCACTGCGCCAACCCGGTCGGGGAAGATGCCTTCGTGCAGGCCCGCGAACTTCATCGCCAGCTCGCGGTGACCTGCCTTGGCGAGGTCTTTGGGCAAGCTGTTGAACGGCTGTTGAAAGCGCTCGAGAAAGCCGATCAGCTCTGAATTGAACAGGTTTCGCTGCTCACCCGGCGCCGGCAACGTCGCCTTCTTGGCCTCGAACTCGGCAAAGACATCGGCGCTGACGTCGGGCTGGCCGCCCATCACCGCGCTGGCACGCAGAATCGCGGCGATCACCGTCTGCGCGAGCTGAAATGGCGTCAACCGGTCGGGGAAATACCGAGTCAGCAGCTCCTCGGCCGCGGCATAGGGAAACTGCTGAAACTGACCGGTCCCCTTCCAGCTGGGCTTCCACGCTCCGGCGATGTGCAGGGGCGTCGAGTCTTTGGCGATGTCGCGAAAGGCCGTCTCGTCGACGGTCACCCCATAGTGCCGCAGGGTGTTGAGAATGGCGTCGTTGCTGTACCCGCCCAGGCCCTTCGACTTCCACGACTTGTCTACGCGATCAGTGCTCATGGGCGCGGGGTGTAGAAGAGCCGGTCGGTGCTGTCTACGGTTGACCGTGGCACCCCAGTGTTCGACGGTGCTGCTATTCGAGCACCTTGGCAACCACCCTGAGCAGGTCGGAGGTGCTGTAGGGCTTCTCCAAAAAGTTCGCGCCCGGCACCAGGCCGTGCTCGGCACCCAATGCTTCTTCGAAGAAGCCGCTGGTAAAGAGAACTCGAACGGCGGGGTCACGCTCGCGGAGCCGGCGGGCGAGCGCCAAGCCCGTCATGCCTCCGGGCATCGTGATGTCGGTCAACACCAAGTCAATCTTGCCCTTTTCTTCGAGCCAAACGGCAAGCCCCTCTTCAGCCGAGCTGGCTCGTAAGACGGTGTAACCCGCACGGGTCAAGACGCGATGAACGAGCGCCTGCACGGCGTTCTCATCGTCGACCACGAGCACGGTCTTCGCGCCGGTGGCAAACTTCCTGGCTGGCGATTTGTTCTCGAGCACGACGGGGGCCTGCGCCTGGCCCGTCACCGGCAAGACGATGTCGAACACCGTACCAGCGCCGACGGCGCTGCTCACGGTCACCCACCCACGGTGCTGCTCGACGATGCCGATCACGGTCGACAACCCGAGCCCGGTGCCCTTCTGGGTGCCTTTGGTGGTGAAAAACGGCTCCCAGATTTTCTCGAGAATCTCAGCCGGAATACCCGACCCGGTATCGCGCACAGAGAGCGAGACGAATTCACCAGCGTAGGCCCGCGGGTTGAGGTGATTGACTTCTTCGGGCGCGATGCGTCGATGGTCTGTCTCGAGCCTGAGCTTGCCGCCTTCGGGCATCGCATCACGCGCGTTGACGGCGAGGTTCATCAGCACCTGCTCGAGCATGCCAACATCAGCTTCGATCGCGGGCATGCCACTCTTGAGGTGAAGCTCGATTTTGACGTTACCGATGATGCGCCGCAGCATTTTGGCCGAGGTCGTGACGACTTCGTTGAGGTCGACGACCCGCGGCTGCATGACCTGCTTTCGGCTGAAGGCCAACAGCTGCCGGGTGAGGGCGGCTCCGCGCTCGGCGGCTTGCCGAATCTCTGCCGCCAATTCGTGCACTTCGGCCGACGCGTCAATCGACTCGATGAGCGAGCTGTTTGCCTGAACGACCGTCAAGAGGTTGTTGAAGTCATGGGCCATGCCGCCAGACAGCTGCCCTACCGCTTCGAGCCGTTGCGACTGCAACAGCTGCGCCTGGGTGTTCTTTCGGTCGATCGCATAGCGAATGGCGCGCGCCAGGCCAGGCCCACTGTGTTCGCCCTTGAGCAGGTATTCTTGCGCGCCCAATCGAAGCGCCTTGAGACCGGTCTCCTCGTCCTCGACACCGGTGAGCACCACCACGGGCACGGCTCGCGCGAAACTCTGAATGCGATTGTAGGTCTCGAGGCCTCGGCTGTCAGGCAGCGACAAGTCGGTGAGCACCACATCGAAGTATTCTGTCTCGAGCAGCGGTTTGGCCTCAGAGAGACGGTGAACGTGCCTCACCTCGAACTTCATCGTCGTTGATGAAGTGAGCGCGTGGGTCACCAACAACGCATCGGTTTGACTGTCTTCGACCAGCAGCACCCGGGTGCGCCCGCCCGGTACTGGCATGTGAGACGTCGAGACGTCTTTGCGCAGCAGGCTCAGACGTTCGACCGCGCCCGTCGAGGGGAGCGTCACGACTTCGAACCAATAGTTGCCCAGGCTGCTCAAGGCGTGACCGAACTGCGCCAGATCAACCGGCTTCGTAATGTAGCCGTTGACGTACTCGCTGTAGGCATTCAGCACATCTTCATCGGCCTTCGACGTGCTCAAAACGATGATGGGGATGAACCGAAGTTGCCGGTCGGCCTTGACCTGCGCCAGCACCTCGCGACCGTCCATCTTGGGGAGATTCAGGTCGAGGAGCACCAAGTCTGGCCGGGGCGCGTCGATGAAACGGCCCTCGCGCCGAAGAAAAGCCATCGCGTCGACACCGTTTTCGACCGAGTGCATCGTCGTGAGAATTCGCGATTCTTGGATGGCTCTCAGCGTCATCAGCCGATCTGTCGGGCTGTCTTCGACGAGCAAAATTTCAACGGTGCGTTTGAGGCGCTGTTCATTCATCGCGCATCGACCCCTGAGCTCTTCGGCAGCGTGAAAAAGAAGATCGTACCATGGCCCACGTTCGACTCGACCCAGATACGGCCGCGGTGCCGCTCGATGATCTTTTGACACAACGCCAACCCGATGCCGGTGCCCGGGTATTCATCGCGGGTGTGGAGGCGCTGAAAGAGCGCGAAGATTTTTTCGAAGTAAACCGACTCAATGCCGATGCCGTTGTCTTGTACGCAAAACACCCAGTCTTCGTCGTTTTGGCTCGCTGAAATTCGAATGACCGGGGGTGCCTTTGACCGATACTTGAGGGCGTTGCCGATCAAGTTCTGAAAAACCTGCGCGAGCTGAGAGGGGTCGGCTTGCACCTCAGGCAAAGACTGCATCTCGATCACCGCGCCCGACTCTTCGATGCTTGCGCTCAGGTTGGCGAGGGCGCTCCGGCAGACCTCAGCGGAGTCGGTCATGCGAAACGGTTCGCCATGCGACGACACCCGCGAGAACGTCAGCAGGCCGGTGATCAGCGCCCGCATTCGACTCGCACCGTCGACGATGTGGCCGATCAGCGCATCGGCTGCGGGGTCGAGCTGACCTTTGTATTGCGTTTGTAGAATTTGGGCGCACCCAGACACTGCCCGGAGCGGCTCTTGCAGGTCGTGCGACGCCGCCGCCGCGAACTGTTCGAGGTCTTTATTGCTGCGTTCGAGGCGCTCCTTTCGGGTCTCGAGTAACTGCTCCATGTACTTTCGAGCAGAGATGTCCTGCGTGAAAAAAACCAAACCGCCTACCGTGCCATCACCGTGATGCCATGCCCGGGCCTCCCACTGCAGCCACACCGTGCCACCCGAAGCCCGGGGAAATGGGTCTTCTGCGCACCGCTCGGTTGCACCTGCCAGGACCCGCTGGTGAATCGCCTTCCACCGCTCGGGGATGTCGGGGAACACCTCGTAGTGCGAGCGCCCGATGAGGGGTTGACCGGTCAACTTGTAATCGGTCACCCATTGCTCGCTGGTTTGAAGGTACCGCATCTCGGTGTCGAACATGGCGATGGCTACCGGGGCGTGCCGCACGAAGAGATCGAGCAACGCTTTGCTCTCGACCAGCGCCATCTCAGTCACGCGTTCAGACGTCACGTCCCAGTTGACGCCGACCATTCGCAGCGGCACGCCATCAACGTCGCGAATGACCACAGCCGCGGCCCTCAAGTGACGAACGCCGCCGTCGGGCCGCACGATGCGAAACGAGGTATCGAACGGTGCGCCACCGGCGATCGCAACCCGCAGTTCCTCGGTGGCCCGAAGGTGATCTCCGGGGTGAAGACTGGTGTCCCAGACACTGCGCTTTTCAATGCCCCCTGGCTGTGGCTCGAGCCCATACAGGCTGTACATCTGCCGGTCCCACAGCAGCGAATCGGCACCGAGCGTGAACTCCCAGATGCCGACGCCTGCTGAGGTGGTTGCAAGTCGCAACCGCTCAGCCAACTGCTCTTGTGTACGGCGGGCTACGACCAATTCGGTCACATCGTGGAGCGTGCCGACGAGCTGGCGCACCGCGCCGTTGGCGTCTCGAACCGCGCGACCGCGTGCAATGGCAGTGCGTCGCTCGTTGTTGGGTCTCGTCAGCTCGAGCTCGAACTCGTACGGCTCGCCGAGCTCGATGCAGCGGCCAACGGCCGCGGTCAGCTTTGCCCAACTCAAAGGCGCGAAGATTTTCTCTTGCGCTGCGTAGTTCGGCGCGGCGGTTCGCTCGTCGAGCCCGACAATTCGAAACAGCTCCTCAGACCACTCAACCTCGTCACTCGCCACGTTGAATGACCAACTGCCCATGTGGGCGACGCTCTGGGCGATCGCGAGTTGGTTGTTCACCTCTTGCAGAGCACTGGTGCGTTCGGTGACGTGGGCTTCGAGCACTTCGTTGGCCCGGGCGAGCCGTTCGTGCACTTCTTTGAGGTCTTGCACATCGCGACTGCTGCCGGCCCAGCTGGTCACAGCTCCGCTTCCATCGCGTACAGGCATCGCGTGCGATCGAAACCAATGAAACCCTCCGTCGACGCCTTCGATGCGAAATTCTGCGCGGTGCGACAGAGCCTCGTCGAAGGGCCCGCTCCAGAGGGTTCTGGCGCCCGCTCGATCGTCGGGGTGAATGCACTCGACCCACGCCATGCCCATCAGCGCATCGACGGCCTTGCCGGTGTACTTCGACCACGACTCGCTCAGATAGAGCGAACGGCCATCGGGCGCGCAGACCCACAGCAGGTCAGACAGCATGCTGACGAGGTCGGGCGGCAGGGCCCTCACGGCATCATAGGTATTTTTCAGAAATCTCCTTCGTACGTGACGCGGCAGATCAAGCCTGTCGCAACGGCGTCGCGCTTCTCTCAAGAGACATACGCGCGCATGCCGAGAAGACCAAGAGAGTTCAAAGCGAGAGACGGTGCGCGGTGACGAGAGGTGAAGGCCCGACCGGGGTCATTTCTGACTGTCAGTGCAGCGGCGAGACGGGTTGAGTGGAACACCTCGCGAACTGCCACGTGTGGGCAATCTGGCAGAGGCTGCACCTGGCCAACGGTCGCATCGCGGGTGAGAATCGACGGCGCGCCCCAGGTGTCTACGTCGGAGCCTCCGATGCCCCAACCAACGTCGGCCTATTCGGGGATGTCCTGAGGCCGATGACGAAACACGAGAGTGGTCTGCGCTCGGCAACCGCTTGCCACGGTGACGGGAGGAAAGGGCTTGGCCCAGGCGGTTCTGGCGAGCAGCAGTATCGGCAACGTGAGTTTCAGCGTGCATCGCCTGACATGGGTTGGGTCGACCGACAAAACCTGCTCGATCAGGGCTCATAAGCGTGTCGAAGCGCCGGTCTGTGCCTGTCTACGGTTGACCGTGGCGACCTGCACCGCTGGCGAACTTCTGCGCGCCCGCGAGGCCTTCGACCTCGAGCACCCGCCGGCCGCGCTCAAACTCGTTCAGCAGCGCCTTGGGCATCGGCAGGCTCCACTGATCGAGCATCGACCGGCGATCACCGCGCATGCACTGCTGGGGCAACGCCGAGAGATCAGCTGCGAGGGCCTGAGCCGCAGCCAACGCCGTGCCTTTGGGCACCACCCGGTTCGCGAGCCCAAACGAGAGTGCCTCATCGGCCTTGACCGGCCGCCCGGTGAGAATCATGTCCATCGCGCGCGATTGGCCGATCAAGCGAGGCAGCCGAATCGAGCCACCGTCGATCAGCGGCACGCCCCACCGGCGGCAGAACACGCCGAACACCGCGTCATCAGCGGCGACCCGCAGGTCTGCCCAGCACGCGAGCTCGAGGCCTCCCGCCACGGCGTGCCCTTCAATCGCGGCGATGACCGGCTTCGAGAGCTGCAGCCGGGTCGGCCCCATCGGCCCTTCGGTGCTGTTCGAGTCGAGGCGGTTGCGATGGCCCGAGCTCACCGCTTTGAGGTCGGCGCCGGCGCAGAATGTGCCTCCCGCGCCGTACAGCACCGCGACCGACGCGCTGGGGTCGGCGTCGAAGGCCTGAAAGGCCTCGAGCAACGCCTGGCCTGTCGGCCCGTCGACCGCATTTCGAACCTCGGGGCGGCTCAAGGTGACCGTGAAGACCGGGCCGGCCTTTTCGATGGTGACGCTCATGGGGTCGCTCGTACCTGAAGGCCGGTTGGTTCTGAATGCCCCGCTGTCACGAGGGTACGGGGCGGCTTGACAATTTGTCAGCCGAAGCGCGGTTTCGGGGAAAAAGGCCGAACAATTTCAAAGCCATGCGTGGCATCGGGCTTGCTCAGGGCTCCACCGCCGTGGAGCTCCTCTTCAAACGCCATTTCTGGGTCGTACACCTGCTGTTCATCTTCGCAGCGGCGTTCTTCGTTTCGAAGACAGCCAACGCGTTCATCGAATCGCGCATCATCCCCCTGCCGACCGGGGCGCCGAAAGTCGCCGCGAAGGCCCAGGTCGCCGAGGTCATACCGAGCCTCAACGCCGAACGCCTGGCCAAGCTGACCGGGTTGCCGGTGCCGAAACCAGAAGTCGAGGTCAGAGAGCCGGTCGCGACCGCCGCCGACATGAACTCGGCGCCAATCAAGAGTGGCCTGCGGGTCAAACTGTTAGGCACCCTGGTCTCTGAAGACAGCGCGCAGTGGTCGATCGCCTCGATTCAAGACGTGGTGACGCTCAAGTCGACGACCTACATGGTCGAAGACATGATTCAGGGCGCCAAGATTCTCGAGATCGAGCGGGCACGGGTCATCGTGCTCAACAACAACCGCCGAGAATTCATCGACGGTACGCCGGGTGATGGCACCGCGGTGGCGCCGGCCCCGGTGCCGGTCGCTTCGGCTCCGGTGAGAGGCAACGACAACGCGCCGCCGACGCAGGTGCTGGGCGCGGGCGTGAAGCAGCTGTCTGAGAACGATTACGAGATACCCAAAGAAGAGATCGCGAAGACGCTGTCGAACCTGAACGACGTGGCGATGCAGGCGCGCATCGTGCCGGCGTTCAAAGACGGCGTGGCACAAGGCTTCAAGTTGTTCTCGATTCGCCCCGATTCGATCTACACGAAGATTGGCATTCAAAACGGCGACGTGATCAAACGCATCAACGGGCTCGACATGAACAGCCCTGAAAAAGCCCTCGAAATTTACTCCAAGCTCAAAGACTCAGCGCGCATCGACATCGAAGTCGAACGCAACGGTGCCGCTGTTCGCAAGACCTACAACGTTCGTTGAAAAACCAAATGAAACGCATTCTCCTCGTCACGCTGTGCGCGCTGGTGTCGTCGGTCGTGGTCCACGCGCAGTCGGCTCCTCCGCCCCCAAAACCGGTGCCGGCACCGGCGCCAGGGGCCGCACCCGCTGCTGGAGCGCCCGCGGCGCCCGGCGGTACCATCGCGCCCAAGCGCCCGTCATGCGTCGAAGCGAGTCGCAACGCGCGCTACGAGATATATTTCGACAAGGTCGAGATCGAGAAGCTGGTTCAGACCGTCTCTGATGTGACCTGCAAGACGTTCATTCTGCCCGAAAATGTGCGCGGCAAGATCTCGATCATCGGCCCCGAGAACGGCAAGGTGAAGGTCGACTCAGAGCAGTTCTACGCGGCGTTCTTGGCGGCGCTCGATTCGAACAGCCTGGCGGTCTACCCCTACGGCCGCTTCTTGAAGATCGTCGACAAGCAGCGGGCGAAGCAGTTCCCCATACCCACCATCACTGACGTCAACGAGCAGTACACGACGAACGAGCAGATGGTGACGCGCCTGTTCAAGGTGAAGAACGTCGAGGTCGAGCAGCTGCGCGGCGTGCTGCAACAGCTCGTCACGCCGTCGGGCGACACCATCCCCTTTCAGCCTGACACGATCATCATCAACGACCTCGGCTCGAACATGCACCGCCTCGAGAAGATCGTGGAGCAGCTCGACACCCGCGTCGGCGGCGACGAGATGCGGGTGCTGCAGATCTCGTTCGCGACCGCGCAAGACGTGGCCGACAAGATCACCAAGCTCTTCGAATCGAAGGGGGCGAAGCCGGGCCAGAGGCCGGGCATCATCGCGCCTCCTCCGCCGCCGGGTGGCGCGCCTCCCCCGGCTGGAGCCGTGACGGCCGACTCACCCGCGGGCCCGGCGACCTTGACGCAGCTGATACCCGACGAGCGCACCAACAAGCTGATCGTGATCGCCAGCCCCGCGGCGATCGAGCGAATCATGAGCCTGATCCGGGAGATCGACATTCCCATCTCCGGTGAAGGGCGAATCAACGTGTACTACCTCGAGAACGCGAGCGCCGAAGACGTGGCGTCGACGCTGCAGACCCTCGCGCAGGGCACGGCGAATCGCCCGAAGAGTGGCGCTCCACCTCCGCCTGCGGGAGCCGCTCGGGCCGCCGGCGCCGCTGAGCTCTTTCAAGGTGAAGTGAAAGTCTCGGCCGACAAGGCGACCAACTCGCTTGTGGTGATCGCCAGCCAGAACGATTACCGCTCACTGCTTCGCGTGATCGAGAAGCTCGACATTCAGCGCCGCCAGGTCTTCGTCGAAGCGGTGATCATGGAGGTCAACCTCGACCGCAACAGCGACCTCGGCGTGAATCTGCACCTGGGTTTGCCGCTGACGACAGATCAAGGCGTGGCGCCGGTATTCTTCGGCACGAAATACGGCAGCAGCGGGTTGCCTCCGTCGCTGAGCCTCGCGAACCTGGTGAACCTGGGCGGCTTCTTGGCTGGTCTGCAGGGCCCGACGAACGCGAACTTCAACATCGGCGGTCTGCCGATACCGCCCTTCGGCATCGTGATTAACGCGCTGCAGAAGTCGAGCGACGTGAACGTGCTCTCGACGCCGCACATTCTGACCACCGACAACGAAGAGGCTGAGATCACCGTTGGCCAGAACGTGCCGTTTCAATCGGGGTTCTCGGCGGGTGGCTTGGGCGGGCTCGGTGGGTTGAGCGGCCTGGCCGGTGGCGCGGGTGCGTTGGGCGGCTTGGGAGCGCTCGGTGGGCTGGGTGGGTTGGGGAGCCAACCGATTGGCCAGATTCAGCGGCAGAACGTCGACTTGAAGTTGTCGGTGAAGCCGCAGGTCAGTACCGAAGCCAACTCGGTGCGCATGGTGATCAGCGAAACGATTGAAGAAATCGCCTCGCAAGACGCCGTGCTCGGCCCGACCACTTCGAAGCGCAGCGCGAAGACGACGATCATCGCGAAAGACCAAGAGACAGTGGTCATCGGCGGCATCATGCAAGACCGCCTGGTCGAGAGCGTCTCGAAGACCCCGATTCTGGGCGACATACCCCTGCTGGGTAATTTGTTTCGCCAGCAGTCGCGCCGCAAGGTGAAGACCAATCTGCTGCTGTTCTTGACCCCCTACATCATTCGCGACTCGAGCGACTTTCGCCGAATCTTCGAGCGCAAAATGAAAGAGCGTCAGCAGTTCGTCGAGCAGTTCTACGGAGCGACCACCAGCTACGACGTGGCGATCGACTTCAACCGCAAGCCGGGCCCGCTGGCGCGCATGACGCAAGTGCTCAACCGAGAGATGGGCAAGGTCGAGAACGGCGGGCCGGGCATCAATGGCGAGAAGGTCATCGTGCCCAAGGGCATGGGCGTCGATTCATCGAACCCCACGCCGGTGCCGGGCGCGTCGGTGCCTCCTGCGAACCCGACTCCGGTGCCGGTCAAAGAGCCGAAGATCGAGACGTTGAAGCCGCAACCGACTCCGGAGCTGCAATGAACGACCAGCCCTCAGAGTCGACGGTCACCGAGCGCACCCAGATGGTGGCGCATGGCCCGGCGTACCTCTTCGGGCGACCGCTCGGCGAAATTCTGGTTCAGCAGTTTCAGCTGGGCCGCGACAAGATCGACGAGGCATTGTCGATTCAGGCCGACAAGGGCGGTCGGCTCGGCGAGATCTTGATTGGCTTGAAGGCGGTCACTGAAGAACAAGTGACCCGGGCGTTGGCCGCGCAGCTCGATTTGGAATACCTCGAGGCGATCGCGAACGACGACATCGATCTCGAGCTGCTCAAGAAGGTGCCGATCAACTTCGCGAAGAGCGCGAAGATGGTGCCGCTCAAGCTCGAGAACGGCGTGGTGGCGTTGGCGGTGGCCGACCCGCTCGACACCTCGGTGCTCGACCACGCGCGAATGTTGCTCGGCGCCGAGGTGAACCCTCGCATCGCCCGGGCCTCGACGGTCATCGACGCGATCAACTCGGTGTACGACCGCAGCCTCAACGAAGCCGAGCAGGTCGTCGACGAGATGGAGTCGCAGGACATCGAGGCCGCCGAAGCGGTGCTCGAAGAGGCGCAAGACCTCCTCGACTCGGGTGACGAAGCACCGATCATTCGGTTGGTGAACTCGCTGCTGTTTCGCGCGGCGAAAGAGCGTGCCAGCGACATTCACATCGAGCCGATGGACCGCGAGCTCGTGGTTCGGTTTCGCATCGACGGCGTGTTGCTCAACGTGATCAAGCCGCCGAAGCGGTATCAGAACTCGATCATCAGCCGCGTGAAGATCATGGCGCAGCTGAACATCGCCGAGAAACGCCTGCCGCAAGACGGCCGCATTCGCATCAAGCTGGCCGGCCGCGACATCGACATTCGCGTCTCGACGATACCCACCGTGCACGGCGAGAGCATCGTGATGCGTTTGCTCGACAAGAACGCCACCCTGCTCGACCTCGCCGAAATCGGCATGGGCCGCGACATTCTCAAGTCGATGGACGACGTGATTCACCGCTCGCACGGCATCATTCTGGTCACCGGCCCCACCGGCTCGGGCAAGACCACGACGCTCTACGGCGCGCTGAGCCGAATCAATACGCCCGACGTGAAGATTCTGACCGTCGAAGACCCGGTCGAGTACCAGCTCAAGGGCATCAACCAGATGGCGATCAGCCCGAAGATCGGGCTCACCTTCGCCGCCGGGTTGCGCAGCTTCTTGCGACAAGACCCCGACATCATCATGGTCGGCGAAATTCGCGACAAGGAGACCGCTGAGATCGCGATTCAAGCGTCGCTCACCGGTCACTTGGTGTTCTCGACGGTTCATACAAATGACTCTGCGGGCGCGGTGACCCGCTTGGTTGAAATGGGCATCGAGCCGTTCTTGGTGGCCAGCTCGCTGACCGCGGTGATGGCGCAGCGCCTGATTCGGCGCCTCTGCCGCGAGTGCCGCGAAGAGTACAGGCCGACCGATGAAGAGATCTCGAAGCTCGGCATGAGCCGCGATCGCTACCGCGCGATGGGTGGAGACACGGCATACCGGGCAGTCGGCTGCAGCGCCTGCGCGAAGAATGGGTACCGCGGCCGCTCGGGCATCTACGAGCTGCTCATGGTCGATGACGACGTGCGACAGCTGGTGTTGAAGAACGTCGACTCGGGCACGATCAAGAAGAAGGCGATGGAAAAAGGCATGCTGTCGCTGCTCGATGACGGCGCGATGAAGGTCGCACAAGGTGAGACGTCGATCGCCGAAGTGCTCTCCGTCACGCAGGAGGACATCTAAGCGCCATGGCCGTCTTCGAGTTCAAAGGGCTGAACGCCGCAGGCAAACCGGAGACCGGCATGAAGGAAGCCGATTCTCCGAAGACCCTGCGGGCCCTTCTGCGCAAAGACGGCATCTTCTTGACCGACGTGGTGGGTCAGGCCGAGGGCGGGCTCAAGGCGAAGGGCGTGGCGGGCCAAGTCGGGCAGTTGGCGAACAGCGAGGTCAGCTTTCGCAAGTTGGGTGGCGGGCGAATCACCACCGATGACATCGCGATTTTGACTCGCCAGTTGGCGACGTTGCTCGGCGCCGGAGTGGCCCTGGTCGAGGCGCTCGCGGCGATGGTCGATCAGGTCGAGAAGGAGCAGCTCAAGCGCATCGTCTCAGACGTGAAGCAGCGGGTGAACGAAGGCAAGTCACTCGGCGATTCGCTGCAGGCCCACTCGAAGGTCTTCGGCAATCTGTACGTGAACATGATTCGCGCCGGTGAGCAGTCGGGCGCGCTCGACTCGGTGCTGGTGCGGCTCGCGGAGTTCACCGAAGGCCAGGCTCGGCTGAGGCAGAAGATCATCGGCACGATGATCTACCCGGCGATCATGATGGTGATCGGCGGCGGCGTGCTCATCATGTTGATGACGGTGGTGGTGCCGAAGGTCACGAAGATCTTCGACGACATGAAGGTCAACCTGCCGTGGACGACGCAGCTGCTGATCTTCAGCTCGAACGCGCTGCAGAATTACTGGTTTCTCTTCATACCCTCGATCATCGGGGCCATCGTCGCCTTCGTGTATTGGAAAGGCAGCGTCGCCGGTAAACCGGTGTGGGACCGATTGGTCTTGAAGCTGCCGGTGTTTGGGCCCTTGGTGCGCATGCTCTCGGTCGCCCGGTTCGCGCGAACGTTGGCGACGTTGCTCAAGTCGGGTGTGCCCCTGCTCAACGCGATGGACATCGTGAAGAACGTGATCACGAACACGGTGATGTCAGACGTGATCGACAAAGCCCGTGATTCGATTCGCGAAGGCGAGAGCATCTCGAACCCGTTGAAACGCTCGGGGCAATTTCCTCCGCTCGTGTACCACATGATCTCGATCGGAGAGCGCTCGGGCCAGCTCGAAGACATGCTGATCAACGTGGCCGAGAGCTACGAATCGCAGGTGAACGTGCGAGTGACGGCGCTGACGTCGCTGCTCGAGCCGATGATGATCGTCTTGATGGGAGCGGTGATCGGGTTCGTGGCTTTCTCGATCATCATGCCGATTCTCCAGATGAATTCGATGGTGCACTGAGGTGTTGAAATGCAGATGATCGAGCTGCCTCCGAAAGAGCGATGGTTTCAGCGGGCGATGACCGCTGCATTGGTTGCGCTGGCGGCGGGGCTCGTTGGTCTTGGGTTGTTGCTCTACGTTTGAAAGGGTGAACCGTATGTCGATGATGATCAAAGCACTCAAGCGTCGCCAGCGAGCACGCGGCATGACGCTGATTGAAATTATCGTGGTGATCACGATTCTCTCATTGTTGATGGCCGCCGTGGGCGTCGCCGTCATTCCCCAGCTCGATAAGGCCAAGCAAGACACGGCCCGAATGGACATCGGGAATCTGCAGACCGCGTTGAAGACGTATTACGCGAAGAAGGGCAATTACCCAGACACGGGTACTGGGCTCCGCTCGTTGGTCGAGTCGCAGATTCTCGACCGTTCACCGGTCGACCCGTGGGGCCACGACTACGTGTACATGAACGAGGGCGGCAAGCCGGTCGTCATCTCGTACGGCCGCGATGGCTCGCCGGGCGGCACTGAGCTCGACGAAGACATCTCGAGCAAAGACTCCAACTCCAAGAAATGAAACCCGGCGACCGCCAGAATGCCGAGCCCACCGGGTTGAAGCCGGTGAGCATCGGGCTGTGGCTGGGAGGCGGAGCGGTGGTGTGGTTGGCGCTGCAGTTTCTCATCGGGCGGGTGCTGTAAGTCATGCGGCCCCGGCGCGGCTTCACGTTGATCGAGATGATGGTGGCGTTGACCATCGTCGTCGTGATGTTCGCGGCGGTGGTCTACGGCGTCGGCGGGTTGACCGGCGCGCGGGCCAAAGAGTCGAGCACCGAGCTCGCTGGCGTCATTCGCAATCTGTACGACACCGCGGCGCTCTCGGGCAAAACCTGCCGGTTGGTGTTCGATTTACCCGGTGAGCGTGACGAGGCTGGCGCGGTGGTGTGGCGTGCCGAGTGCGCGAAGTCGGGCGTCACTGCTGCGGCCAAGCGCGATGACGAGCTCAAGGCCGCTGGCGACAAGAAGGGCAAAGACAAGCTGGCCGACGACAAGCGGTTCAAGCGCCTCGATTCAGACGGTGCTCCGTCGGTGCAGGAGCTTCAAGACCGCGAGAAGAACCGCGTCGAAGAGGCCACGAAGTTCTCGTCGTTTCAAAGCGACAACGTGGTCGAGAAGCACTTGGCCTCGAGCGTTCGCGTCGAGGTGTGGACGGCGAAACAAAAAGACAGGGTGAAGACGGGGCCGGCGTATCTCTATTTCTTCCCCCAGGGGTTCACGGAGCGGGCGCAAATCTGGATTCGGCAGGGCAGCAATACGTGGACGCTGACGGTGTCTCCGCTCACGGGCAAGACGGTGATCTTCAATGAGAGCCTGGAGATGCCTCGCATATGAGCGCGCGACGACAGGCCAGAGGGTTCACGTTGCTCGAGGTCGTGGTGGCCCTGGGCATCTTGGGCATCTCGCTGGTCGCCATTCTCGACATCAATTCGCAGGCGGTGATGTCTCACGTGTACGCGAAGAAGCTGACCGTCGCGACGCTGCTGGCCCGCTCGAAGATGACCGACCTCGAGCAAGAGCTGTACGACAAACCGCTCTCACCCGATGACGAAGAAGACGCGGGTGACTTCAGCGAAGAAGGCTTCGCCTCGTTCAAGTGGCGCTCGAAGATCATCGTGCCCAAGACGAATGGGCTGAGCCCCGAGCAGCTGTTCGGCGCGCTGTTCAACTTGCCGCTGGGGTTGGGTGGCAAAGACGGCGCACCTGGTGGTGGGTTGCTGGGCAGCATGTTCGGGCTCGGCGGCGGTGCTCCGAAGACTCCGGGGGCGGCGCCTGAATCGGGCGCGGGGGCCGGCGCAGCGCTGGCCGGGGCGATGGGGCCGATGGCGGGCATGATGCAGGCGCAGTTCACGCAGATGGTTGACCAGCTGCAGAAGTCGGTGCGTGAAGTGCACCTGACCATCAGTTGGAAAGAGGGCAAGCTCACCGAGAGCATCGACCTGGTGACGCACATCGTGACGCTGGGCCCTGGGTCTGATCGCAATGGGGGTGACCCGGCGATCGCCGCTGCTGCCGCTGCGAGCGCTGCCGCGACGGGTGGGCAACCGGGCCAATTGCCGCCTCCTGGGTTGTTGCCTGGGGGCGTTGGCAATCTGCCTCCGCGGCCGGGAGCGCTGCAATGAAGCGCCGGGGTTTCACCTTGGTTGAGGTCGTGATCGCGATCTCGATGACGGCGTTCATCGGCGTGGTGATCGGTGTCACGTTTCAGACGACCATCGCCAACAAAGAGATCATCGAGAGCCAGAGCGAGCGGTACCGCATGTTGCGAACCGCGATGGGCCGCATGGTGCGAGAGATCGGCGCCGCGTACGTGAGCGATCGCTACGACCCGAAGCGTTACCGCGACGCGTTCGACCGACCGACCAACTTCATCGGCTCGAAAGACAAGCTGACCTTCAGCACGATGTCGCATCAACGGCTGTACGCCGACGCCAAAGAGTCTGATCAAATGGTCGTCGAGTACTCGGTGAAGACCGCGCCCGATTCGAAGGCAAAGGGCCGCCAAGACCTGGTTCGCCGGCAGAACGTGATTCTCGAAGAGCGCATGGAGCGCGGCGGCGCCGAGGATTCACTCTTCGAAGGCGCTCGAAAAGTCGAATTTCAATATTGGAACACGGAGCGCAAGCAGTGGGAGAACGAGTGGGACACGCGCCGCAGTGATCGCAAGAGCATCTTGCCGACGCGGGTGAAGATCACCCTCTCAGCGCTCGACGAGAACAACAAAGAGATTCGCTACACCACGCAAACTCGCATCATGCTCAACACCGAGTTCTCGAGGTTTCAATGAAACCGAGAAAACAAAGGGGCATTGCGATGTTGCTGGTGCTCGTCGGCATCGCGGTGTTGGCGCTGGTGGCGAACGAGGTTCGGTACAACTCGGTCATCGAGCTGCGGTTGGCGACCAATCAGCGTGACGAGCTTCGGGCGCACTACCTGGCGAAGAGCGGCGTGAATCTGTCGCGGCTGATGCTGCGGTTTCAGAAACAGGTCGATGCAATCAAGATCCCCAATCTTGGCGGGTTGTTGCAAGGGTTGGGCGGCGCTGGTGGCCTTGCGGGTCTGCTCGGTGGTGGCGCCGGCGGTGCGGGCGCGCTGGCCGGCTTGCTCGGTGGCGGAGCGGGTGGCGCCGGTGGCTTGGCGGGCATGCTGGGTGGTGCGGGCGGTGCTGCTCCCTCGTCGATGAGCATACAGCTGTGGCGCATGGCGAAGGTCGACTGCCACATGCTCGCGGCGATGGTGCCTGAAGAAGACCCGAAGAAGTCAGGCATCGCGGCCACCAAAGCCGACAAGAAATTCAAGTTCGATGAAGAGAACCCCGACCTCGCGAAGGCGCAGACCACTCGCCGCTTCGGTACCTTCACCGGGTGCTTCGACAGCGTGATCACCGACGAAGAAGAGCGCATCAACTTGAACAAGCTCGACGCACCGGCGCTGACCTCGCAAGTGTTGTTGGCGCAGATGATGACGACGCTGTCAGACAAGAAATACGAGTTTCTCTTCGACAAAGAAGACTCGAACCGCATCAAGGTCACGCCGACCGACATCATCGTGGGCATGCGCGACTGGGTCGACGAAGACGAGATGGGTACGCAGCTGAACTTCAAGGGCCAGGGCGAGCCGTTCATGGCCGGCTACAGCGATGAAAACAGCGACTACTCGAGGTACGACGTTCGCTACCGCACCAAGAACGCACACTTCGACAGCCTCGACGAGCTCTACATGGTGCACGGCGTGAACGACAAGTTCATGGCGGCGTTCAAAGACAAGCTGACGGTGTACCCCGACATCAACTCGCGCCCGAACATCAACACCGACGACCCGATGTTGCTCGAGCTCGCGATTCGCAGCATCGCAGACCCGGCGCGCATCGACCCCCGCCTGAGCGACCCGTTGTTCATCGACACGTTGATTCAAAAAATTCGCGCCGCCCGGGTGTTCGCGCTGTTCGGCATGAGCGCCACCGACTTCGCCAACATCGTCGCCGCCGCTGGAGTCTCGGTGAACCCGATGATCACCAATAACGTGCAGAATCAGCGCTTCATCGGCGACAAGAGCACGACGTACCGGGTGTCGGTGACCGGGCAAGCAGGCGACGTGACCCGAACGATTACCACGGTGATTCGGCTCGATGATGGGCTCGGCCGACTGGTGTACTGGAGAGAGGAATAGCCATGGCGCGAATTCTGGGCCTCGATATCGGCAGTTACGCGGTGAAGGCGGTCGTGCTCGAGAGCACGATGCGCGGGTTCACCGTGAAGGGGCACCATGAGGTGCTGATGCCCACCGAGGGCGAGCGGGCCGACCGGCTCAAGAGCGCGCTGACGCAGCTGCACGCCACCGCCGCCGCTGGAGCTGATCAGATCGTCGTCGCCCTGCCCGGCCTCGCTTCGGCCACCCACTCGCTGACGATGCCGTTCTCTGACCCGAAGAAGATCGACGCGACGATCGGGTTCGAGGTCGAGAGCCAACTGCCGTTCGACTTGTCTGAAGCGGTCTTCGACTATCAGCTGGCGAGCAGCGACGAGCGTGGCGCGAATCTGTTGGTTGGCGTGGTGAAGAAAGACGACTTGAGCCTGCTGTTGACTGCGCTCAAAGAATCGAAGTTCGACCCGCGCATCGTGACCCACCCGGCGTTGGTGTATCAGACGCTCTTTGGCACCCTGCCCGCTTCGATGGCATCAGAGAGCGCCGAAGACTCGGTCGCGATTCTCGATTTGGGCCACGAGCGGGTCACACTGACGATTGGGCGGATGGGCGGCCTGGTCGAAGCGGCTCGTACGATCTCGGGCGGCGGCGCGGCGCTGACCAAGGCATTGGCGCATGAGTTTCAGATACCCCTCGCCGAAGCCCAGTCGTGGAAGGAAGAGCACGGAGCGGTCGCGAGTGAAGCGGTCGGGCCCGATGCGGAGCGGGCGGCGGGTGCCTTCTTGCGCGCGTTTCAACCGGTGCTGCGCGAGCTGAAGACGACCATCAAGTCATACACCGCACGAACCCGTCGCCAGGTGGGCCGCCTGATTCTCTGCGGCGGTACGGCGCGCCTTCGTGGCCTTGGAGAGCAGCTCGAACGCGACCTGGGCATCTCGACTCGCATGCTCGAGCTGCCCGACGAGGCGCGTGACGCGTTGGGTGACAAGCGCAGCACCGACATCGCGCTGGCGTATGCCTTGGCGGTGCGAGGGGCGCTCAGTGGGGCGAAGGCTCCGCGGTTCAATCTTCGAAAAGGCGAGTTCGCGTTCAAGAGCGACTTCGACTTTGCGAGAGAGAAGATCGCTCAAATGGGTGCCTTCGCCGCGATCTTGTTCGTGCTGTTGATCGCCAGCGGGGTGGTTCGAAACACGGTGCTCGAGCAGCGTGAGAAGCAGGTCGACGCTCAGCTCTGCGAGACGACGCAGAAGGTGTTGGGCAAGTGCGAGAAGAACTTCGACATCGCGCTGAACATGTTGCGCGGGCAAGAGAGCCCGGCCGCGGGAGTACCCAAGCGCACGGCAGCGACCTTGCTCGCGACGCTGACGACACGGCTGCCCGCCGACGTGCCGTTGACCCTGAGCCGAATCGTGATCGACTTGGATCGAATCACCCTGATGTGTGAGACCGACAGCTCGAAGCACATCGAAGACATCATCTCGGCGCTGCAAGCCGACAAGTGCTTCAAAGACGTCAAAGAAGGCAAGCTCGACAAAAACAAGGACGGCAGCAAGGTGACCGTGGGCCTCGACATCAGCGTCGAGTGCCCCGAAGACACCTCGCCGACGCAGGGTTAACCATGGCGGCCTTCGGCAATTTGCAGACGACGATTCAGAGCACCCTGGCCACGCTCTCGGTACGTGAGCGCCGGCTGGTCATCGGTGGCGGAGCGCTGGTGATCGCATTCTTGGTGTTCTTCGTGACGTTCACCTTCGGCAACACCGCGAACGCGATTCGAAATCGCACCACGCAGAAGCTCGCGAAGCTCGACGAAGTGCTCGCGCTCACCGCGAACTACCGGCAGGCGAAGGCTGCGCAAGAAGCCGCCGAGCGGCAGTTGAGCCAATCGAACATCAAGCTGCTCAGCTACGTCGAAGACAACGCGAAACAAAAAGGCCTCGACCTGCCCTCGATTACGCCGAAGGCCGAGGTCATGATCGACGGCACCAAGATCGTCGAGAACTCGGTCGAGCTGACGCTCACCGACGTGAAGCTCAACCGCCTGGTCGAATTTCTCACCGCGATTGAAAATGGCCCCGGCGTGGTGAAGGTCAAATACCTACGCCTCGAGCCCCGGCCGCAAAACGAAACCATTACCGCCTGGCTGACCATCGCCACGTATCGCCTCAAGAACTAAGAGCCATGGCCGAAAAACAAACCGCGTTGTGGAAGCGAATTCTCGGCTACGCCGCCTTCTCGTTCGTCGCGCTGCTGATCACGTTTTTCCTCACCTTTCCGTACGATGCGTTGCGAGATCGCATTCGCACCGAGGCCGATGGGCAAGGCTTGGTGATTCGCATGGGCTCGCTGGGCCCCGGGTTCTTCGTGCTCAATGCTTCGAACGTCGAGCTGTCGAAGAAGAGCACCACCGACGTGCCGAATGAGTCGTTGAAGATCGACAAGCTCTCCATCGGCCCGACCCTGTTTCCCCCCGGCGTTGGGGTCACGGCGAAGATGTTCGGCGGCAAGGTCGCGGTGAAGGTGGCCGGGCTGTCAGGCAACCACGTTCGCATCGACGCCGATGAGCTCGACCTGGCGAAGGGCAACCTCAAGGGGTTCTCAGGGGTCGACTTTTCCGGCACCCTCGCGGCGCATGTTGACCTGACCATTCCCGTGTCGGCGGCGGTGGGCACCGGGCCTTCGGAGCCTGACTTGACGCAAGCCAACGGCACGATGTCGCTCGACACCAAAGGGCTCACCATCAACGGCGGCACGTTGACGGTGCCGATACCGCAGTTTGGGCCTGAGCCGACCCCGCTCGATTTGCCGAAGATCGTGCTGGGCGACATTAGCGGCAACGTGAAGTTCGAGAAGGGGTTGGGCACGTTCAGCGACTTTGCCGGGCATTCTCCAGACATCGAGATGCAGGTGAGCGGCACGCTGAAACTGGCCGGTAAAATCTTGGCTGGTCAGCTTCGCGGGGCTGAGTACTCAGAGCCCAACATGGAGATTCGCTTCAAGCCCGACCCTGAGTTTCAGAAGCGCCTGGGCTTGATTGGCAGTGCGCTGTCGGTGGTGGGCTCTGACCCAAAAGACCCGACCTGGCGCAAGGGCACCCTCACTGGGTACTTGAATCGCCCGAAGTTTCTCTAGAAGACGGGGAAAAACACGCGCGGGGCTCGCTTCTTACGCAAGCATTGCGTCGCAGCGCTCATGTAGCAAACCGAGAAGCCGAGCCTGCGGTGACCTGTGAGCGTCTTGCCCGAGCGGTGCCAGACCTGGTTGTGAATCAAGATGCACTCACCGGCTTTCGCGGGGAGGCTGACTTTGCGCTCATCGGCCTTCGCGGCGAGCACCTGATTCGCGGGCACGACGCCTCCGAGTGGCGTCGCGAGCCCCTGGCGGTGTGAATCAGGCAGCACCTCGAGGCAGCCTCCGTCGACGGGCGCGTCGTCGATGCCGAGCCAGATTTGCAGCTCGGGGTCTTGGCTGAGGCCCCACAGCTTGCCGCCGTCTTGATGCCAGGGAATGTCGCTGCCGCCGACCGCCGCCTTGTTGAAGAGAATGGCGCGGTAGATCACCGCCCGCCCGGGGATGATGGAGCGAACGATGTGCTCGAAGACCGGGTGCGAGATGGCCGCGCGAAAACGTTCGTCTTTCTCGAGCTTTTCGAGCTTTCGATACTGCAGCGAAGGCCCCTGCCACCCCATGCCGATCGGCGCGTCTTCATATTTACCAGAGGCGGCGTCGAGCTGAAAAAACAGCCCGGGGTACACCACGCGGCCGAGCATCAAGTCGTCGGCGCGTTCTCGCAACGCGACCAACGTCGGCTCATCGAACACCGGCCCCAAGCGGGCATAGCCATGCTCGCGGTAGTGCTCGATGGCCGCTGAGAAATCGTTCATCGCGCGTAACTCGCTTCGGTGCCGGTGTACTGCAGGTACACGGCATCGACGGCCTTCACGACGTCGTCAGGCAGCGCCACTTGCACCGCGAGCAACGCCGCCTCGAGGTGCTCGACCGAGCCGGGGCCCGCCAGCACCGAGTTGATGCCTTGCCGTTTGAGCAACCAGGCGTACGAGAGCGTGATGAGCGACATGCCCGCGTCAGTGGCGACCTTGAGCAGATCATTCGTGAGCTCGTGCATCTGCTCTGACCAATAGCGTTTTCGATACAACGGGTTGACGTCGAAGCGCGACCCCTTGGGGATGATGGCGGTCACCGGCCTGGCCAGCAGCCCACCGGCCAGTGGGTTGAACACCGTGGTGTGAATCGGGTGGCGCTTCACGCACGGCAGGTACTCGACCTCGAGCTGGCGAACGAGCACGTTGTAGAGCACCTGCGAATACGCAGGCCTCGGCATGTTTCGCTCGTCGCACAGCGCGTTGATCTCGATCAACTGCCACGCGGCAAAGTTCGAGATGCCCCAGGCCCGAATCTTCCCCGCTGCGGAGATCGAGGCGATCGCGTCGAGCGTCTCGGTGATCGGGGTCGTGTGATCTGGGGTGTGCAGGTAGTACACGTCGACGTAGTCGGTCTGCAGCCGCTCGAGGCTCTCATCGATGGCGGCCAGCACGCGCTGCTTCGAGAGGCCTTCTTTCTTCCACGCGCCGACCTTGGTGGCGATGCGTACGGCCTGGCGGCGATCTTTGAGCGCCCGGCCGACGATTCGCTCGGAGTCTCCTTCGCAGTACATGTTGGCGGTGTCGAAGAAGGTCGCGCCCTGATCAATCGCGAGATCGATGATTTTTCGTGCTTCTGGTTCGGCGGTGCGGCGGCCAAAGTTCATGGTGCCAATGGCAAGTGATTCAAGAGGCATGCACCCCACCCTACTTTCTGTTTTTCGCGCTTGCAGTGTCTTCAGCACGATGAGCGCTCGTCGAATGGTGTGGCTGGGTTGGGTCGCGTTGGCTGCCTGCGGGGAGCCGCGGGCGCCTTCGGCGGATGCAGGGGTTTCAGCAGCCTTCGATTCGGGCCCCCCTGAAGCCGTCGACTCGGGCACCGTGACGGACGCGGGGACAGTGCGTGACGCGGGAGCAAGCACGGATGGCGCGGTCGTGGACCCGGAGCCGTTTGGCCCCTGCAATGTCGGGCTCTGGCAGACCGCCCTGCCGTACCTCGATGGTGGCAGCCCCGGCGATCACGTGCTCGGCCTCAGAGACGCAACTGAGGTGCTCGAGCTCGCTGGAGGTACCCGCCTCGATGGCCCGGTCTATCTGTTCAACGGCGCGACCTTGCAGATCACGCCCGGCGACGGCGGCTTCGTGACCATCGCAGGCGACGTGAACCTCTTCGGGCATTCGCGGTTCGTCTCAGTCGCTGGCCGAGTGCGAGTTGCGCAGACCGCCGGCACCTCGTTTCACCTGTACGCAGCTGACGAGTCGCGGGTCGTGATGGCGAACACCGCGTTGATTCTCGGTTCGACCGAAAATAACTTGTGGACGGTCGTGGCCTGCGGTCGCTCGAAGGTCGAGCTGCGATCACTCGATTTGACGCGCGGTGAGAAGAGCACCCCGACGCCATTCGCCTTCGATTCGGCCGAGGTTGTGGTCGAGAACCCCAATGATTTCGTCGAGCTCTCGATCAGTGCGCAAGCGCACGGCGCAATTCGTGATTCTCGCTCGGCCACGGTGGGCGCCTACCTGATCGTGAGTGATTCGGTTCACCACGACTTGCACTTGCCCAGCGGCTTCATCGATGGCGGCCAGCTGAGCCAATTGCTCACTGAAGATGGCGGCGTCGGCGCGCAGCTCGAGGTCTCGAATTCGTACGTCTTGTACGGGTTGTGGTCGCACCCGAGAACGAACATCACGTTGCTCGATTCGGCGATCGGCTTGTTTCTCAAATTCGATTCGACGGTGAACGTCGCAGCACTGAGGGGCGAAGTCGCGGCGCGAACAGAGACGCTCGGCATCGGAGATCGCTCCCTGCAATTGGTGCGCTCTTCGGTCTACCCGGTGAATGCCTACTTCGAGCCCGAGCGGAGCGGCACGTTGAGCCTGACCGACTCCGCTGTTGGCGAGCTGACCTGCAATGGGCCGACTGGCACGGTCTGCTCACTCAACGGTTCGCGCATTGATGGCACCGGGGGCTTCGCGACGGTCGCGGGCAACGCTCACCTCGACATGCAAGACGCTGAGCTGAATACCTATCTTCTGACCCGTGACAACGCGGTGGCGCACCTGACCCGGGTCGCGCACCGGCCCAACGCAGACCTGCCGCCGGCGTTTCGCAAGCCGCTCTCGATTCTCGCGACGGGTGACAGCCTGGTGGTGCTCGAGAACCAAAACCCCTTCGTCAGCGTGACTGAAGACGGCGGCGTGGTGCCGCAATTGGTGAGCGAAAATGCGTCGGTGGTGAACGCGGCGATGTACCTCGACCCGTCGAGCCCAGCCGACACCGAGCTTGGCCCGGCGGTGGCCAAACCGATTTACGGTGCCGCGTCGGTCAACACGCATGGAGCTCGGCATGCGCTGGGACACTGGGCGCTCACCGCGACGAATGGCGCGACGACGGTGACGGTGGCCACGAGCTCGACGTCGATGCCACCGCTGAGCACCTTGGGGGTGCTCGACACCTCGAAGCTCGACGCCGGCACGTGGGTCGTGCACCTCACGGTTGACCTGCAGTCAGGCCGCGCAGCCGATGTGATGCACACCATTCACGTGGCTCCATAAACCACTGATTTCAGCCGGGAAAATCACCTTACATTTGTGTTCAGGCCGGTTGTGGGGCTGCGGAGCGGCTGCTAGGGCTGCTGAGGCCTTCTCGCAACGGGAGTACATGTGACCAGCCGCTCGTTTCGTACCGCTCTTGGCTCGTGGTTTGCCGGAGTCGGAGCCCCCCTCCCGCGTCAAGGGGCACAAGCGCTCAAACAAGCCGTGGCTGCGCTGAATGAACCGGTGGTAGTGGTCGCCAAAGACGGTCAGTTGGCGGTGGCGAGCGGCGGCGAAGCGCGGTTGGGCGTGACAGCGAGTGACGAGGCGTGGCCGCTGGTCGCGCATGTGCCGGCCTTGTCACCCTCGACGTTGGGCGACGCGTCTTTTCGAGAAATGCACGGGGTCTCGTACGGCTACGTGGCGGGTGAGATGGCCAACGGCATCGCGTCGGAGGCGTTGGTCGAAGCCGTGGCGCGTGCGGGCATGCTCGCGGTCTTCGGGGCAGCGGGTTTGCCAGTGGTGCGCATCGAGCAAGCAATGGAGCGGCTCGAGCAATCACTCGAGGGGCTGCCCTGGGGCGTGAACCTGATTCACTCTCCCGATGACGCCGCGCTCGAGGCCGGAGCGGTCGAGTTGTTCTTGAAGCGAGGGCTTCGGTTCGTGAGCGCGTCGGCGTACCTCGACTTGACCTTGCCGATCGTGAAGTACCGGTTGGCCGGCATTCACCGCGATGCGAATGGCGCGGTGGTGGTACCGAACCGGGTGATGGCGAAGGTGTCGCGCGTCGAAGTGGCGCGTAAATTTCTCGAGCCCGCGCCCGAGCGCTTCGTGCAGCAGTTGGTGGCGAGCGGGTTTCTCAGCGCTGAGCAGGCTTCGCTCGCGGCCCTGGTGCCGATGGTCGATGACTTGACCGCCGAAGCTGACTCCGGTGGGCACACCGACAACCGGCCACTGGTGTTGCTATTGCCGGCGTTGCAGGCCCTGCGTGACGAGGTCGCGGCGAAGTTTCAGTACGCAGTGGCTCCGCGGGTTGGAGCGGCGGGTGGCTTGGCGACTCCGGCCTCGGTGGCGTCTGCTTTCTCGATGGGCGCGGCGTACGTGGTGACGGGTACGATCAACCAAGCGTGCCGTGAAGCCGCTACCAGCGATGCGGTTCGCGAGATGTTGGCGCAGGCGTCGTCGACCGACGTGGCGATGGCGCCAGCGGCCGACATGTTCGAGATGGGCGTGAAGGTGCAGGTGCTCAGCCGGGGCACGATGTTCGCCGTTCGCGCGCAGCGTTTGTACGAGCTGTACCGCACCCACGATTCGGTCGAGGCGTTGCCGGCCGCGGTTCGGGCCGAGCTCGAGCAGAAATTTTTTCGATCGACGCTCGAAGAGGCGTGGGCCGGGTGTGAGCGGTTTTTTGAAGCGCGTGACCCGCGGCAGCTCGCGCGTGCCGCCAAAGAGCCGAAGCACAAGCTCGCGCTGATCTTTCGGTCGTATCTGGGGCAGGCCTCGCACTGGGCCAACACCGGTGACGCTGACCGCCGGTTGGACTACCAGGTGTGGTGTGGCCCGGCGATGGGCGCCTTCAATGCGTGGGCGAAGGGCAGCTTTCTCGAGTCATGGGAGAACCGCCGGGCCGTCGTGATGGCGAAGAACCTGATGGTGGGTGCCGCGGTGCTCACTCGCGTGGCGGCGCTGCGCTCGCAGGGGCTCGAGGTGCCGGCGGTGGTTTCGCAGTTCGCTCCACTCGAAGAGCGTGAGCTCGATGCCCTGCTGGTGACGCGAGAGGTGAAGGCGGTCGTGTCGGCTGTCGCCGCGCCGGCTGAAGAGCCAATCGCCATCGTTGGCATGGGCAGCATGTTTCCAAAAGCCGAGAACCTCGAGGCGTTCTGGCGACTGCTGCGCAACGGCGTCGATGCGGTCACCGACATCCCCGCCTCGCATTGGGATTTGAGCGAGTACTACGACGCAGATGAGCATGCGCCCGACAAAACGTACGCGAAGCGCGGGGCCTTCTTGTCTCCGCACGGGTTCGACCCGACCGAGTTCGGCATTCCTCCGAACATTCTCGAGGCCACTGACACCTCGCAGCTGCTCAGCCTGGTGGTCGCGAAGATGGCGATGGAAGACGCGGGCTACGGCGAGAACGCGAAGTTCGATCGCGGCCGCACGAGTGTGTTGCTCGGCGTCACCGGCACGCAGGAGCTGGTGATCACCCTCGGCTCACGGCTCGGCTACCCGAAGTGGAAGAAGGCGCTGCGCGATTCAGGCGTCGATGAAGCGACCAGCAAAGACGTGGTCGAGCGCATTTCGCAGTCGTACGTCGGGTGGCAAGAGAGCTCGTTTCCCGGGTTGCTGGGCAACGTGATCGCCGGCCGCATCGCGAACCGGCTCGACTTCGGCGGCACCAATTGCGTCATCGACGCGGCGTGTGCGAGCTCGCTGGGCGCCGTGCATCTGGCGGTGCTCGAGCTGCGAGCGAAACGCAGCGACATGGTGCTGACCGGCGGCGTCGACTGCATCAACGATATTTTCATGCACATGTGTTTCAGCAAGACGCCCGCGCTCTCGGCTTCTGGCGATGCGCGACCGTTTTCTGACAAGGCCGATGGCACGCTGCTGGGTGAAGGCCTCGGCATGCTGGTGCTCAAGCGGCTCTCTGACGCTGAGCGCGATGGAGATCGCATCTACGCGACGATTCGCGGCGTAGGTACCTCGAGCGACGGTCGCGCCAAGAGCATCTACGCGCCACTGCCGTCGGGCCAGGCCCGGGCACTCAAGTCGGCGTACTCGCAAGCGAACGTGCGGCCCCGCGACATCGCGTTGCTCGAAGCGCATGGCACCGGCACGAAAGCCGGAGACGCGGCTGAGTTCGAAGCCCTCGACGCGGTGTATCGCGAAGACTCGGCCGACCCAGCCTGGTGCGCGATGGGTTCGGTGAAGTCGCAGATTGGTCACACCAAGGCCGCCGCGGGCGCGGTGGGCATGATGAAGGCGGCGCTCTCGCTTCATCACAAGGTGTTTGCTCCGACGATCAAGGTCGAGAAGCCGAACCCGGCGATGAAGCTCGAGACCAGCCCGTTCACGCTGTCGACCGAGACCCGGCCGTGGCTCGCGACGCCTTCGAAGCCGCGTCTCGCCGCGGTGAGCTCATTCGGGTTTGGGGGCAGTAATTTTCACCTGGTGCTCGAAGAGCACGGCTCGAAGCGGGCCGCTCCTGCGTGGGATGGGTCGATCGAGCTGTTCGCATTTTCAGCGAATGATTCAGCGTCGTTGCTCTCGCAGCTCAAGGCGGCGGTGCCCGAGGGTGCGGCTGGTTCGCGCAAGGCGTTTCGCGCAAGTCACGCGCATCGATTGATCGTTCTGCTGCCATTCGACGCGCCTTTCTCGAATGTGATGGCTGCGGCGATTGAGCGCGTCTCGAAGGCGCCCGCGACTCCGTTCTCGTTGCCAGAGGGCGTGCACTACGGCGTCGGGGCAGCGGCGGGCAAATTGGCCTTTCTGTTTCCCGGCCAGGGCTCGCAACACGTCAACATGCTTCGTGAATTGGCGTGCATCTTCCCCGAGGTGCTCGAGGCGGCAGAGGCCGCGGGTGAGCTTGGCAACGCGCTGTACCCGGCGGTCACGTTCGACGCGGCTGAGAAAGCGCGGCGTGAAGAGCGGCTGACCAAGACCGATTACGCGCAGCCGGCCATCGGCGCGGTCAGCCGTGGCGCCTTCGAGGTGCTGTCGCGGTTTGGAGTGCACCCCGAGCTGGTCGCTGGCCACAGCTACGGCGAGCTCGTGGCGTTGCATGCTGCTGGCGTTCTCGATGCGTCGGCGCTCGATGCGGTGTCTCGGCTTCGCGGCTCGCTGATGGCTGCGAATGGAGCCGACCGCGGGACGATGTTGGCCGTGCTCGCTCCGCTGGCTGAGATCGAGCGCGTGGTTGCTGAAGAGAAGCTCGAGGTGGTGTTGGCCAATCGCAACGCGCCGACGCAGGGCGTGCTGTCTGGCACTCGGGCTGAGATTTCTCGCGCCGAAGAGGCGTGTCAGAAGCAGGGCTTGCGTACGGCACGGCTGCAGGTCGGTGCGGCGTTTCACAGCCCGCTGGTCGCTGGAGCGGCGAAGGCGTTTCGAGAAGGCATCGAGGGCATTTCGTTTCGAGTGCCGACGATTCCCGCGATCTCGAACAGCACGACGATGCGCTGGCCGGAGTCTCCGGACGCAGCGAAGGACTTGCTCGGCCAGCAATTGGCTTTGCCGGTGCGCTTCGATGGCGTCGTCGAGCGTTTGTACGAGGAGGGCGCGAGGACGTTCGTCGAGGTCGGGCCGCGTTCGGCCTTGACGGGAATGGTGCGCGCGATTCTCGGTTCGCGACCGCACGTCGCAATGGCCATCGATGGTCAGCATGCGCGTGGCAGCTTGTTTGATCTGGCGTCAACGCTCGCCCGGGTCGCTGCAGCGGGTCACTCGGTGAAGCTCGAGGCGTGGCAACAGGTCGCGTTGCCTCCGCGCACTCCGGCGAGGGTGGCGCGGGTGAAGAAGATGAGCGTGCCGCTCAGTGGCGCGAACTACCGGGCGCCGTTCGTGCCCTTGCCGGTGAAGCCGCCGCGCACGATGGCGGTGGCGGCGACGAATGTGCCGGTCATCGGCTCGCAGCCGGTGCTCGAGGCGCTGAGGGCCAATCAAGAGAGCCTTCGTGCACTGCAGGCGATGCAGGAGCAGACCGCGCGCATTCACCAGACTTTTCTCGAGGGGCAGCTCGCGACGCAGCAGGCGTTTCAGGCCTTGTTGAGCGGGGTTCCTCCGGTGGTTCATGCGCAGGTTGCGGTGACAACGACGAGGCCGGTCGTTGCAGCGGCTCCTGTACCCGTCGTCGTTGCGGCGCCGGTGGCGGTCGACTCGCGAAACGTCGTGCTGAGCGTGGTGGCCGAGGCGACGGGGTACCCGGTCGAGACCTTGACCTTGTCGATGGATCTCGAGGCAGACCTCGGCATCGACTCGATCAAGCGCGTCGAGATTCTGTCGATGCTCAGCAAGCGAATACCCGGCGCGCCTTCGGTGAACCCCGAGAAGCTGGGGTCGCTCAAGACCTTGCAGCAGGTGCTCGATTTCGTTGGCTCGACGGCGGTCGTTGAAGCGGTACCAGTCGTCGTAGCTTCAGACTCACGGCACATCGTACTGAGCGTCGTCGCTGAAGCCACCGGCTACCCACTCGAGACCTTGAACCTCTCGATGGATCTCGAGGCAGATCTCGGCATCGACTCGATCAAGCGCGTCGAAATTCTGTCGATGCTCAGCAAGCGAATACCCGGCGCGCCTTCGGTGAACCCCGAGAAGTTGGGGTCGCTCAAGACGTTGCAGCAGGTGCTCGAGTTCGTCGGCTCGACGGCGGTTGTTGAGGCGGCAGCAGTCGTCGTGGCCTCAGACCCACGGCAAATCGTTCTCGGTGTCGTCGCTGAGGCCACTGGCTACCCGGTCGAGACCTTGAACCTCTCGATGGACCTCGAGGCAGACCTCGGCATCGACTCGATCAAGCGCGTCGAGATTCTGTCGATGCTCAGCAAGCGAATACCCGGCGCGCCTTCGGTGAACCCCGAGAAGCTGGGG
>JANLPS010000478.1:0-13980 GCA_031367385.1 Archangium sp. | reverse complement strand
GAGAGCTTGACCTTCTCCATCTCGAACAGCTTCTGGTACTGCTTGACCAGTGCGTTCTTGGGCTCGGTCAAGATGGTGACCAGGTCGTCTTCTTTCAAGTCATTCAAGGTCGCCAGCACCGGCAAACGCCCAATGAACTCGGGGATCATGCCGAACTTCATCAAGTCGTCGGGCTCGACCAGGCGCAACAGCTCTCCGACGCTGCGGTCTTCTTTCGACTCGATGTTGGCGCCGAAGCCCAGGCCCTTCTCGCCCACCCGCCGGCGAATCACGCTGTCGATGCCGTGAAACGCGCCGCCGCAGATGAAGAGAATGTTGCTGGTGTCGACCTGAATGTATTCTTGCTGGTTGTACTTCTTGCCGCCGCGCGGAGTGACGTTGGCGCGGGTACCCTCGATGATCTTGAGCAGCGCTTGCTGCACGCCCTCGCCGCCGACGTCGCGGGTGGCTGACGGCTGGTCGCCACCCTTGCGCGAGATCTTGTCGATTTCGTCGACGTAGACGATGCCGCGGGCGGCCTTTTCAACGTCGTAGTCGGCGTTGTGCAGCAGGTTCTGAATGATGTTCTCGACGTCTTCACCCACATACCCGGCCTCGGTGAGGCTGGTCGCGTCGGCGATGGTGAAGGGCACGTTGAGAAACTTGGCCAGCGACTGCGCCAAGAGCGTCTTGCCCGAGCCGGTCGGGCCCACGAGCAAGATGTTCGACTTCGAGATCTCGACGTCTTCGGGGCCCGGCGCCTTCAAGCCTGGCCGGGGCCGCGCTGAAGCCTTGCGTTGATAGATGCGCTTGTAATGGTTGTAGACGGCGACCGAGAGCACCTTCTTGGCGAAGTCTTGGCCGACCACGTAGTCATCGAGAAACGTCTTGATTTCGAGCGGAGTCGGCAGGGCAACCGCGGGCTTCGAGTCTTCTTTCTCGTTCTCTTCGGCGATGATGTCGTTGCACAGCTTGATGCACTCGTCGCAAATGTAGACGGTGGGCCCGGCGATGAGCTTGCGCACCTCGCGCTGCGACTTGCCGCAGAACGAGCACGAGAGGTTGACGTGATGCTCACCCTTCTTCAAAACGACCTCCTGTGCAGCGCAGACCCAGACCCAGACTCTTAACTGTAACCGCCTCGAACCATTCTGAAGAAACAATAGCCCTTCAAGAATGCCACCCCGCCGCCGTTCAGGCAGTCAATCAGGCTTTGGCTTTGGCTGCCAACAGCGACTCGAGGTCTTCGACCAAAGCGTCCACACGTTCACCTACCGCCTTCGGCACGTGCTTCGTGCCATGCACCTCGGCCGAGAGCTTCTTGGCCAGCCCGACCAGACGCCGCAGCGCGGCACCGTCTGAGAGCGGCTCGGGCTCCGGAGGCGGAAATTTCTCGACCACTTCTCTTCTCAGCTCTGAGACCGGGCGCTCCTGGTTCCAGATTGAATCGCGAATGCTTTTATACTCTTGGGCTGACAACTGACCCCGTTCTTCAGCCTGGGCCAGCACCTCGACGACCTCGAACGCGGGAGCCCGCTCGACGATATCGCTGCCCTGCATGCGCTCGGGCTCGTGCTTGTCGAGAAAGCTGAAGTTTCGCGTCAGCTTCATGGCGGTTTGCTTGCGAATGCGCAGCTCCGCCAGGCAATACGCCTCGAAGTTGGGAAACCCCCACTCCTCGTACATCGCCTGATCACGCACCTGCACCAGCAGCTTGCCCAGATCGACCCACGACGACTTGTAGCGCTTGGCGGCCAGAACCACGGTTTGACGCATCGACCCTGAGGCGCCCGAGTGTTCGGAGCCACGGCGACGCGGGTGTTCTTCAACGTTCATGGCGACGCTTTGAGCAGCCGCCGAGATTTCGTTCAACTGATCAGTTTCACTTGCCGACGTTGAACGAGAGCTTGACGCTGGTGCCCGATGACCCGGGCTTGAACGGCCACTTCTGCAGCTCGGCGAACACGCACTCCTGCAGCCCCGAATCTTTCAAGTCGGGGTTGTCGACCCACACCTTGGTGACCTTGCCGGTCTCGGCGAGGGCAAACTCGAGCGGCACCTTGATCGCCTCGCCCTGTTTGGCGATGGCTTTGAGGCAGGGGAACAGGGTCTTCTTGTTGGCCGCGATGACGCCGTTGATCATGTCTTGATCAGCCTCCCCCATCTGCAGGCCTTCGGTGTCGGCGGTGCCCATGCGGGGCTTGCCTGCGCTGCCCGAACCGGGGTTGCCCACCCGAGCGGCGACCGCGGTGGGCTTCTTGCCACCAGGCCCGGTGTAGTCGACGAACTCATTGGTGTCGGAGCTGCGCGCCTTGCCGATCATCGGCGTGTCGAGGCTGATGTTGGCGTATTGATCGTCGACTCCGCCGGCGTGCACGGCGACGTATTGGCCGACGACCGCGACGACGACGCCGACCGCGAGCAGCACGCCGGCGCCGATGCCGATGACGGTGCGGGTGCGCTTCTTGACCGAGCTCTGGTGCGCGGCGGCCTGGGCATCGATGCGCAGCTTGGCCTCGGCCTTGGCGAGGTGCACCATCAGCTCGGGCACTTGCTCGATGCGTCGAAAGACGCCGCTGCCCATCACCTGCACTTCAGACGCACGGTTCACCTCGCCGGTGAACAGCTTGTCGATCAATGCATTGGTGGGGACGGGGCCGAGAATCAAATCGCCCTGTCGGTATAGCCAGGTCTGCTCACTGCCCATGTGCGCCATACCCTCCAACAGCTTCGCTGCGCTGAAGGGTTGGTACCACGGAGCTGCGTTTGCCGGCTACCAATCGCAAACGCAGGGGCACGTGGCCCACATCTGCCACCTCAGTCTATCAAGCGGTCTTCGTACTTCTCGATGAGGTCGCTGATCGCTTCGCGCAGGTACTCGCTTTGGCGAATGCGGGTCTCGCGCGAGAGGTCTTTCAGTAGATCGAGGCGATCTCGGTTGAGCCGAAAAACCACTGAGGTGAGCCGCGTGTTCGTGTCGTCCATGTGTGTGCTCCTCCGTACAGATGCACACATGGTCCCACATGTTCGAGACACGTCAAAAAACCGGGCTGCATTATTCGAAGAGGTAGGTGCGAAATTGTGCGCCGGCCATCAGCTCGCCGATCAGGCGCAGGCCCTGGCCGCCGCTGAACTGCACCGCGCCGAGCGCGAAGACGCCGATGACGGGTGAGAGCTCGTACTGCACGCCGAACGCGATGCGGGGGCCGATGGTGACTCCGGGCGTGGCGTGAATCGCGAGCGAGAGATCGAAGAAGGTCTTGAAGCGCTCACCGAAGAAGTTTCGGAGGCCGACGATGAAGGCCACACCGGTGAGCGTGCCACCGAGCGACACGCGACCTTCGAGCAGCGCGTTCCAATGGCGGCCGAAGGCGAAGGTGCCACCGATGTCGAGGTCTCCGCGAAAGCCGTTGTCACCGGTGGTGGTGGTGACGACCGAGGAGCGAACTTCTGCGCCGCCCGAGACGATGAGGCCCAGCGAGCCTTTGTGCTCGTAGGCGTCTTCTGCGCTGGCCGAGGGGGCGGCCAGGCAGAGCGCCAGGAGGGCGGTGCGTGCATGGTTCGACAAGCTCACCATGAGAGGGTTGGGCTCACCATGAGAGGGGTGGGCTCACCATGTGGTTCGACAGGCTCACCATGAGAGAGCGGGCCCCTGGGTGGTGCCCGGTGAGCCACCTCAGATTCACGGTGCGCTTACGACCGACGGCGACGAATCGCCGCCAGGGCCAACAGGCCGAGCACTTCGAGCCCGCCAACCGACGAGCAGCCGGCCAGAGGCATGGTGTGCGAGACCGAGTCAGCGCCTTCTGAGTCAGCGCGCAGCGCCACCGTCGGAGCGCGGTACGTCGCCTCGCCCACGTTGCCCAGCTCGTCGCGAACCTGCACGGTCACCCCACCCTGCGCTTCGACCGCGCTGAGCGAAACCTCACGCGCCGGGCCGAAGGCACCGAAGCCGCCCTTGCCCACCGCGTACGCGTACTGCAGTGCCGTGTCGGCAGTGACCACGTCGTGCGCAGTGACCATCACCCGGTCGGCGCTGGGGTCGGCCGTGAGGCTCACGGTCGGCGCGTCCCAATCGACGACGAAAGAAATTTGCTCGGGCGCCGAGATGCCGTGCTGATCTTCTGAGACGCGCGAGCGCACCCAAATCGTGTGCGTGCCCTGCAGCAAGAAGCGCGGGTGCGAGACCTCGAGCAACCCATCGGTCGCCACCAAGAAGGTCGACCACATGCCGTCATCGATTTTGTAGGCGAACTCGGGCGAGCCGTCTTTGCCGAGCGCCTTCACGTCGAGAATGGCTTTCGGCCACGGCAGCGCGTGACCTGCCAACCGCATCTCGGCGGCCTTGGGCATCACGGTCTCTTTGAGCGAGACGACGGTGCGGGGCGCAGAGACCGCGCAGGTCGCGCCCGAGGGCAGCAGGGTCGCGTAGATGCCAAGGTGGTTGTACGCCTCGGAGCCCGCGATGTTGCCGATGCCCTTGGTCTCGTTGACCTTCATCTTGAACGAGCCGAGCGTGGGCAACGCGAAGGGTTGCAGCAGGCTCGCCA
Organism: Archangium sp.; assembly: GCA_031367385.1. GTDB lineage: Bacteria > Myxococcota > Myxococcia > Myxococcales > Myxococcaceae > JAEUJT01. The sequence continues at coordinate 9,451 of JANLPS010000478.1, read as the reverse complement.
GCGCGGGCTCAGCCAAGCCGATCACCGCGGGGATCAAGTCTTCGAGCACCTTCGGGTCTTCGGCGAGCAGCTCGCTGTTCGAGGTCTTGATGTTGGTGACCAACATCTTCAAGTCACCCAGCGCGGGGCTGACCTTGTCGCAGCCTTCGAAGATCAGCGACATCGGCAAGGCCACGTCGGCGGTGAGGGTGAACAGGCGCGCGTAGCGGTCGTCGATCAGCGCGTAGATGTCGATGCTCAGCTCGGGCAGCGACATGGTGAGCAGCGGCTTGATGGGCCGCTTGGTCACCGGGTCGTAGGTGCCCAAGCCCACCGTGACCAACGGCGCACGGCCCGGTCGCAGCGCAACCATCATCGGCGCGTCTTTGCCATCGCGGGTCGCCAGCCGGCCCAGCGAGGGCAAGAAGGTCTTGAACAAGCCGGTGTTGATCAGGCCCACGTTAGCGGTGCCGAGCTGCAGGCAGAGCGCTCCGGCTTGCTGCGCCTGGTGAAAGGCGACGTTCAAGAACGACGACGAGATGCCCAACCCCACGTGGTACATCGAGCCGGGGGTCGCTTCGCCGTCGAAGTTCGGCGCAGGCACGGTGAGAATCGAGGGTGACGGCTGCGGAGTCACGCACCCGGCCACGGTCACCGCTTGCACCCCGACGCGGGTACCCAAGCTGATGCCCTGATCAATCGTCGCCGAGCTGCCCAAGGCGACGCTCAGGTCCATCGCGGCGTCACCGGCGACTCCGAACGAGGCGAGCAGCGGAGCCACCGAGACCCGGCCTTCGACGCCGAGCAACCGGGGCACGCAGATGTTGGTCGCCGTGTCTTTGCAGTAGCAGCTGGTGCCACTGCAGGCCGCGCCGTCGCCCGAGTTCACGCACGTCGAGGCCGCGTTCGCCAACTGGGGGCAGCCTGGTTTGCCCGCTCCGCACGACTGGCACGACTGGCTCTTCGCGGCGGCCTCGATCTGCTTCTGAATCAGGGGCGAAGCGAACTTGAGCACGAAGTCTTTGACCGGCGCCCAATCGGCGGCGTCGCAGGCGAACCCGCAGAAGCCCGATTCGCGGCTCAGGTTGATCTGATCAGGGTCTAAGCATCTGGGCTTCGGAGGAGCACCCGAAGCGCCGCACACGTCGGTGCCGTCAATCGACGCGATGTCGAAGGCGAGCAGCTTGTCCCACTTGGTGTCGACGGTGAACCGAATCACCGTGGCGAACGCGTTGCCCTGGGGGCTGTTGTTGTACACGAGGCTGCACTTGAGGTCGCACAACGAGTGCGGGTTCTGCGCGAAGATCTTGCCGGTATCGATGTTCACCGCGATCTCGGCTGAGATCTTGTCGGGGGCCTGGGGCAAGAGCTTGAAGCTGGTGATGGTGACCGCCACCTTCGCCGGCAGGTCTTGGCCGTCGCACTGCCCGTCGAGTTTGCCGCTGCCGCTCGCGTTGCCCTGGTCGGCGACGTAGACGTCTCCGATCACCGGCACACCAGAGAGCTTCGTGCACGGTATCGACACGTCGAGGTGGCCGCCAGGCGCGAACGCCTCGACCAAGCTCTGCCAATTGCTGTTGATGTACGTGATGCCGTTGCCGGTGATGCGCACGTTCACCGCGTTGTCATTCTTCACGCCCGCGTAGCGGCCCGTCGGTATCGGCGTCATGCCCGAGCAACCCGACGTGGAGCTTGAACAACCGAACATCACCAGCGTGGCGATGACGGCAAACACGAAACGGGCTTGGGCTCGCGAAGCGAGCACGGTGCTGAAATTGCGCATGAAAGGTGCCTCAAACCGGCCAAAACGAACTGACGAAGGGTTATCGCCGCGACAGGTAGTCTTGTTGACTACCGTGTGCGCCCATACCCGACTTGCTCGCTTCCGTCACCCGATCACTGGCAGAGAAACGCTTGAAACCGCTGGTTTGAGCGAATCGTTGAGCCGGCCAGATCTGAACGGTTCGAGGTCAACCGCGACGAACGTAAACCCCTGTTTTTTCACAGCCTGATCAACGGCTGACCGAAATTCAGGCTGTGAGAGCAGCGCGAGCTCCTCGGCGGCGACCTCGAGGCGGGCCACTTCGCCGTGGTAGCGAACCCGAAACGTGCGCAGCCCCAGGGCGCGGAGGGCTTTTTCAGCGCCTCCGACCTTGGTGAGGCGCTCGACGGTGACCTGGGTGCCGTAGGGCAGGCGCGAGGCCAAACAGGCCATCTGCGGTTTGTCCCACGTGGGGAGGCCGAGCCGCTGCGACCAGGCACGAATCTCGACTTTGGTGAGCCCCGCGTCACCCAGGGGCGAGACGACAGCGCGCTCGCGAGCGGCCTGGTGGCCGGGCCGGTGGTCTTTCTTGTCATCGGCGTTGAAGCCATCGAGCACCACCGCGAGGCCTTGTGCTTCTCGGGTCTTCTCGGTGATGCCGTAGAGCTCGGTCTTGCAGAAGTAGCAGCGGTTCGACGGGTTGGCCGAGTACCGCGGGTCATCGAGCTCGTACGAGTTGACGACGAGGTGTCGGGCGCCGATCGAGCTGGCGAGCTGCTTCGCTTCGTCGGCCTCGTCGGGCGCGACCGAGGGTGAAAGCGCGGTCAACGCGAGCGCCTTTTCGCCGAGCTCTTCGACCGCGACCTTGAGCACGAAGGTCGAATCGACGCCGCCTGAGAAGGCGACGAGCGCCGAGCCGTACCCGCGAATCGCCGCGCGCATCTGTTCGATCTTGGGCTGCGAGCTCTGGCAGAGCGCGTCGACTTCATTCACGGTCAACATGGTGCACGCCCTGTAACGGCTCGCAGAGAAAACGACAACGGGGCCTTGAGCGTGTTGCTCAGGGCCCCGCGACGACGACGTTTGCCTTGGTGCTAGCGCTTGCGCTTGGCGGCCGGCTTGGCCTTGGCGACGCGAGCGGCACGGGCCGGAGCACGCGCTCCACGGGCACCCTTCGCCGGGCGACGAGCCTTGCCGGCGGGGTTCGGCTTCATCTTGGTGCCGGTGATGATCTTCAGCTCTTCGGTGGTGACGTAGGTCAAGTCGAGGAGCGACTGGAACACCTTGAGCCCGCCGGCTTCGACGGTCTCGGTGTTGGTCTGAATGGTGACCTCAGGCGAGTTGGGCGGCTCATACGGCTCGGTGATGCCCACGAAGTTGGGAATCTCGCCCTGCATGGCCTTCTTGTACTTGCCGGTGGTGTCGCGCTTGATCAGGTCGTCGGTCGGGCAGTCGACATAGACCTCGATGTAGCGCTCGATGCGGCGGCGGTTCTCTTCGCGAACGTTCTTGTAGGGGCTGGCGCAGGCGACGAGGGTGCAGACGCCGTTACGGGTCAGCAGCTCAGCCACGTAGCCCATGCGGCGAGCGATGGTGATGCGGTCTTCTTTGGTGTCGCCTTCGACCTCTTTCCACAGGTCGTCGCCGAGCTCGTCATCGTCGAGCACTTCGACCTGCCGACCGACCTGACGCAGACGCGCCGCGATGTAGTTCGCCGTGGTCGTCTTGCCTGCGCCCAACATGCCGGTCAGCCAGACCGTGAACCCCTGGGTGTCTGCCATTTCGATTTTTGCTCCCGCTGCGTGTGTCGTGAACCAAGAACCGCACCGCGTGTGGCCGCCGATTTCTTCACCGGGGGCCGTGAAAGACGCGGCCTTATAGTTCAGACGACTTGTTCTTGACAATGTAGAACGATTCGGGAAGCGCGATTGTTGGGCGCAACGCGTCGTTTCAGGGCGAATGCGGGCACTTGGGGTGGCTGGTCTCGAGCCTGCCGTCGGCCCACCGAGCGACGACCACGGCCTCGCCTCGACCCAAAACGAGGCGCTGGGCGGTCAACGCCGCGAGGCTGCCGAGCATCACGGCGAGCTCGGGTCGCTGCGGCGAAGGCGTGGAGGTCAGCTCGGCGAGGCAGGCCCGGCACCCGGCAGCGACGGTCGCCCCGAAGATCACCACATCGGCGTGGGGGCCCTTCTCACCGATGACGAGCAGAGCCACATCACTCAAGGGCGACCCGCCAGCCAGCAATGTGCGGCGGGCGACCTCGAAGGCCGCCGACTGCCCTGTCACGCGTACGGGAGTGACCAGCAACCGCTCCTGACCCACCCCGCCGACCTCACGGAGCAAAATCTGCCGCGAAAACCGCTGAATCTGTGCCTCACTCAACATATGTCCCCGCCCGTCCTGGGGCACTCGAAGGACCCTTCCTCACCAAGAGCCTCCCAGGCGGAGCGCCGCGCAGCACCTCATGCCCGTCTTCCACCACGCTGCGAGGCACATTGCGCCAGGGCTCGTCGCCACTCATCACCACCTCGAGCGTCTGCCCCGAAACCAATCGCTCGAGCGCCAACTTCACCCTCACGTAGGTCATTGGGCAGACCTCTTGGGTGATGTCGATGCTCAGGTCAGGCGGGTTCATGCGCGGAGGTGTAACGCGCAGTCGGGGCGCTGCCTCAGCGCAATGGTTCGCGCCTCGAACGTCAGCCCGTCGACCACGTGAACGACGCCTTTGGCGCCCTCGAGCGCCAAGGCGGCCTGCAGCGCTCCGATGACCCCAGCCATCGAGCCCATCACGCCGGCCTGGGCGCAGGTTGGTGCATCGGCCGGCATCGACTCGAATAGACAGCGAAGACACGGGCCGCCCTCTTCGATGCGCAGCGCCAGGCCTTCGAAGCGCACGACGCCTCCGTAGATCAACGTGATACCGGTCTGCACTGCGGTGTCTGAGAGCATGAACTTGGTCTCGACTCCGTCAGTCGCGTCGATGACGACCGAGTGCCCAGCAAACATCGCAGGCGCCGAGCTCGCGGTCACCCGCTCCTGCCGAGCCGTCACGGTGACGGCTGGAAACTGCGCTCGAATCTTCGAGGCTGCCGACTCGACCTTCGGCCGGCCGAGGTCAGCCTCGGTGTGCCAGAGCTGGCGGTGCAGGTTGCTCAGCTCGACGACGTCGGGGTCGATCAACGTCAGCCTGGCCACTCCTGCGTGCAGCAGCGCGAGTGACGAGGGGCACCCGAGCCCGCCCACGCCGATGATGCAGGCCGAATCGATCATGCCCGCCGATTACTTCTTGCCGGCTTTCGTCGACACGAAGAAGGGCGCGGTCTCGAAGGTGTCAGAGAACGCACCTCGCGCCTTGCCATTTTCGACGGCGTTGCCCTCGAGCGGCACACGGAAAAAATATTTGCCGTCGCCCGACACCTCGGCGTCTTTGAAGCTCAGCCGATAATCGATCGACGTGGCGCCTGGCGACTGAGTGGTCGAGGCGGGTTTGGCCTGCGCGCGGGCCACCGTCTTGCCTGACTTCGCGTCGACCAGCTCGACCTCGCTGGGCACGAATCGCATGCCTTGGGTCGGCACGAGCACATCGCTGCCCTCGACGAAGAGGTGACCCTCGAGCCCCTTCTTCGAACGCTCCATCGACCCGGCCACGGTCACTTTGACTTCGTTGGACGTCTGCCCTGCAGGTCGCGAAGCGTTCTGTACCTTCAGTGCCATGCGCCGCTCATAGATGCACCCCCCGTCGATCGCAAGCCGGTTGCCCCTCAGCAACCATCGAAGATCGCTGTACAGTGCTTGCCGTGGAGCAAAACGACGATCGCCGGGCTCGCGTGAGAGCCGTGCTCGACAAGCGGGGGCTGACTCAAAAAATCTCACCAGGTGAGGCCTCTGAAGCGTGGGTGCAAGACCGGTTCTTGGCGCGCGCCCGGGCACTCTTCTACGCGCGCATGATGTTTCTCACGCTCGGGTTGTTGATTCTGGGCGTGCCCGTCTGGCGCAGCTACTTCGCGTTCACTGAGCTCGCCTTCGCGATGTACCTGTTCATGCTGATGTACAGCGTGGCGAACTACATGGTGCTGGCCAACGCCAAGGCCGGGCGCATCGTCACCTACATCACGCTGTGTATGGATTTGATCGTGATGGTGGTGGTGGTGGTGAAGCCGCAGGTCGCCGGTGGCTTACAGAACCCGCTGCTCGCGACGCAGCTGTTGTTCACGACGCTGTTCGCGATTCTGTACCCGAAGCCGTTGGCGATCTTGCCGCCGTTGTTGGCGCTGCCGATCACGACCCGCATTGATCAGCTGCTCGATCGAAGCCCGACGGCCATCGAGGTGCTGACGCTGCTCTGGTACCTCGCCCTCAACTTCATCATCATCTACGTGCTGGTCTACCTGAACGAGCGCGAGGTCAGCGCGCACCGCGAGGTCGTCGAGCTTCAGGGCGACTTGAAAGAGCTGGCCGTCATCGAAGAGCGCAACCGCCTGGCGCGCGAGATTCACGACGGCCTCGGGGCGAGCCTCTCGTCGTTGATCATTCAAGCCGAGTACCTGGGGCAGATCGCTGGCGACAACGTGCCGTTGCAGACCGAGATCACCGAGCTGCGCGCCTCGGCCGAGGAGTCGATCGACGAGCTGCGACGAAGCCTGCAGATGATGCGCGAAGACTTCGATCTGGCCTCGGGCGTCGAAGACTACGTGAAGACCTTTCGCGAGCGCAGCAAGCTCGACGTGAAGTTCGAGACCAGCGGCACCGGCTCCGGGCGGTTGCAGCCCGAGGGCGCGCTGGCGATTTTTCGCGTGTTGCAAGAGACCCTGTCGAACGCGCTCAAGCATGCGCAGGCGCAGCGGGTCGAGGTGAAGCTGCACTTCAGCCTCGATCAAGTGCACCTCTCGGTGAAAGACGACGGGCTCGGCTTCGACCCGAACGCCCCGAAGATCGGTCACTACGGCCTGGGCAACATGCGCGAGCGTGCGCACAAGGTCGGCGCCGAGGTGATCATCGACTCGACGCCCGGCAAGGGCGCACGCATCACTTTCTCGGTACCCGTCTCGACGTGAAGGAGCCTCATTGGACCCGACCGCCCCGCCCCCCGCCGAGCCCGCCGTCGCCCCCACCGAGCGCATTCGCGTCTACGTGGTCGAAGATCAGCCGAAGATTCTGAAGAACCAGCTCAAGTTGCTCGAGGCCAGCCACGAGCTCGAGATCGTCGGCACCGCGCTCTCGGGTGAGGCCGCGCTCGATGACCTGAAGCGCCTGCGACCACACGTGTTGTTGCTCGACCTGGGCCTGCCCCGCATGAGCGGCATCGACGTGACGCGCGCGGTGAAGGCCACGACGCCCGAGGTCGAAATCTTGATCTTCACCATCTTCGACGAAGAAGAAAAAGTGCTCGAGGCGGTGCAGGCGGGGGCCTCGGGGTACCTGCTCAAGGGCACTCCGGCCGACAAGATGATCGAAGCGATTCGCGAGGTGCGCGGAGGCGGCACGGTGATTCAGCCCAACCTGGCCCGGCGCCTCTTGAAGCACTTTCGGGTCGGCGAGGTCGCCCCGCCGGCGGCCCCCGCTCAAAAAGAACCCGAGGGCAAGAAGCTCTCGGCCCGGGAGTCTGAGATTCTGCAGCTGATCGCCAAGGGCGTCTCGAACAGCGAGGCGGCCGCGCTGCTCTCGCTCTCGAAGGCGACGATTCGCACGCACCTCGAGCACATCTACCGAAAGCTCGAGGTCACCAATCGGGTCGAGGCGGTGACCGAGGGGCTGCGCAAAGGCATCATCGTGATGTGAGTCGCGCTGTGTCAGCACGACCACTCCTTGGTGTTGGAAAGGCTAAGGGCTTCGGTAGCCGAGCGAACGCCACACCGAGTTGACCGAAGTATCTGCTGAGTAAAGCAGAGTCCCTGCGTCTGCGGCGGCCACGATAATTTGCGAATCAGCCCAACCAACGCCTGAATTTCGGAAAGAGCGGTGATGCCGAACAATGAAGTCGTGCGTCCGTTCAGCGGATGGACTTGAAACTTTTGGGAGGTCGCTCAACAACGCAATCAACTTCGGCGGCAGACCCGAGCCCAGGAGGAGTTCGCCCAGCACCACCGTACACGTCGCGGCGTGGTCATCGCTGAGTATGCGCACCAGCTGAGGGTCAGATGCGCGCACGTGACGCACCCACGAATTGGTATCTACGAGAATCATCGTGCAAGTCGCTTCGGCCCGCGCGCCCTGCGGGCATTGCCTCCGAGAGCAGCAAGACGCCTCGACGCTTCTCTCGCGATCAAGGCGCGCAAGCCCTCCTCGATGGCTGCAGTCTTGGTCTTACTCGAGGTCACCTCCATCGCTCGGCGTACGAGCTCTGAATCAAGGTTTATCGTTGTACGGGTCGTATGCATGCAAGCAGCATATTTGTATGCATCTCCGGCAACAAGCCCGCGGTCGTTCCTTGAATGAGCCTCGTCGCCATCGGCACTGGTGCATGCATTCAGCCGTCGGTCGGAAGCGCATGTGAGTCACTCCATGGGCAGCTCGAGAGTGAAGAGGGCCCCGGGCCCCTCGGGGGGTGCTCGGGCGGTGATGGTGCCCTCGTGTTGCCGAAGCACCTCGCTGGCGATCGCGAGGCCCAGGCCGACGCCGCCCGCGCGATCGAGGCGGTGAAATGGAGCAAAGACGCGTTCCCGCTCAGCGACGGCGATGCCCGGCCCGAAGTCACGCACCGTCAATAACCACCTAGCCGCACAGCGCTCGAGCCGAACCTCGATGGCGGTGCCGCGGGGCGCGAAGCGCAGCGCATTGGCCAGCACGTTGTCGAGGGCTTGCCGCAGCGCCATGCTGTGAAAGCGGGCCGAGGCGGGGCGCACCAACGCCACGTCAAACCACAGGCCTCGTTCTTCTGCTGCGACCCGCATGCCTTCGGTCGCTTCGTCGATGACCTGCGAGAGGTCGCCGACGGTTCGGTCCCACCCGCGCTCGGCGGCGGCGCGATCGAGCAGCGCCGTGGCCAGGCTCGCGAGGCGTTCAACCTCGGTGCGGGCCTCGGTGAGTGCCTCGCGAAGCTCAGCGGGGGTTCGCTCGCGGCGAAGGGCGAGGTCGAGCGTGGTTCGCATCACCGTCAGCGGCGTGCGCAGCTCATGGGCCGCGTCAGCCAACAGCCGGTCTTGGCCGTGCCGCGCAGCCTTCAACTGCTCGGTGGCCGAGGCGAGCACTTCACGCAAGGCGGCGATCTCATCACCCGCTTCGTCGGGCGCGGGGGCCTCATCGAGCTGGCCCTTCTGCACCCGCTGCAAGTGCACCGAGAGTGACCCCAGGCGACGCTTGAGGCGCGACCCCAGCACGATCTGCGCCCCGAGCAAGATGAGCCCGGTCACCACCACCACCAGCAGCGCCACCAGATCAAACGTGCGCACGCTCTCGTCGACCTGCTCGAGGGAAGCGGTCAGTCGCAGCACATACTGAGCGCCGTCTTCATTCTTGACGCGAACCAAGAGCACCCGGTGCCGGCCCGCATCGTCGCGCTCGGTGTTCAGCTCAGACGGAGGGCCCTCGACGGGGGCGCGCAGCGTCGAGCCTTCGGGGTGCGGCAGCGGAGGAAAATGGGCGATCAGCCGGCCCTGGTCATCGAAGAGCGCGCCGGTGGGAGCAAACGGGCGAAGTTCTTCGATCAGGGGTGACTCGGCCATGTGCAGGTGCGTCCCGTCGACCCGGTCGAACAGGCTCACCGATTCA
>JANLPS010000471.1:0-7114 GCA_031367385.1 Archangium sp. | reverse complement strand
GTCACCACCGATCCAGTCGCGACCCGCACGACATCAACCACGGTCCGCAAAAAGGCGACGGTGACCAAGACCATGGTCACCATTCGGGTGCCACTCACCGGCCTCGGCGCGGTGGCCCGTGAGCTCGCCGACTTCAAGCTGCCCACTGAGTGACGTCAGTTCGTGCTTCTCGTGACCGCCAGCATTCTCGCGATCGCGTCGTCTAACGGAGTGAAGACGTCGAGCCCCAGCTCGGTACGTGCCCGGTCAATACTCGGCACGTACCGGGCAATCGGCTTCGAGGGGTCGAGCGGAGTCTTGATCTCCACCGCGCAGCCATCTCCATCAATCGCCGCGATGCGCTGCGCCAACGTCTTGATCGACACGCTCTCGTCTGACCCAACGTTGTAGGCCCGGCCGCTGACCCCTTTGAGCAACAGCGTCACCAGCCACACCACCAGATCACCCGCGTACAAATACGACCGGTGCGGAGTGCCGTCGCCGCCGATCGTAATCGGCCCGCCCTCCATCACATCGCGAATGAAGTTACCGGCCGCGAAGTGCGCGTCGAGCGGCAGATACCCGCCGATGAACGCGAAGCACCGCGCGCTGATGAAATCGAACCCATGCTCCTTTGCAGCTACCACGCCCAGCAACTCTGAGAGCCGCTTGCCTTCGGCGTAGGCGGTGGTGGTCGCCGGGTCCATGCAGTCGGGCGCACCCAGATAGGTCTCTGGCAGGTGCGTCAGCTCACTGGGCTGCTTGCCGTACACCGCGCCAGAGCTGGTGGTGACCACCCGCTTGACGCCTGCTTTTTGCAGCGCCGCCAGCACCAATCGGGTGCCATTGACCGTCGTCTCGATCACCTCGCTGGCATTCTGTTGCCACCCCGGCCTCGCCGCCTCAGTGGCCGCGTGAATCGCCAGGTCGACGTGCGGTAGCGCTTCGGTGAAGGTCGCCACATCGGCGGCCAAGTACCGAACGCCAGAGAGCCCGCGGTACGACGGGTAGCTCTCGAGAAACCGCTCGGGCGATCGGCTCAGCGCCGTAATCTCGAGCCCGACGTTGCGGTGCTGATTCAGCTCGGCCAACCCGGCGAGCAACCACTTGCCGAAGAAGCCGGTCGCCCCGGTGATCAGCAGCTTCTTGCCACGCAGCACGTCGGTGAACGGCGCCAGCCTGGCCAACATGCGAGCGACGTCGTCAGCCAGCAGGCCCTGCGCGGTCAGCTCTTTCGAGAACCCGGTCGTCACTGCCGAGACGTACGCCCGACGCGCGACCCAAAGCAAACAAAACCCACGGCGTGAATTATGCCGTGTAGTACATCGAACCGCCCCATGCGCCTCACCACGTCACGACGATCAGACCTCGCCTGCGCAGCCGTCATCATCGCGATCGTCACCTTTCAGTGGTGCCTGACCATCGGCACTTTTTACGGCCAGAAAATTCTCGAGCCGCTCTCGTATTCGGGTGACGGGTTGTTCACCGCCGCCGCGGTCACTGCTGGCATGCGCGGTGAGTACCTGCCCTTCGCCTCGAAGCAGCTGCCCTCCCTCGGAGCCCCCTTCGTCGCGAGCTGGAACGATTTTCCCACCACCGAGGACATGCTGCCGCTGATCGTCGGCACCACCGCCCGCTGGCTCGGCGTCTTCGGAGCGATCAACGTCTGGCTCTACCTGGCCTGTCTGTTCGCCGGCCTCTCGCTCTTCTACGTGGCCAGGCGCTTTCACCTCGCCCGCCCCTTCGCGACCATGAGCGGAGCCCTCTACGGCTTCACCATGTACATGGTCTGCCGCGGCACCCATCACTTCTCGCTCACGTTTTACTGGGTCATCCCCTTCCAGATCCTCACCTGCGCCTGGCTGGCGAGCCGCAAGGGCATCCCCTTCCGCTCCAAGAAGTTCGCCATCACCATGGCAGTGGGCGTGGTGACCGGCTTCTCGTTCATCTACTACTCGTTCTTCGCGATGCAGCTGTACGCGCTGGCCTTGCTGGTGCGCATGGGCCGCCCGAAGCGCCTGCAGCCGCTGCTGGTCGCACTGACCCTGGCCGTCGTCACCGCGACGTCGATCTTCTCGATGAACGCCGACTCGATCATGTTCGCGCGGCAGAACGGCGTGAACCAGGCCGCGATTTACCGCAACCCACGCGACGTCGAGCTCTACGCGCTCAAGACCATCGCGATGCTGGTGCCCGCGGGCAATCACCGCTGGGCGTTCTTTCGCCACCTCTCTGACATGGCGAACGAGCAGTCGATGATTCAGGGCGAGATCCCCGCTCCGTATTTGGGCGTGGTGCAGAACCTGATGCTCTTCGGCCTGGTCGCCAGCGCCGCCTGGTCGATCGCCCGACGCAAGTTGAACCTGAGCGTGACCTGGGCCTTCACCGTGGCGTGGCTGATCATCGGGCACTCGGTCGGCGGTGAGAACAGCCTCATGGGCCTGGCGGGCCTGCGGCTCTTTCGCTCGGTCAACCGCGTGTCGATCGTGATTCTCGCCTTCGTGCTGCTCTTCGGTGCCTGGGCGTTGCCTCGAGTGCTGCGGCGGGTCGACCGGCGGGTGCAGTGGGTGGTCGCGATGATTCTCGCGGTCTTCGGCACCTTCGAGCCGATACCGGTGACGCAGAGCCCCGAGGCGGTGGTTCAAAATCGCCGGGTCTATCAGTCTGACAAGGCCCTGGTCGAAGAGGCCGAGGCGCAGCTGCCACGAGGCTCTGCCGTCTTCGAGCTCCCAGTGATGGATTTCCCCGAGGTGCCTGGGTACGCGGGCGTCGACGGGTACGGCATGTTTCGCCCGTATTTTTACGCAAAGCACCTGCGCTTTTCGCACGGCGATGTGAAGGGCCGCCCCAACTCCGCGTGGAAGTTTCGGGTCGGCGGTTTGCCTCCGCCCGCGATGATCAGCGAGCTGCGCGGCAACGGGTTCTCGAGCATCTACATCAACCTCGCCGGCTTCCCCGGGCAGGAGAAGGCGGTCGTCGATGCCTTCGTCAACAGCGGGGCTCGCGTCATCGCCAAGGCAACAATTGGCGACTCGGTGTTTCTCGCGTTGTAAAAGCTTGGTCATGACAGCGCGAGTGGTGGTGATGGCCGTTTCGGTTTTGGCGATGACGGGGTGTGCGACGACGCTCCGACTGCAGCGCCCGGGGCCTCCAGAGGGCAACTTCGGAGGCGTTCGAACGCTCTCGATCTCGACATCGACCGTGAACAAAGACGTGGGCAATGCCGTGCTGCAGGGCCTGATGCTCGGCGAGGTGCCGATTCAAGTCAGCGCCGAGAAGCTGGTCGCCGAGCGGCTTGCGGCCAAGCTACAGAGCTTGGGCTACACCGTCTGCCCCCAAGGCCCCTGCGGCGATGGAGCGATGACCGTGCTGCTCACCCAGTCTGAGGTCGGCACCCAACTCACCTCGAACGGCCTGCGCGCTCACAGCCGCGTCAGGGTCACCGTGAAGGTGCGGGCCGCCGATGGCACCGAGCCCTACGACTTCGACTTCTGGGACAACCGCAGCGGGCCCGCCGAAGCCGCTCCCATTCTCGTCGAGGAGTGCGCCACCACCATCGCCAACCGCTTCGAGCGCTCACTGTTGCCGACCCAGGTGACCTCGCGGCTGCCGCTCGAAGACGGCGGCCAGCTCTCGGGCGGAGTGAACTTGCTGCTCTCAGGCAGTTGGCGGAGCGCGACGAGCTACTTCGAAGACCTCACCCGCCGGCAGCCTGACCTCGATGGGGCCTGGTACGACCTGGGCGTGGCCTACGAGGCCCAGGGGTTCTGGCCCCAGGCCCTCCGGGCCTACGAGCAGGCGGCGACGCTCAAGCGCTCGAGCACCTACCTCGACGCGATCGAGACGGCCCGCGCCATGGTGCCCGCACCCTCAGCTTCGAACCCCGCGAACGCCCCGCTCCAGCAGTAGGCGTTTTTGACCGCTACTCAACCGTGCAAGCGCACCCCGCCCACTGGCGGCACTTCTGGTTGATGGGTATGCAGGAGTCACCGCAGGCCTTGGTGTTGCCGCCGCACTTCTTGCAGCACACCTGCGGCTCTTGAACGGGCGCCGGCTTCGAGACCTCGGGCGCTCGCTCGACCTTGACCGGCGCCGAGACCGCCGCTGGAGCCGGCGTGACCGTCGGCGAAGGGCTCGAGACCGGCGCTGACGGAGCGACCACCGCCGGCTTCTCTTCGACCGGGGCGGGCACGATGGCCGCAGGCCTCGGCGTGGAGCGGATGATCGGCGTGCGCACCTGCTCTTCAGTCGCGGCCGAGGCCACCTGCACAGCGGCCTTGTTCGCCCTCGTCACCGCGCACTCGGCGCGACGGCCACGGCTCACGTGATCAGTCACCACCAGCTTGGTGAACATGCGCGTGCCCGGGGCGATGCCCTGGTTGTCGTTGTTGAGCACCTTGTACTCGTCGTTCACCGCGACCTCCCGGTGATCGAACACGGTGCACTCGATGCCGACCGAGGCGAAGGTCAGCTCGGTCACGTTTTCGTACTCGAGCTCGATTTCGACGCCCTTGTCGGTCGCCTTGCTCGACATCAAGCGCAAGTGGCCCAGCTCGCGGGGGAGGTCGACGGGAAACTGCGAGAGCACTGCGAGGGTTATGAGAGAGAGCATCAGATGTGAATGGCGTGCCCGAGGGTGGCCTCGGCCGCTTCCTTGACGATTTCAGACAGCGTGGGGTGCGCGTGCATCGTACGGGTCAGCTCTTCGGTGGTCGTCTCGAGGTGCATCGCGACGCAGGCCTCGGCGAGCAGCTCGGTCGCGTGCGGCCCGACCAGGTGAATGCCCAACACCTCGTCGTACTTCTTGTCAGAGACCACCTTCACCAGGCCAATGCCCTCGTTGGAGATCGACGCCTTGGTGATCGCGCTGAAGGGGAAGGTGCCGACCTTGACGTCGTAGCCCTTCTCTTTCGCCTTCTTCTCGGTGAGGCCGACGCTGGCGACTTCGGGGTAACAGTAGGTCGCGTTGGGCACCCGGTCGTAGTTCACCGGTGGTGGGTTCTTGCCCGCGATGAACTCGACCGCGACGATGCCCTGGGCCGAAGCGCAGTGCGCCAGCCACGGGTACGGCGTGATGTCGCCGATCGCGAACACGTTGGGCTCGCTGGTGCGCATCATCGCGTCGATGGCGATGGTGTTCTTGGGGCCCAGCTGAATGTTGGTCTTGTCGAGGCCGATGTCTTTGACCACCGGGCCGCGGCCAACCGCTGACAAGAAGTACTCCGCTTCGAGCACCTGCTGCTTGCCGTCGGGCAGCGTGACGGTGACCTTCACGCCGGTCGCGCTGGTCTCGATCTTCTCGAACTTGGTGCTGGTCATCACGTTGATCTTGCGCCGCTTGAGCTGCTTCTCGAGCTCTTTGCAGATGTCGACGTCTTCGATCGGCAACACGTTGGGCATGAACTCGATCAGCGTCACCTCACTGCCGACGTGGTTGAAGACCGAGGCGAACTCGGTGCCGACGGCGCCCGCGCCGAGCACGATCAGCGTCTTGGGTATCACCGGCAGCTCGAGAATCGAGTCGCTGCTGAGCACGCGCTTGTGATCGATGGTGATGCTGGGCAACGTGGTCACCATCGAGCCGGTCGCCAGAATGGTGTTCTTCGTCTCGAGCACCTGCTTCTCGCCACCGGCGGTCAAGGTGACCTCGACCTTGCCCTTGCCAGCGACGCGGCCGTGGCCCTTGAAGACGGTGACCTTGTTCTTGCGCATCAAGAAGTCGATGCCCGAGCTGCCCTTGTCGACGATCTTCTGCTTGTGCTTGAGCGCCTGGGCCCAGTCGACCACCGGGTTGGTGACGTTGATGCCGAACTCGGCCGCGTGGAGAATGTGCGAGTAGAGCTCAGCCGTATACAGCAGTGACTTCGTGGGGATGCAGCCTCGCAGCAGACAGGTGCCGCCCAGCTGTTTGTCTTTCTCGATGAGCGCCGTCTTCAGGCCGAGCTGACCTGCACGAATGGCCGCGACATACCCGCCGGGGCCCGAACCAATGATGACGACGTCGAACGTGTCCGCCACGACTTCCTCCGATGCGAGTTGTTGCGGCGTTGAGTAGCAAGTTGCGGCGCTCGTGCAAGCATTACAGTGACGTTCTCGCAGTGGAGCGCCCGCCTCGACGAGGTTAGGGTTCGCGCCGCATGCATTCGAAGTTTCCCGCGCGAACGATCGTGTTGATGGCGCTGACCCTCGTCGCGTTCGTGTGGTTCTGGTGGCAGACCCACGTGGCGCAGGAACAGAAGGCCCCGACCTACAAGGTCGTGAAGGTGATCTCCCTCGAGCCGCTGGTCGAAGCTGACGGCGGCGCGCGGTGAAGGCGATCGTCGTTGGCGGCGGCATGATCGGGTGCAGCATCTCGCTCGAGCTGGCCCGCTCCGGGCTGCAGGTCACTGTCGTCGACCGGGGCGCGCTGGGCGCAGAAGCCTCGACCGCCGCGGCGGGCATGTTGGCTCCGCAGGGTGAAACGTCGGGCCCTGGGCCGATGCTCGATGCGATGCTTCGCAGCCGGGCGATGTACCCGCAGTGGGCAGCGCAGCTCGAGGCCGCCAGCGGGCTCACCGTCGGGTATCTGCCTTCAGGGCTGCTGCAGGTGGCGTTCGATGAGGCGCAGGTTCATGCCCTCGAGGCCCAGGTCGCCTGGCAGCGCGCGAGTGGCCTGCGGGCAGAATGGCTCTCGGCTTCGCAAGCACGCGCTCGCGTGCCCGCGCTCTCAGGTGAGGTGCAGGCCGCGGCGCTGTTTGAAGATGATCACCAGGTCGACCCGCTGCGATTGATGCCCGCGCTGATCGAAGCGGCCCGCCGGGCCTCGGTGTCGTTTCAGGTCGCCGACGTGAAGGGCCTGGCGAGCAGCATCGGCCGTGTGACGGGCGTCGAGGTTGAAGGTGGTCTGCTGTACGCCGATGTGGTGGTGGTGGCGGCGGGCCCGTGGTCGGGTCAGTTCATTTCTGAAACGGTGAAGCCCGCGCGCGGGCAAATGGCGGAGCTACGGCTCGAGGCTCCGGTGTTTTCGCACATGCTCAAGACGAGCGGCGGGTACCTCGTGCCTCGCGCCGATGGGCGGGTGATCGCCGGGTCGACGGTCGAGCTCGTCGGGTTCGACAAGGGGGTCACTTCAGAGGGCATCGAGGCCATTCTGCGC
>JANLPS010000454.1:0-13244 GCA_031367385.1 Archangium sp. | reverse complement strand
AGCCACAACTCGGGGGCCGGGGCCCCCCCCACCACGACCTACAATTCGACCAACTTGATGTTCAACGACTCGAACGTGCGCCTCGAAGGCAAGGAGTGGGACGAGGTTCTCTCGACCAGCTCCGCGGACAACAAGGGCTCGCTCACGGTGACCTTCACGTCGCTCGGCACGCCTGACACCAGCGGTGGCAGTGCCGTCATCAGCTACCCGCACCCCCAAGGCTCGTACACGCTCGTGCTCAAGAGCACCGCGAGTGATGCCGATGTGACGGTGACCGGCACGTTCGGCAACTGAGGCTCGGCCTGACCATCACCCGCGCGCCAACTTCAAGCGCAAGCGACGCTCAACCGGCCGTGCGGCGCGGCGACAGCAGCGTCTCGGCCTGACCATCGCCGCGCGAAAAAGCCACCCGTAGTGCTTCGACCGCTCCGAAAATCAACCGGCAGGCCGCTGGCCTCGAGCCACGAGCGTTGGTCGACCGAGAATGACGCGCAGAAACGTGCCCGCACGTCATTTTCAATCTACTTCGTGGTTGGGCTTGAAGATACTGCGGCCATGGCCAGCAAGACTCCTTTCTTCACGTTCAACAACCTCACCGGCACGGGCGACTTTCTTGCCCCGACCGACGACGCGTATCAGACGTGCAAGGGCCTTCGCGACGCGCTGGAAGAATCAAAACCGGGCCGTCTCAAGAAACGGCCGCTGAAGTTCGCTTTTAGCGCTGAGAACGACGGAGCCACCTCCGACTACAGCCGAAGCGAGATACGCGCGACTCAGCTCGCTTCGTTGCCACTCGAGCTCGAGACCATCGGGGGAGTCGCGCTGCATCAAATGTCAGAGCGGGTCTTGAAGGCTTTCGAGGCCAGCGGGTTCGAAGACTATCGCGCGACCCCATTCACTGTTTTGCACAAGCCCACCAAACGCGAGTGGCCGGGGTATTGGGTCGTCGCCTTCCCCACCAGTCTGAGCCTGAAAGAGGTGACGGGCACCGAGCCGTGCTTCTGGTCGCGTGACACGCTGATGCTGCTGCTGTCGTTGAAGCTGAAGCAGGCGCTCGAGGCCTTCGAGCTGCCAGCAATCGAGTTTCACAAAACGATGCTGAAGACTCGCTAAAGGCTCACCGGTCAGAGAGCGATCGGGGTTGACACCAGCGTCTCGAGCAGCGGCTCGGCCTGACCATCGCCGCGCGAAAAGGCCACCCGCAGTGCTTCGACCGCTCCGAAATCAACCGGCAGGCCGCTGGCCTCGAGCGCGTCGCGCCACAAGCGCTTCTCACGCCGGGTGAAGCGCCCGTCGATGATGCAGGCCACCGCCAAGACCCGCAGCGCGAGCGTTTGCTCATTCGGAGCGAGGCCGCCCAGCGAGCTCAAGAACCCGGTCACGTCATCGAGCTGAGCGCCTCCGGTGTCACCCGCGCGCTCGGTCACCTCTTTGAGCAGCGCGAGCAAATTGGGGTGCAGGTCTTGGGTGCGCACGATGGCCGCCGCGACCGCTCGCACCGCCGCGAGTCGCCCCGCATCGGTCAGCCCAGCTGCCTGCGCAAAGAGCTGCTCGACCAGCGCGTGCGCCGCGCTCGGGCCCATCGCGCGCAGCCTGCCTTCGCGCAAGATGAGCCATGAGACCACCGCGTTCCACCCGGCGGTGATCGGCACTGCGACGAACGGCACGAACGTCGAGACCACGCTGCGTACGAAGACCCGGCCGAGCATTCGCCGCACCAGCATCTTCACCAGAAAGTTGGTCACGCCGACCTTGGCTTTGTAGGCGACCGAGGCTGCGACCAGTCGCCACTTGCTCGCTTCGCGTCGCGCGTCGATGCCCAGCGGGCCTTCGACCGGGTTCGGCAGCTCGAGGGCCGCGCGGGCGAGCCCGTCGACCAGCATCGAGTCTTCTTCAGCGCCGGAAAAGAGGTCGAGGCCCGCCACCCGGGCCAGCTCGTGCATCGAGCGCAACGTGTCCCAGTACAAATAGAGAATCTCGAGAACCGCGGCGGCGAGCGTGGCGCCGCCGAGAATCACCCAATAGGCGGTCGCTGCCCGGCTGAAGACGTCGGCCCCCTCGGGCAGAGAGGGGTTGGCGACGATCTCCGCGGCGGCCGAAGCGCCGGCCGAGAGGGCACCTGCGATGGCGGCGCGGGTGATCGCTCCACGCTCGACGCGCAACAGCCCGGCGCGCTCGGTCGGGTTCAAGTAATGAACCGCGTCGACGGGCTCGGCGCTGGGCTTCGCAGCGGTTGCGGCGCGAGAGCGGCGCTCGAAGTAGCGAACCCCCACGCGTTCGAGGAGCGGCTTTTCCATTGAGCGCGACGGAGAAGTGGGGCGAACCATCTGCCCTGCCGCTTACCGGTTGTCGGCATCGGCGTCACCGACGCAGACGGGCGCTCACCGACGGGTGCGCTGAACTGTTCAGGGGTCTTCGCCTGGCCGCGACGAACAGGCCGATGGTGAGCCAGACCGCTGCAAAAGAGCCATCCGTCGAATCGCAGCCGCACCCGCGTCTCACCTCGACCGTGATGCTGGCGACCGACTCGTTGCCGCTGGCGTCGCTGGCCGTGGCGATGATCGTCTGCGGCCCAGGCGTTTCGCTGGTCGTGTCCCACGTCATGGTCAGCGAGCTCGCTTCGATGGCCCCAGAAGCGATGTATGCGCCGGCGCGGGCGCGAATGCGCGAGAGCGAAGTGCCCTCCGCTGGGGTCGCGATCACCTTGACCTCGACCGGCCCTGAAACGATCTGACCCTCCTTCGGGCTCACGATGCTGATCACGGGAGGCGCGAACGCCTGCACGCTCGTCGACGCTTCACCTTTGAGCGCCGCGTTGGTCGCATCGCTGATCGTCAGCGTCTGAACGCCGCGGGTGTGAAAGGTCACTTCGAATGGGTCGACCGCACCCGACTTCGCGACCAGCGGGTCTGTTGGCAGGTCGATCAAAGGGTCGCTGCTGGTCACCTTGACGAAGAAGCCATCGTAACTCCTGTCGATGTTGCCGAAGTTGTCGTGCGCGATGACGGTGCACTGCACCGAAGCCGGCGAGTCGGCCTCGGGAGGGAGGGTCACCACGAAGTGCGTCGCATGCCCGGCCACGACCTCGAGCGATGCGCCGCTGCTGGCGAAGAGGGCGCCTGACTTGGCGCTCAAGCCGAACGGGCTGCCGGCCTGGGTCACCACAAGATCGTCGAACTGAGCGACGCCCGCAATCGCGTTGACCATCGTGGTGCCCGTGAACGCCACCGCGGGGTCGCCAAACGAAGTGACGTTCATCACCACCGGGTCTGAGAAGCCCACGGCCACCCGGTGCTGCCAATCACGTGCTTCGACGGTCACCGTGCCGAGCCGCTGACCCGCCGTGACCCGACGGGGCGGCTGGGCCGTGAAGAACAGCTCCACGGCGGCGTTCGAGGTCGCTTCGAAGGCACCGCTGACGTCGCTGTTGATGAAAGACCCAAAGGCGTTTGCTTCGAGGTGAAACCCCTTGCCCGGCATCTCAGGCACGAGGTCGTTGAAGGTGGCCACCCCGTTGACGGCGCGTACCGTCAACGTGCCGCTCAGCCTGATGTAAGGGTGCTGCCCTGACTGCGATGAGCGAACCGACACTTCGGTCGTGGCATCGGTGACGACGTTGCCTTGGGCGTCACGCACCAGCACCGTGACCGCTGGGGTGATGGGAGCGCCCACCGGCGTCGTGACCGGCTGCACGCCGAAGGTCAGGTATGAGGGGCTGCCAGCGAACGCGGGGTGGGCGAGGGCCATCACCCAGATCGTCGCCTGAAGCATGAGCGCCCACCGTCGCATCGGCGGCCAGCTAACGCGGGCCTTCGCGCCTGTCGAGGTCGAACCGTGCTGCTGACCGGCCCGGTTGCCGCGTCACCCACCGGTGTGACAAGGGGTGAACCCACGATGCGCTCAGCCTGCTGGCACCTGTTGACCACACTGCTGGTGTCGGGCCTCGGCTGCGGGAGCGCCACGCCCCCGCGGAAGCCCCCACCCTGCGACCTGAGCTTCGCGACGAGCTTCGCCTTCGCCGAGGGCATCGAGGGTCAGCCGGTGACCGTGGAGGTGGTTCAACCCGTCGCGCGCTGCGGGCTCGAACCGGCTGAGGTGAGGGTCGTGGCCTCGGTCATCGCTCCCAGCAACACGCCGTTCGAAGACGTTCGGGTCGACTTTGCAGCCTATGACCCCTCGAACGGGAGCAGCTCGGCCAAGGTGACCTTCACGCCCTCGATGGCCGGCACCTGGCAGGTCATCGCCACCTTCGAGCCATCACTCGGGCGAGTGCAGCTCCCCGTGGAGGTCGCCCAGAATCGCTCGAAGACACCGCGCACCAGCATCGAATTGCCCTTCTCGCCCAACGAATGCGTGGGTCAGCCCTGGCGAACGACCGCGGGCACCGTCTTGTGCTCTCGCCAAGGCATCGTCGAGGTCGCGCCCCATGGCGTTTTCGACGAGCGCTCGAGCTTTCGAGGCGCCGTGTTGAGTGTTCTGGGCAACACCGTCTGGTCTTCGACACAAGAAGTGCTGACCCGGCGCATCGACACCGGCGAGCGGCTCGAGGTCGTGGCGCAGATCGATCGGTTCTCGACGTTCGGCCCGTCGTACTCCGACGAAACCGAGGTGGCCGAGTACGACACCGGGAGCGCAAGCGTGAACCGCCTGGTGTTCGCCGATGGTGGTCTGACGCAGCAGAACGTCTCGTCCTCGTCATCGGTCTCTCAGGTGACGGGGCTCTTTCTCGATGGCCCCGACATCGTCGTCACGTTCGGTGAGTCATTCAAGAGCGCGAGGCTGTGCGTCATCGGAGCGGCCGACTGCATGACGCTCACGAGCATGTGGGTCTCGCACAGCACCGACGCGCTCTGGGAGCAGGCGGCCAACGGCAGCGTGACCATGCACGCTTTGCCACTGAGCGAGCACCGCGTGCGGACCTTCACGATGCCCCAGGGGTGGCGACCGCGCTATCACTCGACCTCCACCTCACGCGAAGCCTTGATTCTCGACCGGCCGATGGGCAGCCCGTCACTCATCGGCAGCGTTCAAGACGATTCATTCATCGGCCGGTACTACGGCGAGGGCCCGCTGCTCGGAGCCCAGGGTGATTCGATCGTGCTGCAAGAACCCGGGTGGCACGTGACGTTTGCCGACCCCTGAGCTCTGACACCCCTGTCGCGTTTTCGGCACCTCAAGCGGCTGAAACAGTTTGGTTTCCCCCCTGGCATACGCATTGCGGGCCGCCGCGAGGTTCCCGTTGACTCTCGTGTGCGCTGTGGGGAGAGTGCGCGCACTTTTCAGCTCTTTTCATTTCACAGAGGTTTTTATGCAGGCACTTCTTCGCAACGCAGTTTGGGCGGCGCTCGCTTCGATGACCGTTCTCACCTTGAGCGGCTGCCCGACCCCGTCGAAGGTTGACGCCGGTGTCGACGGTGGCGGCACCGACAACAGCTGCATCGATGCCCAAGATTGCCCCAACACCCAGTTCTTCGACTGCGATACCTCGAAGTCGCAGTGCGTGCCGGCCTGCCGTACCAAGGCCGACTGCAGCGCGGCGACCCGTGGCCAGTACGCGTTGCCTGAGTGCGCGGGTGCGCTCGGCTGCCAGTGCGACGAGGGCCGTTGCAACAGCGCGCTCTGCTCGGCCGACAGCGATTGCGGCGGTACCTTGGTGTGCCGCAACGGCAACTGCGTGGCGGCGCCTGCGAGCACCGAGGCCGCGAAGTGCCAAGTGGTGCCCGACCTGGTGGTGCTGAAGACCGGCGCGGCGGCGACCTTCTCGGTCATCGCGTGGAACGCGGCGAGCAACGCGATCGTGTTGCAGACCGGTGGCACCTGGGCGGCGGCGGCTGGCGGCCCGTTGACGGGCAGCGGCACCGGCGTCTCGGCGAAGTTCACCGCGGCGACGGCGACTCCCAGTGGGCCGGCCGATGCGGTGACCGTGACCATCGGCTCTGCGACCTGCAAGGCCAAGGCGATCGTGCTGGCGCCTGCGGTTGGCGTGGTGGCGATTGACGAGCTCTCGGGGCGGCCGGTCGCTGGCGCCGACGTGGTGCTCTCCACGCCTGCTGGCATCATCATCCCCCAAGGGGCTGAGGCGTCGGTCAAGACCAACGCGCAGGGCTTCGCGGCGCTGACGGGCGCTCCTGCGGGCGCATATTCGGTCTCGGTGTTTCACCCCGACTTCACCTACGTGACCATCGCGAACTACGAGAGCGCTGGCGGCGATGATCACGACTTCTTGTCGGTGTACCTGCGCCACAACCAGACCGACAAGTTCGGCGGCTACAAGGGCACCATGACCAACGCGCCGTCAGGCTCGAGCGCCAACGTGCACGCGGGCATCGCCAGCAGCTCATTGGGAGGCGCCTTGACCGACCTCTCGCTCGCGCAGCTGCTCGGTGAGTCGGTGCCGACCAAAGTGAAGATCGGCACCTTCGACAACAGCGGCAAACCGGTGCCGTTGCCGGCTGGCGTCTACCTGGGCTTCAGCGAGAACAAGATCAAAGAGACCGTCTGGGCGCAGGGCCTGGCCGGTGTCTGCACGGGCGCCGACGGCTCGCCTGACGAGGCGAAGATCGCCGCTGGCACCTGCGGCACCCGCACTGCGTGGGGCCTCACCGGCGACGTGCCGCTCAGCGAGCTGCCCATCGACGCGGTGCTCGGCGGCTTGAACGCCGCGAACATCGGCACGGTGCTCTCGCGCATCATCCCCATTTTCAAGCACTTCAACTCGTCGGTCATTCGCGACGTGCAGTTCGACCTGAAGCAGACGCCCTACGACGCCGGAGCCGGCAAGTACGACTTCAGCGACACCTCGAGCTTCGCCGCGGCCAACCTCGAGTTCGCGCCCAGCGCCGGAGCCACCGGCAACTCGGTGCCCTTGAGCTTCTCGTACGTCGCCAAGCTGCCCGAGCTGCCGAAGTACAACGGCCAGTACACCGACGGTGTGTTGGTGCTCGGTGGCGTGAATGTCGCGGGCCGCGGCGTGGTGCCCCTGGGCATCGGCATCGCGGTCAACACCGACCCGAAAGACGGCCAGTCTGACGGCCAGAACGAGCTCTCTCCGGGCCTGGTGCAGGTGCGCATGGCGCCGACGCACCACGGTCTCGAGGGCACCGAATACGGCCTGCTGATCGCCGCGCTCTCGGCCGCGAGCATCACCGATTCGTCAGTCGGTTTGGGCGCTTCGGCGATCTTCCCCCGGGTGCCGGGCAACAAGCTCGCGTTCGACCCCAAGGGCTCGACGCCGGTCAACTACACGAGCCTCTCGTTCCCCGTCTTCCCCGAGGGGGGCAAGTACAACTTCGTCTCGGCCGCGCAGGGCGCGCTGGCGGGCCGCAGCTTCACCTTCAAGAGCACGCCTGACTTGAGCAAGATTCAGGTCATTCGCGTCAACTTCTACGACACCGCCGAGCACCGCTGGGTGGTGTTCATGAACCCGGCGAAGGTGGCGCAGGGGTTCACCTTGCCCAAGCCTCCCGGCACGCTCATCGACCGCACCTTCGCCAACGGGTTGTCGACCGGCGCGCGCTCGGGCATGCAGATGCAGTTCTTGCGCATGAAAGCCGACCCCGCGGCGGCCGTTTCGCCCGACGTGACCTTCAACAACCTGGTCGAGTTCAACAACACCAACGGCGACCGCATTACCGACCTGCTCACCGCGTTCTCGTTCATCGACTACGGCAAGCCCTCGGTCGCTTTCAGCAACTTCAACTCAGGCGTCGCGGCGGCCAAGGGCTCGAAGGTGGTCGTCACCGTGAAGAGCTTCAAGCTGGGCACCGGCGCCGATGCCGATGGTCAGGTCATCTTGTCGTTCAGCAGCAATGGCGCTGAGATCGCTGGCTGCCCTCCGCAGACGTCGGCTTCAGAGACCACGGCTGGCAACGGCACGGTCGAGTTCACCATCGCCAACAGCTGCGCGGGCACCAACGTGACCATCACGGCGACGCTGGCGAACACGGCGACTCCGGCGGTGGCGATCGTACCGGCGGTGGCGGCGGTGACCACGACTCCGGCGATTCAATAGAGCAACGACCCATGGCCCTCTACGAAATCAAGCTGCCCGACCTCGGCGAAGGCGTGATCGAGGGCGAGATCGTCAAGTGGTTGGTCAAGCCGGGCGACGCGATCACCGAAGATCAGGCGCTGCTCGACATCATGACCGACAAGGCCACGGTCACGGTGCCGAGCCCTCGGGCGGGCAAGGTCGTTCGCACGTTCGGCAAAGAGGGCGAGATCGCCAAGGTGCATCACGCCCTGGTCGAGATTGAGGTTGAAGGCGCAAAAGCGAGCGCGCCGAGGGCTTCGCGGGCGTCGGCCCCCAGAGCGGCGGCTCCGGCCGTGGTGGCGCCGCCTCCCAAGGCGACGCTGTCGGTGGTGCCGTCGAATGAGAGCGTGCTGGCGACTCCAGTGACGCGGCGAATGGCTCGCGCGCACGGCATTGATCTCGCGACGGTGAGCGGTACCGGGCCTCAGGGCCGGGTGCTGAAGAAAGACGTCGAGGCCTTCATGTCGACTGGGTCTGACGCGGCGGTGGTGGCCTCGGCTCCGGCCCCGGCGGCGGCGAAGGTGTTCGCGCCACTGACCTCGGTGCAGGGTGACGAGCGCGTGCCGCTCAAGGGGCTGCGCAAGAAGATCGCCGAGAAGATGGTGAGGTCGAAGTTCACCGCGCCGCATTACGCCTTCGTCGAAGAGGTCGATGTCACTGACCTGGTTCAGCTGCGCACCCGACTCAACGAGTCGCTCTCGAGAGACAAAGACGCGGCGAAGATCAGCTTCTTGCCGTTCTTCTGCAAGGCGCTGATTCAGGCATTCAAGAAGTACCCGACGGTCAACTCGAACATGGACGAGGCTCGTCAGGAGCTGATCGTTCGCGGCGAGTACAACTTCGGCATCGCGGCGGCGACTCCGCAGGGGTTGACGGTGCCGGTGGTCAAGCACGTCGATCGCTGGAGCATGCGGGGCCTCGCGGCAGAGATTTCACGGCTCGGCGCGGCGGCCAGAGATCAGAAGCTGCGCCTCGAGGAGCTGACCTCAGGCACCTTCACCATCACCTCGCTCGGCCAGAGCGGCGGTCTGTTCGCGACGCCGATCATCAATCACCCCGAGACGGCGATCATGGGCGTTCACAAGATGCGCAAGCGCCCGATCGTGCAAGACGACGACTCGATCGCGATTCGCCAGATGTGCTTGTTCTCGTTCTGCTTTGATCACCGGGTGATTGACGGCTCGCTCGGCGCCGAGTTCGCCTACGAGTTCATCAAGTACATCGAGAAGCCCGAGCTGCTCTTTCTCGACATGGCGTGAAGCATGTTGCGCGAGTGGGTCGAAGCCAAGGCTGGCTCGTGGCTGCCGCGTGCTCCCGGGGTTTCGGCGCAGCTCGCCCAGGTCGGCGGGGTCAGCTGGCCGGCGGTCGTCGCGATTGATGAAGCGCTCGGCGGCCTGAGCCTGTACCTGGGCACGCGCGAGCTGTGGGTGGGCCTCGATTCTGCGCTCGAGATGCCGCTCTTTCGCCGCAGCCTCGAGGGCCGGCCGCACGTGCTGATCGGCGCGCTCGGCACCACCCGGTGGTACGTCGATTCGCAGGGCGCGATGCTCGAAGTGGCCGACGATGGCCTGATCACCGGCCGGTGTGGGTCGGTTCGAGAGGCGCTGGAGCGGCTCGCTCGAGGCGACTGAGGGCCGCCGGGCGGGTCAGACGAAGCTGCGCGACGGAGCGGCCATCAACTTCTCGTACAGCGTCGGGCGTGAGCAGAAACCACCTGGTTTCACACGCCGGTGAGCACGCAAGTCGAGCTGTGAAGGCGCCCGAGTGAAGCGAAGGTCGAAGAGGTCAAGAAGAAGAAGGTTCGTCGAAGCGGGCCGCGGTGAGACGACCTGCTTCATTCGCCCACATACGCGCTGCGAAGAACTTCTGTCAGCCCCGCCCGGTGCGCGGTACTTTGTGAGCCCACCACCCCTAGGAGGCGGCGTTGAATCTCCCTTCGCGTGATGACCCTCGCTGGCGTTCGATTGTGACGGGCACCGACGATTATTCGCTCGAGAACCTGTCGGCGCAGTTGGTGATTTCGAGAGTACGCCTCATGACGTGGGACCAGAAGGAGGCGTCGATCGAGAAAGCCATCGACGTCGTACACAGCTTCTTCGTAAAAAACGCCGAGCAAACGAAGTCAGACCTGCACGCCATCTTTGGGAGAGGCCTTCTATGAAAAAGACGCTGAGCACGGTCGCCGAAGCCAACGCGCTGATCGCAGCGGGGCGCCCCCTGATGATCGCAGGCGCCGAACCGCTCTTGCGAAGTCTGGCCAAGGGCTGCTGGGTGGGCGGCTCCATTCCCTATTTCATGACTGAGCAGGGAGGCCAGCAGTCGTCAGAGCGGCTCTTCGTGACGCAGTTTCCTGACTTTTGCGATCAGGGGTCGGTGAAGTTCTATGCCCCGAATCAGCTCGCCCAGATACCGTCAGACTGCCCGGACCATGGCGTGTCATTCATCGTCTTGCCCTGCGCCTCTGAGGTGCACCAGACCTACGCGCGAGACTGCTCGACCTGGCCGGGGCTGTTCGACCGCCCCATTCTCGGGTGGATTGCGGGCGTCGATCTCAAAGATCTGGCGACGGTGACGCCAAAGGTCATCAATGGTCTCACCGGCGAGATCAGCGGCAACATGGCGGCGATGCTGCACCTGCCGTTGCCCAAGTCGGTCAGCGCGCAAGTCTCGATCATCAACTTGTTCGAGAAAAGTGATGGAGACACACTCACCTTTCCGAAGAGCGGCTTCGAGGCCGAGACGTGCTTCGTCAACGGCCAGAAGCGAAATTGCGCTGAGTACCTGGCCGAGGTGAAGGCCGACAGCCGCTGGCCCCTGGTCGCCAGTTACACGGGCGCGATGATCAACGTCAGCTTTCAAGCCATTGACGCCGTGAAAAAGAAGGTGGTGTTCTACGCCCCGGTTTTCGAGGGAGTCGAATACCACCTTGCGAAACCCCAAGCCGACTACACCGCTCGGTTCGAGCGCGAATTGGCGTCGCGCAACGTCAAGCCGATTTTTACCTGCAATTGCATTCTGAATTACCTCTACGCCGAGCTCGAAGGAAAGCGCACTGGTGATGCCGTGGGCCCGATGACCTTCGGCGAAGTCGCGTGGATGCTGCTCAACCAGACGATGGTCTACGTGACGTTGTCGGGGTCGCCGTAACGCGCCCTCTTCGCGGCCGTGACGCAACACCTGCTGCAAAAAGCGGGTGAATTCGGCGTCGGAGAGTGCTCGCGGGGGCTCCGGCGGCTTTGCCTTCGGAGTGGCGCGCAGCGGCTACCCCGGTGCACGGGAAACTCGTGGTACGCGCCTGATGCGGCGGCAACTGGAGGCTGCTGCCAAACCACTGGGCGACTGAGGCGCTTGGCGAATTGGCGACCAGCGGGTCAGACGAAGCTGCGCGAGGGTGCGGCCATCAACTTCTCGTACAGCGTGGGCGTGAGCAGAAACCAGTACTGCAGCTCTCCGAACGACAAGATGTCGCCGTTCTTGAGGGTGGTCTCTTTTTGCAGCTTCACGCTCGCGTTGAGAAAGGTGCCGTTGGTCGACTCGGTGTCTTGAATCGTGGCCCGGCTGTTCTCACCGTCCCACCTCAGAATCGCGTGGCGCTTCGAGACCGAGGGGTCATCGAGCACCAGATCACTGTCGGGCTGGCGACCCACCGTGAGCTCATCGACGCCGTTGAGGGGCGGTACGGTCGCCACTGACAGCTCGTCGAACTGAAAGAGCAGGCTCAAGGCGCCAGAAGAGACCTGATCGGCCCGAACGATGGTGGTGCGCGCGGCCGCCGCTGGGAAGCCCATCTTGTTGGTGTCGAAGCCATTCGAGACCGAGTCGGGGCGCTGAATCAGCACGAACGGGCCAAGCTGTTTTCGAAACGCCTCGGGCGACAGGCCAGCGGCCAGACCTCGAAGCTCTTTGACCGAAAGCATGTGTGCGCCTACTTCCCGAAACGGCCGGTGGTGAGTTTCTGATGGAGCGTTTTGGTTCTCAGATAACAGTAACGCGCATCTCCGAAAGTCACCTCATCGCCATCGCGCAGCACGACGTCACTTCGCACATCGAGCCCATTGAGCAGCGTGCCATTCGATGACCCAAGGTCGTCGACCGTCGTCACCCCTTCGGCGGCCAGCCAGGTCAGCTTCGCGTGATGCTTCGAGACCGACGGGTCATCGATGACCATCTCGCAGTCGGGCATGCGGCCCACCGTCACCGCTTCGCTGAGCATCGGAGGCAGCGTCGCCACCAGCAGATCATCGAGCTCGAAGAGCAGTGAGATGCTGTCTTTGGTCGAGTCGCGCCGAAGCGCCACAGTGCGGCCGGCGCCCATCTTGAGCGCGCGCTGCTGCACGATGGCGTCGGGTGGGCGCTGTACCAAGACGAAGGGTCCGAGCTGGGCTTCGAACTCCTCGGGTGGCATCGATGAGGCGATTTTGTGGAGTTCGTGAACCGAGAGCACCAGGCAACGCTAGACCCGGCAGCCTCGCCTCGCTACTGTTCGCCCTTTTCGCGAAGGAGACACCACGGCATGAGCGACAGAATGCCAATCACGGCACCGGGTTTGAAAAGGCTCCAAGACGAGCTGAAGAACCTCAGCGGCCCAGAACGGTCGAAAATTGCTGCCGAAATTGAGGTGGCCCGCGCACACGGCGATCTGCGTGAAAACGCCGAGTACCATGCGGCGAAAGAAAAACAGGGCCACATCGAGGGCAGAATCAACCACCTCAATGGGTTGATCGCCCACGCCGAGGTCATCGACGTCTCGAAGTTCAAGGGCACCGACAAGGTGCTCTTTGGCGCGACCGTCGAGCTGCTCGACAGCGAGAGCGAGAAGAAGGTCATGTACCGAATTGTGGGAGACTTCGAGGCCGACATCAAAAAGCGGTGGATCTCGGTGACCTCGCCGGTAGCGCGGGGGTTGATCGGCAAGACCGTCGGCGACTCGGCGACGATTCAGAGCCCCGGCGGCGTACGCGAGTACGAGATTCTCAAAGTGGTCTACGAGGATGCCGAGTAGCCCACACCCGCTGGAGTCGCTGATCGGGCCGCTGCGGTATGCCTGCGCTCGCGACTTCGCGAACTTGAGGTCGGTTCGAGATTTGAGCACGCCGCTACGGGCCGCGATGGCGCGCGCGCAAGGGGTGCTTTCGCCGGAGCGCTTGGCGCAGCTGCAAACCGAGGTGCCGAAGATCGACGCGAGCAACGAGGCGCTTCGCAAGGCGTCGGT
>JANLPS010000440.1:0-6786 GCA_031367385.1 Archangium sp. | reverse complement strand
GCGCTGATGCTGGCGCCGAACTGCTGGTCTCCCTTGATGCGAATCGCGTACGAAGTGGGTGCACCCGTGCTGCCGAGGTCGGCGAAGATGTAAACCTCGCCGGAGAGGGGATTCGCTAACGGCCAACTCACGACCAAGTCGTTCGCGCTCCCATTCACCAGGTTGAATCCGCCAATTGCGACGGCACCAAAGCCATCTTGAGGAGTGGCATTCGTGCTCGGCGGCAGAGTCATGCTTTGAAGAATCGTCGGGGCTGCGCTCGCTGGCGGTGTGTAGATTCGAAGCTCGTTCAAGACCGATGGCCCCATTGGTATCGTGAACTCCGACCTTCCGTCGCCGTTCAGGTCTCCCAACGACGTGACGCCAAATCTGGGCCGGGCGAACCAGCCGCTCCCCTGTGTCGGGGGTCCATCGATGACGTAATCAGCGCTCGCGATGGGCACAAACACGGCGCTGGTAGTGCTGTCCACCCCAGTCCGAAGAGCCTTCCACGCTGCGGCACTACGACCCTTGAAGATCGATACCTTGCCCCGAACTGTCGACGAGCCTGGCGACGGGAGCATCAGCTCATCGAGGCCATCACCGTCGATGTCTCTAATGATTCGAGCAGAGTTGCCGATTCTCACATCAGGCGAGACCGTGCCGCGAAACTCGATGAAGTTTGCCGGGTCGATGGTGGCCGCGTTCGCTCCGAAGTAGATGAATACTCGTCCCGCCCCAGCCAGATCAGGCCAAAAACGTTGCGTCACGATCAAGTCTGATTTGCCCTCGCCTGCCACGTCGCCCACGTTGCCCTGCAGAAAGACGTCAGTGCCGAAGCTGCTGCCGGCCGAAGCGCTCGTGAGGGGCGGTGTAATCGTGGTGCACGCTGGGCTGACGCACCCAGTTTGACCTACGAACGGAGAACCAGCGTCGAGAACGCCTCCGTCCACCGGGTTTACCGTTGGAGCAATGCCTCCGTAATAAACGTACACCGCCCCAGGGATGGTGAAGTCTTGCGCGGTGACGACCAGCTCGGGCGAGGTGTCATTGTTCAGGCTGCCTCCCGACGCGACAGTGTCGCCGTAAGTCGTGCCAGCGACGCCAGAGAGAGTGACCCTCGTCCAATAGTTGTCGATGCCCGTTGGCACTTCGAAGACAGAGTAGTTGTCAACTTCGTCACGCGCGCGAACGGCCACGTAGTACGTATTGAGCGGTGGCACGTCGACGAGCCTCATGATTCGAGCGGCGGAGGGCGAGCTGGGGCTGTCTCGGTAACTCGACCCACCAAAATACTCGCCGTCACTCGTCATTTGGTTCACGCACGAGGTGGCGGGGGCAATGACGGTGCAATTGACCGAGGAGGTCGTCCACCGCACATCGTAATCCTTCACGGTACCGTTCGCCCCATCGTCGCCCACCGGGTCCCATGCGATGCCCACTTTGGCGTCACGCGCACTGGCCAGCGCCCGTGCGATGTTGCCGGGTTTCGCGGGCGGCAGCACGTCAATGGTCGCAGTCTGCGAGAACGCGTCAGTGCTGTTGCCAGCTTGATCGGTTGCGCGAATGACGAACGTCGCCGATCCGTCTTGCGGAAGTGTGGGAGAGAGACCAGTAAACGTCTGGTTCGCGGTCGTTACCGCCAAAGCTGTCAACACCGGGTTGCCGTTGAAGAGAATTGCCACGCTGCCAGGGGCACCCGCCGCTGTGCCGCCCGTGACTGAATTCACCGTCAGGCTGAACTGGGCGCCCGCGGCGCTTCCGTTGCTGTCGGGGAAGTAATTCGTGTCAGCGAGTTGAACGTGACGATTTTGCGCATTCACTCCAGTGCCAGGCGCGACGAAGTACACAGTGCTGGCCGCCGGTACGACCGAGTTGATCGCAACGCTACCGACCGACGGCGGCGTGAAGTCGGCCGTAATCGTGCGCGTCGTGATGACGCTTGCGCCATTGTCGATGCTGACCGTGAACACATCGCCATCGGTGAACTGCACGGCAGCGAAGGTGACCGAACCGGAGACGTTCGTAGTCGTCGTACCGAGCACTGCGGTCGTCGGCTGGGTGCGAGTGAGTGTCACGGTCTGACCCGTGATGCAGTTCGAAGTGGCGACGATGTCAGCGCTGCGACCGGCCCCCGAGGCATTCGAGTGAGCGAGGTTTAACCAAAGCGTGGTGCCATTCGCGACCGCGTTGGTGGTCAGATTGCAGCTTGTCGAGTTAACGGTGATGGGCCCGACGGTTGTGGTGCACGCGTTTCCTGCCGTGTCGCTTACGGTGGCGGTGAGGGTCTGCCCGACCCCGTTGGGGTAGCCAGTCACGACGCCCGACGCCGTGCCATTGGAGACGATCAGACTCCCAACCTCAGGTGCCTGCGCGCTGGTCGAGATGTGAACCGTCTGCCCCTCGGCGCCTGAGACAGTCAGCGTGGTGATGATGTCATTGCTGGTTGAGATGCTGCCAGAAGCAGGCGCCGTGAACGCGCAAGTCGGCGCGTCGAGGTCGTAGCTCAGCGAGACCGAGGCGGTCGATTGATTGCCCGCCGGGTCTTTGCAGGTCGCAGCGAGGGTCTGCGTTTGAGTGCCGCTGATCGCAAAGCCGGTCGAGGCGACGTAGGTCGGAGCCGTCACCGTTGCCGAAACTGGAGCGCCTGCTCCCAAGCTCACCGAGACTACGGCGACGTCTGACGATGTCTGTATCTGAACCGGGAGGTTGCCCGATGGCACATCAGCGATATTCAGCGTGGTCT
Source organism: Archangium sp. (assembly GCA_031367385.1). Classification (GTDB taxonomy): domain Bacteria; phylum Myxococcota; class Myxococcia; order Myxococcales; family Myxococcaceae; genus JAEUJT01. The sequence continues at coordinate 4,061 of JANLPS010000440.1, read as the reverse complement.
TCGATGGAGCGGCCACAGCGCATGTAGGGGCATCACGATCAACCTGAAACGCCTTGCGAACGAACGGCGAGGTGGCGGTCGTCTTGTTCCCCAGCGCGTCGGTCAGCTCGATGAACAGGTCGAGATCTGCGGTTGATGGCACGCCAGTTAGGTCGACGACAACGGAGCTGGTGGGAGCGGGTATCGACGCGGAGTAAGTAGTGCTGCTTGTCGACGAGCGAACCCGAGCGGCGCCCACCGAGCCACACGCGGGGTCGATTGCGAAAGAGATTTTGGGAGCCGCGGAGCCCAGCTCTGCGGCGTTCAGTCGGCCGTCGGCCGGTGTCATATCTTGGACCAAGATGACTCCTGCGTTGGTAAGGCACGGCGGGGTCACGTCGACCAGCATTGACAGATCACTGGCCGACTCGAGGAAGCCACCACCGACGGCGACGACGACGAGACGCAAGTGGTAGGTGCCCTCGGCAAAAGTAAACGCCGGGTCTGGGCTCGTAAGGTTGCTCTTGCCTCGATACACGTACCAACCTGTCGTGCCGTTGGAGCACGCTGCCGCGTTTGCTCCGACGACTGAGGTGTCGCTCGTGTCAGCACATAGCTCGACTCTGCCCGCGTTGGGCACGGTCGCCGTGAAAGCCAGCTGGGCTTGAGCCCCAGCAGTACCAGGTTGAATGTCGAGTGACTGCGTGAGAATCGCAGTGGTGACAGTGCTCGGCACCGTAAAGGCCGGGAACGCGTTGGTGTTCACTTCGAAGTCGCACGACACCTTCGTGACCGGCCCCGCCGTGTTCGGGATCTCACCGCGCAAGGTGTGCATGCCGTTGAACGAAGTGACCGTGAAATTACCGGTCGTGTTGATCGCCACCAACACATCATCAGCGAAGAGCGAAATCGGAGTCCCCGCGCACGCAGCGCTGGTCGACAGGCTCGTCGTAAACGTGCCCACATTCAGCTGCGTGATGAACGCCGGGCACTGCGCCGGCTTGCCCGCAATCGTCGCGAACGACAACCCGCATACCGACAGCGACACCGTCACTGCCTTCGTCGCCGACCCCACATTCTTCGCCGAGTCAGTCACCTCGGCGATCAGCGAATACGCCCCATCTGCGCCAAACGACGCCGGTATCACCACCGACCCGCCGGCCAACACCCCACACCCCATCAACTGCCGCGGTGCCGACCCCAGCTGCCGGTACAAGCACGCGTTGTCTCCATCGGCCGCCCCGGTCGCGCTCACGGTCACATCAACCGGAGTCGTCGAGATCACCGCAGTGCCCGCGACGGCGAGGCTCACCACCGGCGGCTGCAAATCAACCCGCACCAACTTCGTCGCCGTACACACATTGCCCGCCGCATCGGTCGCGGTCAGCTTCAACGTGTACGTCTGATCACCCGTCTTGCTCACCGCAAAATCAGTCGACACCGCGCCACTCATCGCCGTCACCATCACCGGCGTGAACGAATCGAGCCCAAAGGTCGAGCTCACCGCGGTCATCCCCAACGTCCCCGTGGCCCTCAACCCAAACTTCGCATCACTCGGAGTCGCGTCATCATTCGGCCCGACCACTGCCGTATTCGTAATCGCGCAGGTCGGTACCGTGCGGTTGACCCGGATGCTGCCAAGCCCCTCGGGGTTGCTCGTCGGCGAGTTGATCGCCGCGCCGTTCGCTGCCAACTGAGCAAACAAATCAAACGTGCCCATGTTGGTCATGACCGGTATCTCGACGTTCGCCTTGCCACCCGTGAACGTCGCGTCGGCCACCGAGACCGCCGAGGTACCACTCAAGGCCCGCACCACCGTGCCGCTGGTTGTGTCACTCGCCGTCACCGCCATGATCAAATTCGTACCCGACGGCAGCTCGGCGCCATTGAGCACTCCGTCGTGGTTCGCGTCTTGGGGAAACGAGACGGCCGTGACCTTCGCTGCGACCATCGTGGCTCGCGCGGTCACCGTAATCGTCGCCTGCTTGCCCGAGCACGCCGGGTCTTTCGTCTTCACCGTCGCACGAATCTGGTTCTGCCCCGGCGTCAGCGCCAGGCCCGTGATCAGCGCCTTGGTGAACTGCACCGTCGCGTCTTGCTCGGCTCCAAACGAGGCCGCTCCGGGCGCCTTCACCGCGATGGTCGCCGAACCCACCGTCAAAGCAGTGCCATTGTTGGCCGCGCGCACCTCGACATCGAGGGTCGGGTTCACCGTATCTCCGTCGCTCGGCGACGAGAACGCCACCGCCACGTTGGCGCATTCATCGACTGGGCTTTGGCAATTGCAGCCCGTGGTCATCATCACCACGCCCACCACGCCGATGTACAACCGCATCACGTTCGCTCGCACCATGTGCGTATTTCCCCTCGTAGAGCGCTCAGACAACGTGGAGCACTTGTTTCGAAATCAACAACTCGATGAACTGCCGCGTGTCTTGTTCGGCCGACGACCGAGACACATCAAATTCTTCAAAAATCACGTCGATGATCTGCCCAACGGTTCGAACGCCATCGACCAGCTCGATGATCCGCTCTCCGACCTCCGAGACACCGTCGGCGCTTTCGAACGTATGCAAACGGTCGTCCGAGGTTGCGGCCATCCACCGGCCGGCGACCTTCTGCAGTGCAGTCTCGGGGTGAACCTGAAGAATGCCCGTCAAAGACACGCGCGCGACCTTCGATTCTGGCGAGATTTCAACACCTTCGACCGTGCCCTCCCCCTGCATGGAACCCCCGTGTGTGCCCGGCCGACAGCGACGCCTGATGTAGTCTCTTGGGTTGAGTGAAACAAGCTCTGGGTGACACACCTGCCCCAGCGCTCAGTACCCCGGCTTGGGTGTCAGATTCATCGACCTTGGCAGGCGCTAGAAGCGCAGCCCGCCGTCGAGCCCGAGCGCCGCGAACAAGCCGGTCAGGTACAGCAGCGACACTCCGAAAAAGCGACGGGCCCACTGGGCGTCACCCTTGCGCAGCCACCCCGTGACCCCGACCCAGGCGAAGAACGCGCCCAGGCCGATGGCCACCGCCAGGTACCCGTACCCCGCCACGTGAAAGACCACCGGCAACACGCTCATTGGCAGCAGCGCAGCCAGGTACAGCACCGCATGCAACCGCGCCGTGTCGTCGCCCTTTTCAAGCGGCAGGCTGGTCAAGCCGGCGGCCTGGTACTCGGCCTTTCGAAACAGGGCGATCGCGATGAAGTGGGGCAGCTGCCAGAAGAACAAGATGCCGAACAGCACCAGGCCGGGCAGCTCGACCGCGTTGGTCGCCGCCGTCCACCCCATCAGGGGCGGGAGCGCTCCGGGCACTGCGCCGACCACCATCGCCCAGTGGGTACGCGACTTCATCGGGGTGTAGACCAGCACGTAGCTCAGCAGCGCCAGCACCCCGAGCGCCCCAGTGAGCGCATTCACGCCCAGCGCCAACAGTGGCAGTGAAATCATCGCCAAGACGATCGCGAAGATCAGCGCGGTCATCGGCTCCATCCGCCCAGCGGGCAGGGGCCGCTTCGCGGTGCGGGTCATGAAGCGGTCTGAGTCGCGCTCCCACAGGCAGTTGAGCGCATTCGCCGCGCCCACCGTGCCAGCCGTACCCACCAAGGCACACACCCAGGTCGACCACGAGAGCGAACGCCCAGCGAGCAGCATCGCGCCCGCGGTGGTGAACAGCACTTCGGCCGAGAGCCGGGGCTTGGTCAGCGACAGCAGGTCTCGCACCATCGGCATCGACACGCGCTGATCAGCCACGTGCTTGAGAGGAGCGACCCGCATGGGTGGCTCCTTAGCGAGAGCCTCACCAGCGCACAAGCAATGCACCCGCAAAACGCATCAGCAAAGCTTACCCGGAGGTCAACGCCTTCATGTCAGCCGCGCACGGGCCCGACGGGTCTTGCTTGAGCGACTCGCCCGCCAACGCCTTGGCCTTCTCTTTGTCTTTCGGCTCGCCGCTCTTGGAGAGGAACTTGGCGTAGTGGCAGTAGGGCGGGGTGTAGTCTTTGTCTGAGGTCAGGGCCTTCTCGAAGGCGGTGCGGGCCTTCTCGTTTTCACGCTTCAGCTCCCAGGTCACGCCGAGCTCGTCGAGCG
>JANLPS010000399.1:0-2116 GCA_031367385.1 Archangium sp. | reverse complement strand
CGCCACCCTGCCGGCGCTGACCGAGATGCACCGCGTGCTCAAGCCGAAAGGCCTGCTCGGCCTGGTGTGGAACGCGCGCGATGAATCGGTCGATTGGGTCGCCGAAATCACCCGAATTCTGCAGCCGCACGAGGGTACGACGCCGCGCTTCTTCAAGGGCGATTGGCGCAAGGCCTTCGACGGCACGCTGTTCGGCCCCATGACGGAGACCCTCTTCCCCTCGGTGCACGTGGGCTCGCCGAAAGAGGTGATCATCGATCGCTTCGTCTCGGTCAGCTTCATCGCCGCGCTGCCGGCGAGCGAAAAAGCGAAGGTCGTCGCACAGTTGCAGACGCTGATCGACCAGCACCCGGCGCTCAAGGGCCGCTCGCAAATCGAGTTCCCCTACCGAACGCATGCGTTCTCATGCAGCCCGCGAAGCCGCTGATTCACCTCTGGGCGTTGCGGCTCTTCGGAGCCACCGCGCTCATTGCCGTCGGCTCATTCTGGAGCCAAGCCTCTGGGCTGCATGGCTCGAACGGGTTGATGCCCATCGCCGAGTACCTGGGTGCGTTGAAGCAGGCCGGGTACTCGCCGCTCGACGTGCCCTCGCTGTTCTGGCTCTCATCGTCTGACGCGATGCTGCACCTGGTCTGCGCGGTGGCGACCCTGTGCACGCTCGCGGTGATGGCCAACCGGTGGCCGCGTATCGCGCTGGTGACGCTGTGGGTCTGCTGGCTCTCGCTGCTGACGGTGTGCTCGCCGTTTCTCAATTTTCAGTGGGACACGCTGCTGCTGGAGTCGACGGTCTTTTTCATATTTTACGCGTCTCCCGGCGCGCCCACCGCGGCCGCCCGGTTCGCGCTCGGCGTGCTGGCCTGCAAGGTCACGCTCGAGTCGGGGTTGGTCAAACTTCTCGGCGGAGACCCCTCGTGGCGAGACCTGACCGCACTGACCTACCACTGGTGGACGCAGCCGCTCCCGACGTGGACGAGCTTCGTGCTCAACGAGCTGCCGATGCCGCTGCAAAAGGCGTTGTGCGCTTTCACCTTCGTGCTCGAGCTGGTCGCGCCGGCGCTCGTGCTCGGGCCGTTCAAGGTTCGGCGAGCGGGAGCGGTGGGGTTGATCGCGCTCCAGCTGGGGCTCTTCGCGGCGGGCAACTACAGCTATTACAACGTGCTCGCGGCGGTGATCGCGGTGCCGGCGTTGGCGCCTCCCACCAGTGAAACACCAGCGCGCCCGTGGCACTGGGGGCTCGCAGCGGTCGCGGTCGCGGCCAGCGTCGCCGCATACCTTCACGTGCTGCCCGCGCCCGTCGCGCGCCTCGAGACGATCAACGCCTACGGGGCCTTCGCGCACATGACAAAGACCCGGCCGGAGATCATCGTCGAAGGCAGCGCTGACGGCACCACCTGGCTGCCCTACGAATTTCACTGGAAGCCCGGGCGTGTCGACGTGCGACCGAAGTGGGTCGCTCCTCTGCAGCCGAGGCTCGATTGGCAGATGTGGTTCGCGGCGTTGAGCACGTGCGGGCAAAACCAGTTCGTGTTGAGCCTGCAGAGGCACCTGCTGCTGGGCACTCCTGGGGTGATGGCGTTGCTGCCAGCACCGCCCTTCGCGACGCCGCCGAAATACGTCAGAACGGTGACTTACGAGTACCGCTTCGCCCCTCTGGCAGAGACGTCAGCGTGGTGGGTGAGAACCGAGGTCGGCCCGTATTGCCCGGTGCTGCAGCTGGGGCCCGCGAATGAATTACGGCGCGCCAACAGCCCGTAACCTATTGAATTCTGACACCTAAAATACTCGGGAAGGGTCTTTCACAGCTGGGGGAATTGCCTGTCGGAGGCAATACCCATGAGACGATCTGCTTTGAGTGGCGTTGTTGGTTTGACCCTGATGTTCGCGGCGGCCCCGGTCTTCGCGCAGGGCTCGACGAACCCCGAGTGTCTTGGCAGTGACTGCGGTTCACCGAAAGAAGAAGGCGGCGGCTGCGGGTGTGGGTGCGGCTGCGGGTGCTCGGTCTGGGTCTCGTACACCGACGACGGCAAGACCTTGTCGTACACCGACGACGCAGACGGCGACGGCAAGTCAGACGACACCGACAACTGCCCCTTCGTCAGCAACCGCGACCAGCTCG
>JANLPS010000387.1:0-2039 GCA_031367385.1 Archangium sp. | reverse complement strand
AGCTCGAGCGTGTCGGTGAAGATGGGCTCGGGCGAGGCGCTGGTGTGAAAGAGGCCCTGCTCTTTGCAGTACGCCTCGACCAGGTCGACGTGCTCGGGCGAGCGGCCACTGAAGCGCATGTAATTGAGCGTCTCGGCATCGATGGGAAAAAAGCCGATGGTCGCGCCGTACTCGGGCGCCATGTTGGCGACGGTCGCGCGGTCGGTGAGCGCCAGGCTCGACACGCCGGGGCCGTAGAACTCGACGAACTTGCCGACCACGCCCTTCTTGCGAAGCATCTGCGTCGCGGTGAGCACGAGGTCGGTGGCGGTCGCTCCGGGGCTCAGCTTGCCGATGAGCTTGAAGCCGATGACCTGCGGTATCAGCATCGTGATCGGCTGACCCAACATCGCCGCTTCGGCCTCGATGCCGCCGACGCCCCAGCCGACCACGCCGAGCCCGTTGATCATCGTGGTGTGCGAATCGGTGCCGACCAACGAGTCGGGGTACGCCGCTCCGTCAGCTGACTTGAAGACGCCCGAGGCCAGGTACTCGAGGTTCACCTGGTGGCAGATGCCCGTGCCCGGCGGCACCGCGCGAAAGTTCTTTAAAGCAGCCTGTCCCCATTTCAAGAAGGCGTAGCGCTCGGTGTTTCGCTCGAACTCGATGTTCACGTTCTGCGTGAAGGAGGCCTTGGTGGCGAACTTGTCGACCATCACCGAGTGGTCGATGACGAGGTCGAGCGGGCAGAGGGGGTTCACCTTCTGCGCATCGCCGCCCATCGAGGCCAGCGCCTCACGCATCGTCGCCAGGTCGACCACCACCGGCACCCCGGTGAAGTCTTGCAACAACACCCGCGCGGGGGTGAACGAGATCTCGGTGTCGGGCTCGGCCTTCGCGTTCCAATTCAGAACGGCTTCGACGTGGGCCTTGTTCACCACCCGCCCGTCTTCGAGCCGCAACAGGTTCTCGAGCAGCACCTTTAACGAGAATGGCAGCGTGTTGATCGCCGGGTACGCCTTCGCCAACGTCTTGAGCGAAAAGATGTCGTACGGCACTCCGCCAACGGGGAGCTTGGTGCGCGTCTTGAACGAGTCGATCTGATTGGCCATGGCTGAAAAGTCTTATTTCGCTGCGCAGCCCCATTCGCAACAGATCTCTGCGCCCGAGGGCAATCATTCGCCGAACGCACCCAAGCAGTGTTTTTCACCCGCGCGGCACCTTCGAAGGGCACTCGTGGTACGTCGCGCGCCACCAAGATGGCGCTCCCGTGGAAAACGCTCGAGAAAGTGCAGACCCGCGAGGGCGTGCTCGAGCTGCGGCAGCGCGGGCCCACCGAGTTTCACATCACGCTGGGCGGGCTGGTGTTGATGAACAGCATGGCTCGGCGCTCTGAAGAAGCGTTGGGGAGCATGGCGTGCAAGCCGTTGGCGCTAAGGCCCGCACCGCGCGCGCTGGTCGCGGGGTTGGGGCTTGGCTACACCTTGAAGGCGATGCTCGACACGCTGCCTGCGAGCGCGCAGGTGACGGTGGCCGAGATCAACGAGGTGGTGGTGGCCTGGTGCCGCGGCCCGTTGGCGGTGCTGACCTCGTCGGCGCTCAGCGACCCCCGGGTGACCCTCGAGGTGACCGACGTCACCAACGTGATCAAGCAAGCGGCCGCAGGTCAGCCCTTCGACGCCATCGTGCTCGACCTCTACACCGGGCCTCACGCGCGGTCAGACAAGCGTGATGACCCGTTCTACGGCAGCGTGGCGATCGACCGAATGAAGCGCGCGCTGTCGCCCGGCGGCGTGCTGGCGGTGTGGGGCGAGGCGCACGACGCGGGCTACGAGAAGCGGCTGCAACAGGCCGGGTTCACCGTCGCCAGACATCGGCCGGGGCATGGAGGCCTGCGGCACGTGGTGTATCTGGCGCGCGCAAAGCCGTCATAAGCACTTTATTTTGGGTGCACGATCGATTTCAGCGGTTTGACGCACGGCGTTTCTTAAACATTGGGAGCTTTTTGACCTTGGGCCCGTGCCTCCCGGCCCAATGAATCGCCCCGTAGAATCGCTCTG
>JANLPS010000375.1:0-7742 GCA_031367385.1 Archangium sp. | reverse complement strand
CCACCTTGCGCGTCGCCGGCACCGGCGTGTTGGCCGCGATCACCTCGACCGTGCGACCGCCCGGCAACAGCACGCTGATCGGCATCGGCACCACGTCTGAGAGCCCTGGGCTCCCTCGCGCCAGGTTGCGCCCGTAGATTGCGGCACCAATCGCAACGCCCAGCTCCGGGTTCACGTCTTTCTCAGACGAGAACGCCTTGAAGTACGAGAGCCGCTTGCGAATCGCGGGCATTCGCGTCTGGCCTCCGACGAGCACCAGCTCTCCGACCTGATCTGGCTTCACCCCGGCGCGCTCGAGCATGTCGAGGCACGAGGCCGAGACCCGTTCGAGCAGCGGCTCGCAGATCGCCTCGAGCTCGTCTCGGCTGAGCACGAACTCGAAGTGAATGAAGTCACCGTTCTTTTGAGCGATGCACGGCACCCGAATTTTCGCGCGCTCGGTGCGTGACAGCGCGATCTTCGCCACTTCTGCGGCGAACACCAACCGCTGCATCACGATCGGGTTGCTGTGCAGGTCGATGCCTTCTTGCTGCTCGAACCGGCGCACCAAGGCCTCGACGATGGCCTCATCGAAGTTGGCCCCGCCGAGAAAGGCGTCACCACCGGTGGCGACCACTTTCACCATTCGGTTCTCGATGTTCAGCAGCGTCGCGTCGAGCGTGCCGCCGCCCAGGTCGAACACGAGCACCGTCTGCTGCGGGTTGCGCAGGTTCGCGTAGTACAGCGCCGCCGCCGTCGGCTCGTTGATCAGCGCCCGAACCTGCAGGCCCGCCTTCTGCGCCGCGTACCGCACCGCCTCGCGCTGCCGAATGCTGGCGTTCACCGGCACCGTCAACACGCACTCGGTGAATGGCACCTCGGCGATGTGGTTCGCAAGGGTCAGAATCTGTTTGATCACCAGGTACGCGACGTCGGTCATCGGTCGCACGTGGCCGTACACGTGAAACGCGCAGTACCCGTCTTCGCCCTCGACGATCTCGAAGGCGAACCGATCTCGGTGCTTGGTGACGAACTCTGATTGGTAGCGGCGCCCTAAGAAACGCTTCGCTCCGAAGATGGTGTGCCGCGGGTCATCGACGATCTGCGTCTGCGCGGCGTGGCCGATCAACGCCTTGTCGCCCGCATGAAACCAGGCCACCGAGGGCAGGGTGAACGTCTTGTCGGCGACCGGCACCAACCGCAGCTTCCCAGCGGAGTCGAAAAATGCCGCAGAAGTGTTCGAGGTACCAAAGTCGATGCCGAGTACCGGTGCTCGAGGTGCCACGGGCCGACCTTACTTGGCTTCGCTCACCACGAGCGTAATTCGCCTTCGCACACATTGGCGCAGACCTGCGTCAGCACACATCTCGCACACCCAGTGCTGCCTGGCGCTCGTCAATGAAGCGCCGCCCCGAGCGGCCGCGCCATCGCCCTCGCCGGAGCGGGGTGAGGCTGCCGACGACGATGGTCTTCGTGGCGCCGCGTCGATCGGCACGATGTCACTCGTCTCTGATTCGGGGCTCGGGCTGCCGATGGAGAGCACCTTCGGCGAAGACCTCGCCTGGCGATGCTGATCTCCGAGGCGGCACATTCTGGCGGCCCTGCGGCTCGCGTCGCTGCCCCCGCGACGCTTTGGCTCGTTCATCGATTCGTCATTCGAGTCGCTGAAAGGGCGATGAGCACCCCGGCCGTGCTGTGCATGCCGTAACCTAAGTCCTCGTCGTGAGGTCGTAGGTCGCCTAGCGTCGCTTGCACCCCGAAGTGTTCAAGAGGCCCGTTCGATGCGCCGATGCAGCTCGTGTTTGCTCCCTGAGGCGGTGCCCGGTTCGAACTTTGACTCGCGGGGGGTGTGCCAGTTCTGCCGAGACGCCGGTTCAGCGAACCCGGGCCCGACCGCGCAGCAGCTCAAAGAGCGCCGCGAGGTTCTCGATGAGGCGCTCGCGCAGGCCCGACGCAAGGGCGGCGAGTACGACGTGGTGGTGTGCCTGTCGGGGGGCAAAGACAGCCTGTATTTGCTGTACCGGGCGAAGGTCGAGCTGGGGCTGCGGGTGTTGGCCTTTACCACCGACATCAACCTGCCGCCGGTCGCGTGGGACAACATCTTGCGAACGGTCAAGAAGCTGCAGGTCGACCACCTCGTGTACCGGCCGTCGTCTGAGTTCTACAAGAAGCTCTTTCGTTACCTGCTGACCCACCAAGAGGCGCGGGGCGCGGTGTACACGGTCTCGTACGTCTACGCGCCGCTGTTCGAGGGCGACGCGGTGCGCATCGCGATGCAGAAGGGCATCCCCGTGGTGTTGGCGGGGTACTCGCCGGGGCAGCCCGAAAAAGAGCGCATGGAGTTCGAGTTCAGCCGCCCCCTCCTGACCCGCACCGACTGGACGCCTCCGCACTTGAAGAGCTGCGGCGCGTTCTCTGAAGAAGAGCTCTCGCGCTTCTACAACCCGACCCTGCTGCCCAAGGGTACCGAGGTGCCGCGCTACTTCGCGCCCTACCACGCGTGGGACTACAACCAGGACACGGTCATGAAGAAGGTCGCCGAGCTTGGGCTGGTGGGCAAGACGCGAAACGCCAGCCCGGTGTTCAGCAACTACCCCATCAACTGGCTGCTGATGTTCTCAGACCTGAAGACCTTCGGCTTCAACCCGTACTCTCCGGAGTTCGCCGCGCTGATTCGCGCAGGTAAGGCGAGCAAGCAGCAGTGGCGCTTCATGTTCCCCTTCGTCGACTGGATGATTCGGAACAAGGCGTTGCTCGGCAAAGACGCGGGTATCTGGCTGCGTGAGCTGGGCCTAACCGAGAGCGACCTGCGCATCACCCTCCCGCAGGGCGTCTACGACCCGATCGTGCCCGCATGAGCGACCTTCAGGCCACCACCGTTTCGGGGCTGATCGAGGCGCGGCTCGCGGCGAGCCCGAACGAGGTGGGGTGCTCGATTCAAGCAGACGGCGGGTGGCGCGCCCTGCGCTGGCATGAGATCGGCGCTCTGCTCGCCGCGGCGAGGGCGCAGCTGGCCCGCTTCGGTGTGGCGCCGGGCACCGCGCTCGCGTTGATGGCGCCCAACTCGCTCGACTGGGATCTCGCGCATTGGGCCGCGCTGCAGCTCGGCGCTCGGGTGGTCGGCCTCGACGCCGGTGACCGGCCTGAGAACCTGAACGAGGTGATCGCGCAGACCCACCCCACGGTGCTGGTGGCGGGTTCGATCGAGGCGCTGGGCCGGCTCGGGGCGCTCCCGGCGGGCCTGAAGATCGTGACCCTGCTCGAAGCCGCGCCGGTGAGACCCGATGGTGGCGTCGCCGAAGCGCTGTGTCGAGCGGTGCCCGAGGGGCCGGTGGCCCCAGCGGTCGTGGTCAGACCATCCGATGTGGCGACGACGATCTTCACCTCGGGCACCACGGGCAAGCCGAAGGGCATCTCGTACACCCATCAGCAGATCTGCCTCGCGATCGACAACATTCTCGACGGCCTCCCCGAGCTTCGGCCCGGCGACCGCACCCCGTGCTGGCTGCCGCAAGGGCACCTGTTTCAACGCATCGTGAACCTCTGCGCCATCGTTCGCGGAGCCCACATCTTCTACGTCGAGAAGCCGCTCGAGTTGGCCAAGCTGCTCCCGTCGATCGCCCCTCACTTCATCGTGGGGGTGCCTCGCTTCTTCGAGCGGGTGTGGGCGGGCATCGCCGAGAAGATCGCCAGCCAAAAGCCGCCGGTGCGGGCGCTGGCGAACTGGGCGCTGAGCGTGGGCAAGCGCGCCGCGAAGGGGCGACGCGAGGGCCGGCCATTGAACGCGGTGTTGCGCCTGCAGCTGGCCTTGGCCGATCGCCTGGTGCTCTCGTCGATTCGCAAGGCGCTGGGCGGCGAGGTGCGATTCATGCTCAGCGGCGCGGCGCCGTTGCCGGCCTGGTTGCTCGAGGAGTTTCACGGGCTGGGGCTGCTGGTGCTCGAGGCCTACGGCTTGAGCGAGAACATCGTGCCCAACTGCCTGAACACGCCGCGGGCCTTTCGCTTCGGCACCGTGGGCAAGCCGCTGCGCGGTACCCAGGTTCGCGTCGATGAGACCGGCGAGGTGTTCGTCAGGGGCGATGGTGTGTTCAAGGGCTACGAGGGCAGCCAGGTCAACCCGCTCGATGCCGAGGGGTGGCTCGCGACCGGTGACCTGGGCACCCTCGATGCCGACGGGTTTCTCACCCTGGTGGGCCGCAAGTCAGAGGTGGTCAAGTCGTCGACCGGGCGCAAGGTGCCGTTGCCCGCGATTGAAGCAGTGCTTCGCCGACTGCCGTGGGTCGAGCTGCCGGTGGTCGTCGCCTCGGGGCGGGGGGCGCCGTTGGCCGTGCTGTACGTCAACCTCTCGAGGCTCGGGGTCGCCTCGCAGGCCCCCGAGCAGACGGCCGAGCAGGTCGTGCGCGCGGCGCTGCCGGGCATTCGTCGCTCGCTGACCGAGGTGACCGCCGAGCTGGCCGAGTACCATCGCCCCGTCGGGGTGGTGCTGGTGACGCGGGCGCCGAGCCTTGAACGCCTGGAGCTCACCTCGAACCTCAAGGTACGGCGTGGGGTGATCGACGCTCAGTTTGCGCAAGCGCTCGAGGCGGTGAGCGCGGCGGCCGAGCAGGGCCAGTGGCTGGGCGAGCTGCAGTCGATGGCGGCGCGGGTATGACTGCGCCTGCGCAGTACCTGGTGACCGGCGCGACCGGCGTGGTCGGCAGCGCCTTCATCGAGCGGGTGCTGCGCGAGACCAATGACTCGGTGCTGGTGGTGATTCGGCCCCGAGCCGACCTGGCCCCCGAGCGGCGGCTCGACGCGTTGTTTCGCTTTTGGCAGTTGGGCAAGGCCGAGGCTTCGGCGCGTGCGCGGGTAAAGGTGCTGAGCGGCGACACCGAGGCGGCGAAGCTTGGGCTCTCAGAGCGTGATTGGCACAAGGCTGCGACCAGCGTCACGCACCTGGTGCACGCGGCGGCGATCGTGAAGATGAACCTGCCCCTCGAGGCGGCCCGTCGCGCCGCGGTCTCGTCGGTCGAGAACGTGATTGCCCTGGCCGAGGCCGCGCAGGCCCACCGGCTCCGCAAGGTCGAGCTGGTCAGCACGGTTGGCGTGGGAGGCCGAAGCTCAGAAGAGCTCGTCGAAGACTGGGTCGAGACGCCGCGCCCGTTTCACAACACCTACGAAGAGGCCAAGGCCGACGCCGAGAGGGTGGCGCGCCGGGCGGCCGAGCGGGGCGTGCCCCTGACCGTGCTGCGGCCGAGCATGGTGGTCGGCGACTCCCGCTCGGGCAAGATCATCGCCCCGCAGATCTTCTCGTACATCTGCGAGTTCTTGACCGGGGCCGCGGTGCACGGCGTGTTTCCTCCGCTCAAAGGGGCGCGGCTCGACGTGGTGGCGGTTGATTGGGTCTCGCAGCTGATGCTCACTTCGAGCCGAACGCCGGCCTGGGCAGGGCGCGTGCTGCACGCGTGCTCGGGGTCGGCCTCGGTGCCGCTGGTCGAGCTGCAAGAGCGGGTGGCGCGCATCGCTCGGGCGCACGGGCGGCGGGTGCTGCGACGGGCGACGCTGCCGCTCTCGGCGTTTCGCAACGCGCGGGCGGTGGGCAACCTCGTGGGGGCGCGCAAGGCCTCGGCGCTGCTCGACATTCTGCTCGCCTACCTCGAAGACGATCAGCGCTTCGGCAACGCGCGAACCCTCGAGCTGGCGTCGGCGGCGGGGCTGCGCATGCCGCTCCCGCGGGAGTACATCGACACGGTGCTCTGGGAGACCTTCTCTCGCCGGGGGCAGGCGCGATGACCCCCGGGCGCTCAGTCAGCGCGAAGAGCGTCGATCGGCTTCAATCGCGACGCCCGATACGCGGGGAACATGGCGGCACAGGCGGCGGTGATGATCGCTCCGGCCAGGGCGACGAGGGCGTCTTGGGGCCGCCACTGCGGGTGCGTCAAGATCGAGCCTCCCGCGGGGATGCTGAAGGCGATGCCGGTGGAGTGGGTGAGCAGCACCAGCGTCACGCCCACCACCACGCCGATCACGGCGCTGAGGGCCGCGAGCCAGATCGACTCGACGACGAAGAGGGTCACGATGGCCCAGCGCCTGAAGCCCATCGACATCAGGGTGCCGATCTCTCGCTTTCGCTCGAAGGTCGACATCATCATGGTGTTGATCACGCCAGCCAGAACGATCAGCACCACCACCAAGAACACCACGTCGAGCATGCGATCTTGCAGCGTCGCGACGTCGCGGTAGTACGGGGCGAGCGTGTCCCACGAGAAGACGGCGAGCTCGGGCTTGGCGCCCACCAGCGCCTGCGAGACGCGCTTCGCGGTTTGCTGCAGCTGGGCTTGATCGGTGACCGACACGCCGAAGGCCGTGGCGCGGCTCTTCATGTGGAGCAGCTTCTGCGCGACGGCGAGCGGCAAGACACCGAACTGCTTGTTGCCCAGCGGGTCATCGAATTGAAAGACGCCCTTGACCGTGAGATCGACGCTGTCGGTCGAGCCGCCCTGGGTTCGCGCGACAAGCGTGAGCGAATCGCCGATCTTGACCTTGAGCCCGGTGGCGAGCGCCTGGGTGAGCACGACGCTCTCTTCGTCGGGCGAGGTGAGCGGCTGGCCCTCGACCAGCCGGTTGTACCCCTCGCCGCCGCTCTTTCGCGTGGTGAGGCCGGCGCCCGACGGGCAGACCTGAATCTCTTTCTCGGGGTCGATGCCGAGGCCGACGAACATCGTCGAGGTGTCGCCGTTGCTGATGAAGCCGGTGAAGAGAACCCGGGGCGCGACGGCCTTGACGTTGGGCACCGCGCTCAGGGCCCGAGCAATGGTCTGATCGTCGGGCAGGTCGAGGTCGAGAGGCCCCAGGTCTTGCGAGTCGATGTACCCGCGACGCTGCACCTGCATCGCGCCGGTGATGCCCTCGACGGCCATGTCGACCAGGGCCTTCTCGATGCCCAGCGCGTAGCCCTTGAAGAAGACCACGCCGGTGACGGCGACGGCGATCATCGCTCCGGTGATCAGGCTGCGGCGAAGGTTTCGCCCGACGTTGCGAACGCCCATGCGGGCAAGCTCGGGCAGCATCGACAGTGCGGCTCTCATCGACGGCGCTCGCGCTCGGTTGGTCGGGGCATGCGACAATTCTACAGAGGTCTCGCGCCGACGTGCGGTAGCTTTTACTGATTTCTTGGAGGTGACCCGTGATTCGAGCAGCTGCGGTGTTCGTGATGGTGATTGCGCTGGGGGCGATGGCCGGCAAGCCCGCGGCCAAGGTGAAGGCGCCAGCGACCAAGGCGCCAGCGGCCGAGGCGAAGGCGCCAGCGGCTGAGGCCCCGGCGGCCGCGCCGTCGATGAAGGCCGAAGAGGTCATCGCCAAGGTCGATCAGATCATGAGCCCCGCGGAGTTCGAGGCCAAGCTGACCTTCGTCTCGCACAAGGCCCAAGGTGACACGCACACCTACTCGATGCGCATGCTCAAGAAAGACGGCGACAAGTTTCGCATCTGGTTTCTCTCTCCGCCCGACGACGTCGGCCAGGAGGTGCTCCGCATCGGCAATGACATGTGGGCGTACATGCCCAACCTGAAGCGCTCGCTGAAGGTCTCGACGAAGCAAGACTTTCAAGGAGGCGACTTCGCAAACTCCGACGTGCTGCGGGTCGACTTGATGCGCGACTACACGCCGGTGTTCAAAGAGGGCACCGCGGCCGACTACCTGTTCGAGCTCACCGCGAAGAACGACGAGGTGACCTACGCGAAGATCTTGGCGGTGGTGCGCAAGGCTGACAACCAGCCGCTCA
>JANLPS010000368.1:0-7370 GCA_031367385.1 Archangium sp. | reverse complement strand
CCACCTTGGCCAAGGAAAAAGGCCGAGAGCTCGCCACGCCGCAGCAGGCCCGCGAGTTGTTGGGCCTGTGATGAAGCCGTTCATCCTGAGGCACTCGAAGGATGAACACCGGGTCGCCGTGCCATGGTTCGACAGGCTCACCATGAGAGGCTTGTCACTCTCATTGGTAACGCTGCTCATGTTCGCCGCGTGCACGCCGACCGAGCCCGACGTCCTCACCAAATCAGCCGTCGTCGAAGGCACCTTCACCGTGCCGCAAGGTCTGACCGGCGCAGCCTGGCTCTTTCTCTACAAACCCACCGAAGGCCCCCCCGGCGGCCCGTCGATACCCGCGTACCTCACGGCCATCAGCGCCACCCGGCTCGAGACCGACCCGCGCTTCGTCTTCGGCGACGTCAAGCCCAACCCGTGGAAGCTGTTCGGCCTGCTCGACACCAACGCAAACTTCGACCCGAACATCGACGTGCTCTCACAGCCCTCGGCTGGCGACCGCATCGGTGAAGGCATCGAGGTCAACGTTCAACCCGGCCGTGGCCTGCACGCCGACTACGCAGCCCAATCGCTCGTGGCGACCGAACCGCCCGCGTTTCACCTGCAGGGCACTCCCAAAGACCTCTCGCTCGATCTGAGCACCGCGATGAGCCCCCTGACGCTCGAAGCCGACGCCGTCGGCCGCTTCACTCCAGCGAAGACGCACTTCGAGCTCGGCCTCGTCGACGCCAACCACGACAGCGTGCCCGACCTCGACACCACCGGCGTGCCCGCGTTGTCACTGACCTTCTTTCTGCACTGGCTGCCGCGCCCCGGCCAGGCCTCGGCCGGCACGAACGTCGTGGTGCCGATGGCCTACAACCCGTCACCCTTCTTGACGACGCTCAATGGCCGCCTGGGTACGACGGTCGCGACCGACACGCTGCAGGTCTACCCGCTGCCGCAGGCGCAAGTGCTGACGGTCGACGAGAAGGGCGCGCAGCACACGGCGGTCTTCGGAGCGCCTCCGCAGGGTGACTACGAGCTCATCGTCGTCGCCGCCGGAGGTCAGTTCTGGCGCATGCCGAATCAGCTCGGCGAGTCAGTGCCATCGCAAGGCACGCGGCTGCACTCCGACCGCGCGACGCCGTAGCGACGCTGTAGGGCCAGGTGCGAGCTTCGCCTTCAGTGTGATGGGGCGGTTGCGACTCTTTCGAGTGGGGCCCTGGCGTAAGCTGCGGCCCGATGGCTGCGCTCGGTGGAGAACCTGATTCCGTCATTGCCAACCCACTTCGGGCGGCAGGCGTCATCGATGCTGCGGCGCTCGAGCGCGCGCGGGCCTATCGACTTCAGAACGGGGGGCCACTCAGCGACGCACTTTTACGGCTGAACCTCGTGCGCGAGAGCGAGTTTCTGCGGGTCTTCGCAGAGATGTACTCAACCCAGTTCGTCAAATCCGACAAGCTGCGCACGCTCAAGATCAACGAAGAGCTGCTCGAGCGGGTCGGCGTTCGCGCCAGTGAGCGCCTCCGCATGTGCGCCGTTCGCTGGGAGCAGGATCGCGGCGAGCTGCACGTCGTCGCGGCCGTGCCACTGTCTGCGAACCTCGACCCGGAGCTTCGGCAGATCGTCGGGGCGCGGAGCGTGGTCGTTTACATCGCGACCTCAGGCGCGGTGGCTGCGTTGATTCGAAGGGTCTACTACCAAGACCAAGAGGCCTTCTCGCTGGTGACGCCGAATGGCGCCGGCCCCGGGTTGCCCGGCATGGGTGAGACCACCGAAGTCGGCGTCGTACCCTCGTCATCGCCGAACGAGATCACCGGCGTCGACGGCAGCGTCGCCAACATCGATGCGCTGACCATCACCACGCTGCGCAAAGAGAACGCTCGGTACCGAATCGCCCAAGAGTTTCACCGCCGGGTCTCCCTCGAGCGCTCGATCGAGCAGATGATCGATCGAATTCTCTCGGTGATCTTCGAGCTGATGAATGCCGATGGGGCCGCGATTTGGCTCGCTACCGGGCAGTTCGCGTCGAAGTCGAAGACGGGCACCAAGAAGATCGACGTGCCGCGCGCGGTGATTGACCAGGCGATGGCCTCGGAGACCGGCATTCTCACCCACAACGCCCTGGTCGATGAGCGGTTTGGGCGATCTGAGAGCGTGATGGTGCGCGGCGTTCAGTCGGTGATGGCGGTGCGCATCGCTGCGCGATCGGGCGCTCCGCTCGGCATCTTGTATGTCGAGTCGACGTCGCAGCGCGCCGCTTTCACCGATGAAGATCTCTCACTGCTCGACTCGATCACCGCGCAAGCAGCGATCTTGCTCGACAACGTCGCGTTGGTTGCTCAGGTGAAGCAGGAGGTCGAGAACCGCGTCAACCTGTCGCGGTTCTTGTCGCCGGCGGCCGTTGAGGAGGTGCTCTCGGGCCGCCTGAACCTGAGGCTCGAAGGCGCCGCGGCCGAGGTGACGGTGCTCTACGTCGACATTCGTGGGTTCACCGCGCTCTCGAGCCAAATGCCGCCCGAAGAGGTCGTTCGATTTCTCAACAGCTTCTTCGGAGTGGCCGTCGACGCGATTGAAAAGCACCACGGCGTGGTCGACAAGTTCATCGGCGACTGCGTGATGGCGATCTGGGGCGCGCCTGAGCCCGGTGAAAGCGACGCGCGAAACGCGTTGAAGGCCGCCCTCGAGCTGATGGATCGTGCCTCGCGCATTCAAGTCAACGGAATGCCTCTGGAAATTGGCATCGGTCTGAATTCGGGGCTGGCCGTCGTCGGTGCCATCGGGTCGAAGCAACGACTCGACTTCACAGCCATCGGAGCGACCGTGAACATCGCGGCCCGGCTGTGTGGCGTCGCGAAGGGCGGCGAGGTGCTCAGCTCGAATGAGACCCTGATGCGCGCGGGAGCGGGCGTCACGTCAGAGGCTCGCCCTGAGGTCGTACTCAAGGGCATCGAGACCCCGATGGTGCCTCATCTGGTCACCGCCATTGCCGAGCCGGTGAAGCTGATTCAGCTGGTGCAGCCGATTCTGCTTCAGCAGGCGGTCGCGCCCATTCCGCTCCAGTTGGTCGCGCCGGTGAAGACGCGCTGAATCGGGAGTTGATTTCGCGGCGTACTCCCACGAGAAGGGCGTATGCGATCTCTGGTTCGAACCGTCGTCGAAGACACGCTGGCCTCGTTGAAGGCGAGCGGGGTGCTCAGCTTCGAGGCGATTGGCAACTTCAACGTCGATGCTCCGAAAGACCCGAAGCACGGTGACTGGTCATGCAACGTCGCGATGACGATGACCAAAGCCACGGGCAAAAAGCCTGAAGACCTCGCCACCGCGATCATCGCCGGGCTGGTCGACAAGGCCGGCATCGTCGCCAAGGTCGAGCTCGCCAAGCCGGGCTTCTTGAACTTCACCCTGCACGACGTCGTGTTTCAGCGAGTCGCGCGCGAAGTGCTCTCGCACGGTGACGAGTTCGGTCGCCAGAAGCCGCACTCGAGTGGCAAGAAAGTGCTCGTCGAGTTCGTCTCGGCGAACCCCACCGGGCCGGTACACATCGGTCATGCCCGAGGTGCATTCTTGGGCGACGCGGTTGCGCGACTGCAAGACGCCGCCGGGCACATCGTCACCCGCGAGTTCTACATCAACGACTACGGCAAGCAGGTCGAGACGCTCGGCCGTACCGTGTTCAAGCGCTACCTGCAGCTGTTCGGGCAGAAGATCGAGCTCGCCGAGGGCGAATACCCGGCCGAGTACGTGATCGAGATCGCCAAGGCGTGGCGAGACGAGGTCTCAGACAAGTACGTCAAGTCGAGCGAGGCCGACGTGCTCGCCGAGGCGATGGCGGTCGGCATTCGAGAGAACCTGAAGAAGATTCGGGTGTCGCTCGGCAAGGCCAACATCGCGCATGACACGTTCTTCTCTGAGGCGTCGCTCCACACCAGCGGCCAGGTGACGGGCATCGTCGACGTCTACAAGGGTCGAGGCGTGACCTACGAGGCAACGGCGGGCAAGCGAAAAGAGAAAGACTCGAAAGAGAAAATTCGAAACGAAGAATCGAAGGCCGCGCAGTACGCCGACCGCCAGCTCGGTGGCACCTTCTTGATGACCGCCTCGTGGGCGGACGAGAAGGGCAAGCAACCGCTCAAAGACGACGAAGACCGAATCATTCTGCGCCACGACGGCACGCCGGTGTACCTGACCGCCGACCTCGCCTACCACAAGGCCAAATTCGACCGAGGCTTCGACCTGATCGTCGACGTCTTTGGAGCCGATCACGCCGGTCACGTGCCCCGCATCGAGTCGGGCATGTTCTTGCTCGGCGAAGAGGTCAAGAAGCTCAAGTTCTTGCTGGTGCAGATCGTGCGAATCACGCGGGGCGGTGAAGAGGTCAAGGTCAGCAAGCGAAAGGGCACCCTCTTCGAGCTCGATGAGCTCATCGAAGAGGCCGGCGCCGATGTGTGCCGGTTCATCTTCTTGATGAAGACCCGAGACTCGCAGTTCGACTTCGATCTCGACGCGGTGACCAAGCAGAGCCGAGAGAACCCGGTCTTCTACTTTCAATACGGCCATGCCAGGTGCGCGGCGATCTTGCGTAAGGCAGAAGAGAAGGGCGTCTCGTTCGTCGGCGCTGGCAAGGTGACCGAGGCGCAGTTGGGGCGGCTGGTGTTGCCCGAAGAGAAGATGATGCTCAAGAAGATGAGCCAGCTGCCCGACGTGATCGCGGCGGCGGCTGAGAAGCTCGAGCCTCACCACGTGCTCTACTTCTGCCAGGAGCTGATCAGCGACTTTCACAGCTACTACACGCTGTACAAGTCAGACCCGATCATCAGCGACGACGTCGACAAGACGCAGGGCCGATTGGCGATGGTCGCGGCGCTCAAGCAGACGCTCAAGTCGGCCTTCAACATTCTGGGCATTTCGGCGCCTGAGGCGATGACTGCGCCGGCCGAGCTCGAGGGTGAGGCGGGGTAGTTTCTCAGCCAATGAGAACGCGGGCCTGGCCCTTCCTGACGACGTGCGGGGCGTAGTAGCTCTTTGCGCCATGGGCATCTTGAAGGCGGGGCCGATTCATTTCCCGATAGGGGTCTCGGCCGCGAGCGAAGCGCTGGCTCGGCTCGCGAAACGGGTCACGCCACCAACGTGGCCGAACCCGCGCCGATACATGCCCGAGCTCGGCGAGCAGATCCCCAACATCGTCGACGCGCTCCACGTGCTGTCGAACGATGGGTCGGGCTCGTCGATCGCTGGAGCGTTGAATGATGGCTCGTTGGTGGTCGCCAAGACGGGTGACAGCCTCGAATCAATCACCCAGCGGCTGCGCGGAGCCTTGATCAGCGACCGCCTCAAGCGTCAGCACCCCGATTGGATTCAGGCGGCTTTCATTACGGTGACCGACCCGCAAGACATCTCTGATTTTTCGGCGTTTCACGTTCGCCATGGGGGCGCGGTCGAGAACATTCGCGTCGCGCTGCGCAGACAGTGGGCTCCAGCCGATACCGTGCCGCTGTGGCAGGCCCAGAACGAGAAGTACAAGAACGACTAAAATCAGCGCATGTGCTCGTTAGTGGGCATCACCGGGCCGCTGACCGCTTCACCCCGGGCCCGTGCTCGCATTCGTCGAAACCCCTCTGCGTGCCACTCGCGAAATTTTTCTTTCGTGCCGTAGCGCGCGCAGAGCGTCTGGTACGTGCGCTCGGCTTCGTCGATCTCCGTGAGTGTGCCGACACCCGAGCCCTGGCTCCGCAGCTCGCGAAACACCCAGGGCGATCGAATGGCTCCGCGGGCGATCATGAACCCGTCGCACCCTGAAACGGCATGCAGCCGCTCGGCATCGGCACGCGACACCACGTCGCCGTTGCCGATGATGGGGATGGTGGCCTTCGCTTTGATCTCGGCGACGGCCTCCCATCGCGGCGGCTCGGTGCTCTCTTGCCGCGCATGCCGGGCGTGAACGATCAACCCGTCGATCGTGTCGTTCGCAATCTCGACCAACGGCAAGTACACCTTGGCGTCTTGCTCGACGCGGTTGATGCCGAGTCGAATCTTCGCGGTGATGGCTCCGATCTTCAGGGGCGTTGACTTCTTCCACCCCGCGAAGGTCTCGAGAATCGTTCGCATTTTGGCTTTTCGTTTGAGCAGCGCCGGCCCCGCGCCGATGCGAATCACCTCGGGCGAGGGGCACCCGAAGTTCAAGTCGATCGCGCGAATGTTCTGAAAATGCGGGTGGGTCGTCGACGCGAGCGCCTCGATCTTCTGTAACGCGCTCAACAGCTCGGTCTCGTTCGCGACCATCAGCTGCACGCCAGTCAGCACCTCGGGCTCGAACGTGTCGATGAGGTCGATCGTCGCCTTGTTGTTCCGCACCAGGCCGCGCGCGCGAATCATCTCCGTCCACGTGAGGCCGGCGCCTTGGGCCCAGACCAGGTGGCGGTAGGCGGCGTCAGACACCGACTCCATTGGAGAGACCAGAAACGGTGACTGCAACTCGAGCGAGCCGAGGCGAAGCGACGTCGGCAGGGTCATGCGAGCACGACGATGGTGGCCCCATCGCCGCCAACGCTGCCGTCACCGGGGCGAAACGATTTCAAGTACGGAGATCGCTCGAGGTATTCGCGAATCGAAGCCTTGAGCGCGCCAGTGCCGTGACCGTGAATGATGATCGCCGCCTCTTCGCCGCTGCGCGAGACGCGATCGAGAAACTGCTCGACCTGCCGCAGCGCATCGTCGGCCCGTTGCCCGCGCAAATCGAGGGTCGGGTTCGACGCGGTGATCGGCTTGGCAACCGCGGCCTCGGCCTTCTTCATCTGGTCTTCGCGCTTGGGAGCCGCTGAAAACCGCGATGGCCCTGCCGCCTTTCTCGCACCGCCGAGCTCTGCAATCGGCACCCGCATCTTGAGCGAGCCCATCGCGACGACGGCGAAATCACCCGAGATGTCGATGATTTCGACCTCGGTGCCCATGCCCTTGTGGGTCGCCCGAGCGCCCGGTTTCAGCTCGAGCGGAGCCGCCTCGGCCACCTCGGGCCGCAGCTCAACCCGCACCGATCGCTCGGCGACGGTCTGCTCGTTGATGCGCGAGGTCAGCTCGGCCGACGCCTGCTGCGCCGCCTTCAGCCCCGATTTGTCGGTCTCGAGCTTCTCGATCAAAGCCCGCAACTGGGTGCGTGCGAACTCCAACTCGGCGCGCAGTGACTCACGAAACTTGAGCTCTTCTTCTTTGCGCTTCTTCTGCACCGAATCGAGCTCGGCTTCGAGCTGCGCGCGCAATGAATTGGCCCTCTTCGTGTCACGCTCGGCCGCGTCACGTTGCTCCATCAGCTTGCGACGCTCTTCTTCGGCCGCGCCCATCGCCTTTGACAGCGCCCCGCCAGCATTCGTCGCCAGCTCATGCGCCCGCACGTTGGCAAG
>JANLPS010000198.1:0-11522 GCA_031367385.1 Archangium sp. | reverse complement strand
CCGAGTCGAACGCCATGCCGGCGCCACGCCGAGCGGCTGGGTCGGCGTCAGTGCCCCCGTCTCTCACTTTGACCCAGGCGGGCGTGCCCCCATCAGCCACCAGCTGGCAGGTGATGCCGTCGCCGAAGTAGCCCGCCTTGCACGCGCAGGTGCGGCTGCCTGGCGTGTTGGTGCAGTCGGCGTGGCTGTTACACCCTCCATTGTTCACCGCGCACTCGTTGATGTCGGTGCACGCGCCGGTGGTGCACGTGTACCCGCTGCTGCAGGCCAGGCACATGTTCGCCGCGGTGCCGCAGCTCGACGTCGATTGGCCGGAGTAGGGGATACAGGCGGTGCCCGAGCAACACCCCGACGCGCAATTGGCGGTGGTGCAGCTGGCTTGCACGGTCACGCACTGGCCCCCCTGGCAGGTCTTACCCGCGGTGCAGGTCTCGGTCATCGCCGAGTAGCTGCAGTTGCCAGAGCTGCACACCCCGGCCGTGGCGAAGAACTGGCGGGTGGTCGTCGACAGGCAGCTGGGTGCGGGAGGCGTGTTGCACGTCACGCCGCTGCACGGGTCGGCGGTGCACATCGCATTCGCGCAGCCCGCCGCGCAGACGGTGTCGACGCGGTCGTAGGTGCAGCCGCCGGTGGCTCCGTCGCAGACCCCGAGCGAGGCGTAGGTTCGCAGCACGTTGCCCATGCAGGTCGCCGCGGGAGGCAAGGTGCAGCTCTTGCCCGCACACGGGTTGCCGGCGCAGACGCCGTTCGAGCAGCCTCCGCTGCAGGTCACGTCACCCGACGAATAGCCGCACAGGCCGCCGTTGCACGAGCCCGGCGTCACGAAGACGCGCAGGGTGGTCGGGCTCAGGCACGTCGCCGCTGGGGCTGCGTTGCACACCACGCCGGCGCAGGGCTCGTTGACGCAGGCGCCAGCGGTGCAGCTCTGGGTGCAGATGAAGGTGCTGTTCTCGAACTGGCAGGCGGTGCCGGTGCAGGCGCGGAGCCGCGGAGTGACCAGCGTCTTCGAGTCGCTGCAGAACGCCGCCGGCACGGTGCAGGTGTCGGCGCAGGAGCTTTGAGCACCGCCGTCTCGGGTGCCTCCGTCACGGCCGCCCGTGCCACCGCCACTGCCACCATCAGCGGAGCAACCGTCGCAGGGAAACCGATAGTGGCCGTCATCGAGATCGAGGCACCCGACCCCGAGGCCGAGCACCACCAAGACCGTGAAACTATGGCGTAGCACTCGCATGTCGACCCCTCGCTGATCGGCCTTAACCCCGTAGCTCGCACACACGCGCATTGTTTTTCTGCAGAAATCGACCGAGGTGCCCAGGTTTGAGGGCAGCTTTAAGCCCCAGTGATTCTTTTGGGCGCTTGCCCCACCAAGGTGACATGGTTACAGCCCGATTTCGCTTCGTGCCCCGTCGTTACGCCTTGGGAGAAAAACCAGAATGGGAATCTTCGACTCGCTGAAACAAGAAGCGCAGCGCAACTTCATCGCCCGCCCCGACGAGGCGAAAGACGAGATCATCTACAAGTACCCCGAGCGCAACATTCGGGTCATGACCCAGTTGACGGTGCAGGCCGATGAGATGGCCATGTTCGTCAAAGACGGCGTCGTGGTCGGCAAGCTGGGCGCGGGGCGGCACAACCTCGACTCCAACAACATACCCTTCTTGTCGTCGCTGCTCGAGAAGGTGACCGGCGGCAACCTGTTCGTCGCCGAGGTCTACTTCGTCACCCTGCGCGAGTTCTCGCAGATCAAGTTCGGAGGCCCGATCGGCGACGTTCGCGACCCCGAGACCGGGCTTGCCATCGGCACGATGGTGTACGGCGATTTCTCGCTCAAGTGCGTCGACCCCGAGAAGCTGGTGGTGGGGTTGGTGGGTTTGCGCAAGGCCGACAATTCTGAGTTTCTGGGCTGGTTCAAGAGCCAGGTGCTCAAGGTCACGCGCGATCGCATCGCCGAGCTGATCGTGAAGAAGAAGTGGCCGCTGCTCGATGTCACCTCGGGCGCGTTCACCGAAGAGATCGAGACCGAGGTCGTCGCCGGTACTGCCACCCACACCGCGTCGTATGGCATCACCATCGTTCGGTTCGGTAACTTCACCGTCAGCATCAAGCCTGAAGACGAGGCGACGCTGAAGAAGCTGTCGAAAGACGTGGCGTACTCACGGCTGGCCGGTGGCTTTCAACAGTACGCGCAGGGCCAGGCGATGCTCGGCGCGGCCGAGGGCATGGCCAAGGGCGGCGGAGAAGGCGGCGGAGGCGCGGGCAATGCGCTGGGCGGCATGGGCATGGGCATGGGGTTCGGCATGGCCCAGGCGTTCATGAACAACCAGAATGGTGGGCAGAACGCTGGTGGTGGTGGCGGCGGTCAGGCGCAGGCCGCCCCGGCAGGCCCCTCAGTGATGGACCGGTTGAAGCAGCTCAATGAGCTCAAGGCCGCTGGGCTGCTGAACGACGACGAGTTCAGCGCGAAGAAAGCCGAGCTGATGAAGTTGCTGTAATTTCGAAAGCCGGTTTTTCAGGCGGCTTCGAGCACAGCAGAGAGCGGCCCGCGAATCAGCTCACCGAGCTCGCGGGCCGTGTTCATTTGAAGCCACGTGGCATGCACGCGCGTCGCCGCGCTTTGCCAGAGCGCGAGGTGGGCGGTGAGCCGCTGGTGGTAGCGCTCGAGGTCGGCGGTGGTCAGGGTGCGGTCGACGGCCTCGCCGGTCTCGGCATCGGTCAGGCGGGTGCCTCCGATGAACGAGGGCTCGAGATCTTCGGCGTCGAGCAGTTGCACCAGAATCAGGTGAGCAGCGCCGCGGGCGAAGCGCTCGACCAGGGCGTTGGGAGTGGCCTCGAGGAGGAAGTCACTCACCACTACGCGAATGCCGCACGGTCGCGAGGGTGGCAGGTGCCCGAGCGCGAGGTCGAAGGGCGCGGGGTCGTCGAAGGGAGTGCGTTGCAGGGCCGGCAAGGCTTCGAGCGCGGTGACTCGGCGCGCGTCGCGACCGGTGCACGAGAGGCTGACCTCGAGGCCAGCGTGCCGGGCCAGTACGCAGCAGGCGTAGGTGAGCTCTCGGGCCCGGGTTGATTTGTGCGCAGTGACCGCCATCGAGGCTGAGCCGTCGAGAATGATCTCGCAGCGGGGTGAGACCTCTTCTTGGCGAACCCGCAGCACCATCTCTCCGGTGCGGGCGACCGCGTTCCAGTCGACTTGGCGCAGGTCGTCTCCGGGCTGGTAGCCGCGAAAGTCGTGCAGCTCGACCGAGCTACCGACGGAGCTGGCGCGCGCGTCACCGCTGCGGCCGCGGTGGGGGCCGCGGGGTACGCGCAGGCGCAGGCCTCCGACCGCGCGCTCGACGGCCGCGGCGTCGAGGCTCACGCGGCCTCCAGCGCCGAGACAATGAAGGCGCCGACCGAGGGGCCGCAGCGACCTGCGACGGTGCACGCGGTGTGCGTACTCGAGCGTGGTCTCCCGACGGCCGCGGCGGTGAGGCTCACGCGCGCTCCAGCGCTGAGGCAATGAAGGCGCCGACCGGTGGGCCGCAGCGACCTGCGACGGTGCACGCGGTGTGCGTGCTCGAGCGTGGTCTCCCGACGGCCACGGCGGTGAGGCTCACGCGCCCTCCAGCGCTGAGGCAATGAAGGCGCCGACCGCCGCGTCTTTGCGAAAGGCGAGGGTGCGCAGGCTGACCGTGCTCAAGAACTGCATCAGACGCCGGCGGGTCTCGACGCGGGGCAGGGCGAAGGCATGCGGCTCGAAGGCCTGCTCGATGGCCAGGTTGAAGGCGGCCGCGGGCTCGAGCGGGTCGAGGGCCTCGTGCTCTGCCTTGCGCAGCCCGACGAAGTACTTGGCGGTGTGAAAGCCGGGGGCACCCACGTTGTCGAAGTCTGAGCGAAACGGCGTGCCCGCCACCCGCCCATCGGGGAAGAGCTGCATCACTTCGTCGGTCAGCACGGTGGCTCGAAAGGCCGAGAGCCGGGCCAGGGTCGACTTGCCGTCTCCGCTCTTGCCGCAGGCGACCAGCGCCGAGTCGCCCCGGGCCAGGCCGCTGGCGTGAATCAGCAGCCCACCGGCACGTGAGGTCAGCACCGAGTAGGCCAGCCGCAGGGCCAGCTCACCCAGAAACGGGCCCTCTTCGACATCGACCAGCAAGCGGTGTTCTTCGAGCGCGACGGTGGCGAGCCCGAGCGGCGTGTCGAGCCGCTGGCCTTGTAAGCCCTTGATTCGCTCGACTGAAAACGTGGTTGGCCGAGCGCTGTGGTCTTCGAACGCCGCGATGTGCACGCGCGGCCTCGACATCTCGGCGATCGACGGGTCGACCGCGACCACCTCGTTGGCGCACCACAGACGAACCGCCATTTTACGCTTCTTTTTTCTTCGACTTCTTGGGCGGAGGCCCCGGCGGCTCGGTGACCGAAGTGATGCTGTTCTGGGCGTCGACCGTGACCCGCCGCGGGTGATGCTTCAGCGCGGCCTTCTCTTTGAGCCAGCCGTAGGCCGAGACGGTGACGATGTCGCCCGGCCTCACCACGTGTGCTCCCGCGCCGTCGATCGAGAGGGTGCCGGAGTTGGGCTCGGTCATCACCAGCGAGGCGCTGAAGCGGGCGCCATTGGTCGCGTTGGTGACCTCGAGCTTCTCGAACGCAGTGAAGCCGGCGGCTTCGCACAGAGAGCGATCGAGGCTCAAGGCGTTGGGCCCGTCGACATCGGCGCGGGTCACGGTCAGGCGGTGAATTTCAGCCAACAGCAGGTGACGCAAGGTCTTCGGAGTCTCGGCCATGGGTGCCTCTCTTAGCGCAGCCCGGGCAGCTCCATCTGAAGAGCGTGCGTAATCGCGCGTGCAAAAAGACCCTCTTTGCGCAGCGCGGCGGCGAGCTCAGTGGGGAAGCCATGCATGGTGATGACCTCGCGGGCATTGCAGGCCTTGGCGTAGGCCACCAAGGAGGGGAAGTCGGCGTGGTCGGAGACGGGAAAGGCTCGGTCCGCTCCGTAGCGCCTGGCGGCCCAGGGCTCGAGCGCCCAGCCGGTCAGCACGGCGGTGGCTTTGCCTTGCATCTTCTTCATGCTCTGGCTGCGGCCAAAGGGAGGAAAAATGCCGACCTCACCGTCGGCGAAGGTGTCGTCGTAGCGGCGCGCGTCGATGGGCATGCCGAGCTCGGAGTACAGCACCGCGATGTCGTGAATCGACGGGTGAGCGCACAGCGTGAGCCCGCGCTGGGTGAGCTGTTTGATCGTCTCTTGTGATTTGCCCAGCGAGTACGCGAAGACGATTGGCCGAATACCCTGGGCGAGGTGCGCTCGGGCCCAGTCGGCGACCTCGTCGTAGACCTCGCTCTTCGGAGGAAAACGAAACTTGGGGTGGCCGAAGGTCGACTCCATCACCAGCGTGTCGCAGGGCGCGGTCTGGGTGGCGATCGCGGTCAGCGCCGGCTCGAGGCTGAAGTCTCCGGTGTAGACCACGCGGTGCCCATCGGGCCGAGTCACCCTCACTTGCGCCGACCCCAACACATGCCCCGCGGGAAACAGCTCGAGGTGCAGCTCGCCGACCACGGTGGGAGCCCGGTACTCGAGGGGCTGGGTCGATTCGAGCGGCCCGAGGCGGTGCTCCATCAGGCGAATGGTTTCGCGGGTCGCGACCACCCGCGCGTGCCGGGCGATGTGGTCGCTGTGGGCGTGCGAGACGAAGCTGTAATCGGCCTTGCGGCGGGCATCGAACCACAAGGGCGTACCGCTCAGCCGAAGACCTCCCTTGTGAAGCTCGACGGGCATGGCGAGCGGCGTACCACGGTGCCGATGCGGCGAACACGCGGCCTGATCATTCGGCGTGGCGTCGGGTGCGACTCCACCAACAGCTGAACGGCCCGCGCCTTCAGGGTATGAAGCTGCGGTGGTAGTTCGGGTCTTCGAGCTCGAGCGCCTGCGTGGTCGGCAACAACGGCAACAGGCAGTCGAGCATCACGGCCAATTCATTCGTCTCTTTGGTGCCAATGCTGCGCTCGTACGAGCCCGGGTGGGGCCCGTGCGGCAACCCGGCGGGGTGGTGGCTCACGCTGCCGGGCCCGACGCCCTTGCGGCTGGTGAACTGGCCGCGGCTGTAGAAGATCAGCTCGTCGACGTCGACCGACGAATGCGGGTAAGGGCAGGGTATCGCCTCGGGGTGATAGTCGGTCGGTCGCGGCACGAAGCTGCAGATCAACGCGCCCCTCGCTGCGAACGTACCGTGCCAGGTCGGAGGCAAGTGCGTCATGCCCACCCGCGCCTGAAAATTCAAAATCGGGAAAACGAAGGGGTAGACCGTGCCGTCCCACCCGACCACGTCGAGCGGCGACTCTTTGGTGCTGAAGGTGTGAAACACGTCGCCCCGCTTGATTACCAATTCGCGAATGCCCTCGTCGACCGGGCCAGTGAAGGTCGGCTTGCGAAAATCGCGGTGGCAATACGGAGCGTCCATTCGCAATTGCCCGACGCCGTTTCGCCACTGGGTGGGTATGTGCATGCCCGCGCCGCGGCACTCGACCCACAGCCAGTGTTGCGCGAGGCCAGCGGTGGGTATGAAGCGGTGAAGAATGCCGCGCGGCACGTAGACGTAGTCACCCGTCTCGAAGATGAGGTCGCCGAGCAACGTGCGCACCATGCCGCCGCCCTCTTGCACGTAGAACAGGTCGTCGCCGTCGGCGTTGGTGAAGTACGCCGGGTCGGGGTCGGTTGGTTTGGCGACTCCCAACGTCACGTCGGCGCTGCCCAGCAACGGCACCCGGTTGTCGAGCACCGAGCCCTTCGCCGCGGGCAGGTTTTGCGTCAGGTAGTGCCGCTTCGCCAGCGGGCGGTCGCTCACCAACTGCCGCGCGCCGAACCCGTGCGTGCCGCTCGCCGGCAGCTGATGGTGCGGGGCGTTCACGTGGTAGGTGATGGTGTACGGCGCTTCGAACCCTTCTTGGGTGATGCACTGCTCCCACCGCAAATTGCCCGCGTCGTCGCGCAGCTGAATGTGGTGCTTTCGGGGCACCACTCCGTTGATCACGCGCTCAATCATGGAGTCACTCTTCTTTCGAGAACCAAAGAAAACCTGAAGATGAAACGGCTGGTTTTTTGACTCTGCTCGCAGCCGACGCTTGATCAGGCCGTAACAGGCCGGTTGCGACCTGTCACTCACCCCTTCGAAAGCCGCCCTATGAACACCCGCCCCACGTTGCTCACCCAGGTCTTGATGGAGCGCCGCACCTCCGGCACCGCGAACAGCTTTGGAGAGCTGGCCATCGAATCATCGTGGCGCCCGACCGATCGGGCACCGGTCGCCGCCGAGGGTTGGCTGCGCGCGAACGGGTATGCGCCCGATCGCCGCCTGCGCTGAATCACCGACCCGCGATGCGCGCCTTCTCAGCGGTTTGGGCGCGCTCGATGCTCTCGAACAGCGCCTTGAAGTTACCGCCACCAAAGCCGCGGTCACCCTTGCGCTGAATGATCTCGTAGAAGAACGGGCCCGCGCCCGAATCGGCGAAGAGCTGCGAGACCTCTTTCATGAAGATCTGCAGCATGTAGCGGTGCTCTTTGTTGCCATCGATTAGAATCTGCAGCTCGCGCAGGTCTTCGAGCTTCTCGTCGATGCGCTTGATGCCGCCCTTGTCGAGCCGCTCGGGCAGATAGTCGTAGTAGCTCGCGGGCGTGTTCAAGAAGTCGAGGCCCTTGGTAGCTCGCATGGTCTTCACCGTGGTGACGATGTCGCCAACCTCGAGCGCCAGGTGCTGCACGCCCTCGCCGCGCTGATCTTCGACGTAGACGTTGATCTGCGAGCTCTTGAAGCGCGGGCGCGAGGGCTCGTTGTTCGCGAACTTCACTTGCGACTTCGGGTCCCACATCACGGTCGACTTGAGGCCGGTGCCGTGCTGATCGCCGTGGGCGATGTCTTCTTGGGTGTGAAACGCGATGTTCCAGAACTCCTCGAAGCCCATCACGTGCTTCATCCACAGCACCATTGGGGCGAGGGTGCGAAAGTTCGAGGTGATGTGGTCGACCCGCAAGAAGTTGAAGCGGTTGTTGCCACCGGTCGGCTTCGCGTGCGCCACGAACCCGGGAAAAATGGGCGCGTACCCGTTGCGCTGAATGAAGCGAAAGGTGGTGTTGCCGAAGGGGGTGGTGATGCTGAAGAAGGCCAGCGTGCCGCCAGAATCATCGGTGAAGCGCTGAATCGCATCGTCGATGATGGTGCCGCCGCGTGCTTCGAGCAGCCGAAAGGTCTTCTCGACGTCTTCGACCACGAAGTTGATGGTGCCCACGCCCTCGGGGTGCTTCTGCAACCAGCGCCAGGCACGGCCGCCTTCGCCGACCGGAGCGCTGCAGATTAGCAGCACCTCGCCCGCCTTGAAGACCGCCGAGCGTTGCTTGGCGCGCGCGTTCATCTCTTCGCCCGAGACGCCCAGCTCTGAGAAGTCCATCAGCTTGGTGTAGAAATTGCGGGTGCGCTCCATGTCGCGCACGTACCAATGAACCGACTCGACCTTCTTGATGCCTAGAGATTCCATGTCGTCGTCCTTCACGAAGGCTGAGCGTCGATTTGCCGCTCAGGTATGGCGAGCTGCACGAACGGGAGCGCCAGTGCGTTGGCCTCGAGCTTCAGCAGCAAGGGGTACTGGCCCAGGTCGACGTCGAAGCGCCGCGCGCCATAGAGCTGCGGCAGCAGGCAGGCATCGGCCCAGGTGAAGGCATCGCCGACCATGAACCGCTCGGCTGAACGCTCGGCCAGCTGCTCGAGCGTACGGAGACCCGACGCGACGAAGGTCTTCGCGAACAGCCGCTCATCGGCCTTCAGCTCGTTCTTGACGTACTTCAGGGTCGTCAGGTTGCCGAACGGTTGAATGCCCGAGTTCACCTGCTCGACCAAGGCCCGCATCGCCGCGCGCGCACCCAGGTCGCGGGGGAACAACGGGTTCTCGGGGTGCCGCTCTTCGAGGTACTCGACGATCGCCACCGACTGGGGAATTTGAAGGGTCTTGCCGTCGTGCTCGACCTCGAGCAGCGGCACGGTGCCGAGCGGGTTTCGGGCGCGGTGCGGGGCGGCGTGCTGCTCGCCACTGAGCAACCCCACCGTCACGTATTCGAAGGGCAGCGCCTTGAAGTGCAACGCCAGCCGCACCCGGTAGCTCGAGCTCGAACGCCAGTAGTTGAACAGCTTCACGGGGGGTTACGAATCGCAGCGCCGGGTGCAAGTCAAGCGATGCCTCGTGGTGCGCTGCGTCGACGTGCCCTTGTCGACGACGATTATGATAATCATAATTATAATCACGATTATGATAGTCAATGATGGTATCCGTCGCGTGGGCGAAATGCCCCAAGCACCCGATTTTGTTGATCGTTTCACTTGTCAGTCTAGCGTCGCCCCATGAAACGTTTTCTCAGCTCGGTCGCAGCGGCGTGCATCGTCTGTTCAATTTCGGCCTGCAATGACGGCCCGTCGGCCGTTGACGGTGGTACTGGTGGCGGCGCTGGCCGAACCGACTCCGGCAGTGGCGGAGGGACGGGTGGCGGCACCGGCGGCGGCACGGGTGGCGGGAGCGGCTCGGCAGACGCGGGGCCGAGCCTGAAGCAGGCTCAAATCAGTCTGCTCCGCATCCCCTTCGATGGGGGTGGCTTGCATGGCCCCGATCAAGTCTCGTCAGTGCAGGTCGAAGCGCTCGAATATTCAGACTCACTCAACGCGTACCTGAACGGCCGCTGCCCAAAGCTCGCGACCTCGGGCAGCTGTTACGTCGCCAACTGTGACGACCGTCGCTCCGATGCCGGCACCAGCGTGGCGAAATCAATCGGCACCCTCACCATCACCGGCTCTTCGGTGACTGGCGGCGCCACCGCCGCTGGCAACATGACCACCTTCTTCACCGAGGGCCTCTGGAGTGCGCCCGGCCAAGTATTGACGGTCTCGTCAGCGGGGTCTGATGTGCCGGCGTTCAGCGGCAAGACCATCAAAGCGCCAGACGACGTCATCATCACCTCTCCGGTTTGCACCTTCGACGCCGTCTCGGGCACGACCAATTGCGGCACCTTCAGCCGCACCGCGCCGGTCAACCTGGCCTGGTCGAGCGGAGCGAACGGGCGCTTCACGATTGCCATTGGAGACCTCTTCAATGGCGGCAAGGGCCCGGTCATCTCATGTGACTTCGCAGAAGGCGTGCACAGCGGCACCATCGACGCGAGCTTGATGAGCCACATGAACCCCGGCACCGCATTTCTCTTGTGGGGCAACGGCTCGGTGAACTCGTTCAGGGTCGGCGACTACGACGTGAGCCTCGAGGCCGGGTACGCGCAGCTGCTCGGTGGCCAGGCCACCATTCAGTAGCGCATGAAAAAGCCTCCCCGGTCACCGTGACGGGGGAGGCATCGGCTTCATTGACCGTGTCGGCTTAGAACGAGAACGCCTTTTTGGTCGCCTGGGTGCGCGCCGACTCGAGCAGTGCATCGTCCATCGTCTTGGGGCCGGCGGCGGCGGTTTTCGCGAGCTCGGCCTTCACGAACTTCTCGCGCTCGGCAGACACCTTGGCGATCTGCGCCTGAATCTCCGACCGGGCCTTGCTCTTCTCTTCGACGAACTTCTCGCGGTCGCCCTCGCTCATCGCCTTCATCTCTGCCGGCAGCTCGGCCTCGGCCATCTTGCCCACCTTGGCGCCGCCCTTCTTCGCGTCGACCAGGTCCCACCCGGAGTTGTCATAGGCAGCTGAACCCTTGGCCGTCGCCCGGGTCGCCGCGCTCGAGGGGCTCGCCGCCATCGCGTTCTTGTCTTGCGCCGCCTGCCGGTTCATCGCCGCGCCGCCGGTCGCGCCGTACGCGATGTAGGTGGCGTTGAGCTGGGTCGAGAGCTTGGCGAGCTCGGCGTCTTGCGGCGCGTCGACGCGGGCGACGGCCCGGTTCTGATCAATGAAGAGGTAGTTGCCATCGGCCATCTTGGCCGCCGCGAGCCACTGGCCGGAGACGCCTTCTGACTCGGTGCCCGCGTGAATCGTGTTCACCACGATGCCGTGCTCGATGGCCGCCTTCACGCTGTCTTGGTACCGCGTCGAGCCTTGGGTGAACGGCTCGTTGCCCGCGATGTAGATGAGCTTCAAGTCGTGCGGGTTCGAGCTCCACTTGAGCTCCTTGGTCGCGTGGGAGATGACCGCTCCGCAGTACTCGCTGCCACCGTTGGTCTTGAGCGCGAACAGCGCCTCCGACACCTTGTCGAGATCAGTGGTCAGCGGCACGATTTGCCGCACGTAATCGTTGTTCGCCGGGTTGCTGTCGTTGCCGTAGTCGTACAGCGCCAGCTCCAGACGCGGGCGCTTGCCGTCACGCTTGGCGGTCGCGAAGGTGTTCACGATGCGCCACAGCTGCTCGCGGGTCTGGTTGATCAACCCGTCCATGCTGCCTGAGGTGTCGAGCAGCACCGCGACTTGAATCTTGGGCTCGCTGGCGGCCACCGCTTCGGTCGAAGGGGGCCACCGAGTCGAACGACGCCCTCGATGGGTTGGCCCTTCGACACGAGGTGCACCTCGAGCCGGCGCGGCGTCTTCAGCGTCAA
>JANLPS010000357.1:0-3913 GCA_031367385.1 Archangium sp. | reverse complement strand
CGTCGACGTCGATGATCTTGAGGCTGCCGACCGGGTGCCAGAG
This sequence comes from Archangium sp., assembly GCA_031367385.1. Classification (GTDB taxonomy): domain Bacteria; phylum Myxococcota; class Myxococcia; order Myxococcales; family Myxococcaceae; genus JAEUJT01. The sequence goes on along the minus strand of JANLPS010000357.1, from coordinate 3,870 downwards.
CCACCCGCCGGTGGTCAGAAAGCGCCCGCTCGGTGAGGGCGAGAGCGCGCCGTAGAAAAAATCGAGCGTGGTTTCAGCGCCGGTGGGCGCGAGCCTTCGCAACGAGGGCAGCTCGATCGCTTCGAGGCGGTTCCACGCAGTTGCACAAATCAAGATGTCGCGATTGTTGCGGCGCACCATCGCCACGGCCCAGCCCGAGACGTTCGCGTGGTAGTCGTCGCGCTCGAGGGGCTTGAGCACTGTGCCGGTTGAGACGTCGACCAACGCGCCGCGAAGGCCGAGCGTTGGCACCACCGCGACGAATCGACCGTCGGCCGAGGCGCAGAGATGGGCCGTGCCGGGCCCGCTGAAGGTGAATGGCAACTGCAGCTCGAAGAAGACCGAGCCTTCGGCATCGGCGTCGATGCCCATGAGCCGCCCGCCGGTGGTGACGAGGTAGAAGCGCGCCCGATCTTCGGTGCTGGCGGGGCAGACCCCGGCGACTCCTCGCTCGAGGCCAGAAATCGCGAAGGCGTGCGTGCGCCAGGCCTTCGTCACATCGCGCCCTCGAGCGCCTTCGGCGCTGGGTGCTTCACGCGCCGGCGGGTGAAGCGATCGAGCGCCAGGTAGACCACCGGCGTGGTGAACATGGTGAGCAGTTGAGAGACCAGCAGCCCTCCGACGATCGCCACGCCGAGCGGCTTTCGCAGCTCGGAGCCCAGCCCAGAGCCAAACGCCAGCGGCAACGCGCCCAGCAGCGCCGCCATCGTCGTCATCAAGATCGGCCGAAACCGAAGCAGGCAGGCCTTGGCGATGGCGTCTTTGGCCGACAAGCCCTCATCACGCTCTGCTTCAATCGCGAAGTCGATCATCTTGATCGCGTTCTTCTTTACGATGCCGACCAACAAGATGAGCCCCACCAGCGCGATGATCGACAGGTCGATGCCAGAAATCAACAACGCCACCAACGCCCCGACTCCCGCCGAAGGCAGGGTCGACAAGATGGTGATCGGGTGCACGTAGCTCTCATAGAGCACGCCCAGCACGATGAAGACGACGCCCAGGGCCATCAAGATCAGCAGCGGCTGGCTCGCGAGTGAGTCGGCGAACGCTTGCGCGGTGCCCTGAAAACCAGCCTTGATGCTCGCGGGCATGCCGATGCTCGCTTCGGCCCGGTGAATCGCTTCGACCGCCGGCCCCAGCGCGGTGCCAGGCGTCAGATTGAACGACAACGTCGTCGAGGGAAATTGGCCCTGGTGGTTGATCGCCAGGGGCAGCGGGCCAGGCTCGAGCGACCCCAACTGGCTCAGTGGCACGAGCCCCTGCGTCGCGCTGCGCACGTACAACGAGGCCAGTGCTTCTGGCCCTTGCTGCAGGTCTGGTGGCACTTCGAGCACGACGCGGTACTGGTTGAGCTGCGTGAAGCTGGTCGCGACCTGACGTTGGCCGAAGGCATCGTAGAGCGTGTTGTCGATTTGCAAGGGCGTGATGCCAAAGCGCGCAGCCGTGTCGCGATCGATCACGAACTTGAGCTGCAGCCCAGCGCTCTGCTGATCGCTCGCCACGTCTTTGATTTCGGGCAGCTTCTTCAGCGCCTCGAGCAGCCGGGGGCCCCAGGTTCTCAGCTCGACGAGGTTCGGCGTCTGCAGGGTGTACTGATACTGGGTGCGCGTGGGGCGACCGCCGATGCGCAGGTCTTGCGTGGCCTGCAAAAACAGATTCACACCCTCGATCTTGGCCAGCTTGGGCCGCAGCGTGGCGATCAGCTGATCTGCCGAAATCGAACGTGGTGGCGAGCTTCGAAGCGCGACGAACACGGTACCGGTGTTGACCCCCGAGCCTGGGCCGCCGCCGATGAACGCGACGGTGTGCTCGAGATCGGGGTCGCCCTTGAGGGCCTCCAAGACCCGCTTCTGCCGTTCTTTCATCGAGGTGAACGAGACGTCTTGCGGGCCTTCGCTGAAGCCGATGAGCTGCCCGGTGTCTTGCTGGGGGAAGAGACCCTTGGGCACGATGATGAACAAGCTCACCGCCAACGCCATCAGCGCGAAGGTGACGCCGAGCATGATCTTTCGGTGATTGAGCACCCAGCCGAGGGCTCGCCCGTAGCCGCCGAGAACGAAGTTGAAGCCACGTTCGAGCGTTCGACCCACGATGTTCTCTTGGGCTCGCCGCCGCTTGAGCAGGGTCGCGCACATCATCGGAGTCAAGGTGAGCGAGAGCACCGCCGACACCGCGATCGCAACGGCGAGCGTCACCGCGAACTCGCGAAAGAGCCGGCCGATGATGCCGCCCATCATCAAGATGGGTATGAACACCGCCAACAGCGAAACGGTGATTGAAATGATGGTGAAGCCGATCTGCCGGGCTCCCTTGAGCGCCGCGGCAAAGGGCGTTTCTCCCAGCTCGATGTAGCGCGAGATGTTTTCGGTGACCACGATCGCGTCATCGACCACGAACCCGGTCGAGATGGTCAGCGCCATCAGCGAGAGGTTGTTCAAGCTGAAATCGAGCAGGTACATCACTCCGAAGGTGCCCACCAGTGACAGCGGCACCGCCACCGAAGGTATCGCGGTCGCTCGCGCAGACCTCAAGAAGACGAAGACCACCAGCACGACCAGAATCACGCTCAGGCCCAACGTCTTTTCAACATCAGCCACCGACGCGCGAATCGTACCCGCGCGGTCGAGCGCGACCTCGAGCGAGATGCTCGGCGAGAGCGAGGTCGACAGCCCCGGCAGCAGCGCCTTGATGCGCTCGATGGTCTGAATGATGTTCGCGCCCGGCTGGCGTCGAATGATCAGCAGCACGGCACGGGTGCCGTTCGACCACGCAGCGGCCCGGCTGTTCTCGACGTCATCGAAGACGTGCGCCACGTCGGTCAACCGCACGATCGAGCCCTGATCAGCCTTGATGATCAACTGCTGCCACGCCGCCGCCCCGAAGAGCTGATCATTCGCGGTCACCGCTGAGGCCTGCCGGTCACCCTCGAGCACGCCCTTGGGCTGATTCGAGGTCGCCGAGGCGATTGAGCTGCGAACATCTTCGAGCGTCAGCCCCACGCTCGCCAGCGTGCGGGGGTCGGCCTGCACGCGCACGGCCGGCTGCTGCCCTCCGCCGACGAACACCTGCCCCACTCCCTGTACCTGCGCGATCTTCTGCGCCAGGCGGGTGTTCGCCGTGTCGAACAACTCGGGCAAGGGCACCGTTGGCGAAGTCAGCGAGAGAATGAGAATCGGCGCATCAGCCGGGTTCACCTTTCGGTAGTTCGGTCGAAACGGCAGATCAGTTGGCAGCTCGGCGGCGGCTGCGTTGATCGCGGCCTGCACGTCGCGCGCGGCAGACTCCACGTCGCGATTGAGGTCGAATTGCAACGTGACCGAGGTGACTCCGAGCGAGCTGGTCGAGGTCATCTCGGTCACTCCGGCGATTCGACCAAAGCGCCGCTCGAGGGGCGTCGCCACCGCCGAGGCCATCGTCTCGGGGCTGGCGCCAGGCAGGTTCGCCGACACGTTGATGGTCGGTGAATCGAATGAGGGCAACGGAGCGACCGGGAGCATGAAGTACCCCGCCCCACCCGCCAGCAGAATCGCCGCCGCGAGGAGCGTCGTCGCGACCGGCCTTCGAATGAAAGGCTCGGAGACGTTCATGATTTCGCCGCGACCGGCTCGTGCGCCCGGGGCTTCGGTTCGGGCGTTTTGCCGAAGTACCGGGCCACCCGGTCCATCAACAAATAGATGACCGGGGTGGTGAACAGCGTGAGCAGCTGCGAGATGATCAGCCCACCAACGATGCTGATGCCGAGCGGCCGTCGAAGCTCAGAGCCGGTGCCCGAGCCGATCGCGAGGGGCAAGCCACCGAGCAGCGCGGCCATCGTCGTCATCATGATCG
>JANLPS010000195.1:0-20952 GCA_031367385.1 Archangium sp. | reverse complement strand
TGGACCTCAGGCAACGCATGCGACTCTTACTGCTGCCGCCACGCCGTCCGAAGCGCAGTTTTCCACGCGTCGTGAAGATCAAGATGAGCGCTTACGACAAGAAATGGGTCCAGCGCCCCGCTGCTAAATGACCAGCATTGGACCTAGCGGCCCTTCACCGGAGCGTGTTGCCGCACGAAGGTGAGCGCCACGTCTGCGACCTCTTTCCACCCATGGTCGATGGTGAGCGAGTGACCGCGGTTGGGCATCGAGGTGACCTCGGTCACTCCGGGGTTTCGCTTTTGCCGATCGTACGACGCGCTCACGATGGCCCACGGCACGGTGTTGTCTTTCTCGCCTGAGATGAGCAGCAGCGGGCCACGCTTCGGGTTCTTGGTGTCGACGGCGTCTTCCGTCCACGGGTTCAGGTTGGCGGTGGCGGCCGAGAACAGCGGCCGGGCTGACGCGGCGACGTGGTATTTTTCGTAGAGCGCCTTCGACTCGGCCTCGTCGAGCGCATTGGTCCACCCGTATTTGAACTGCTCGTAGGTGAGCGCCACCGCCCTGGAGTAGTTCGCCGGGTTGGCGATGACGGCTGACGCGGTCTTGAGCGACGAAAAGGGCAGCGGCAGCACGCCACGAAACGGCGCCGGGTCGATCGCCACGGTCGCCACTGACAGGCCCTGGCCTGCGAGCATCTGGGCGATCGCTCCGCCGAACGAGTGCCCGATGACGATGGGCTTCAAGGTGAGCTTGCCCAGCGCCTCGGTGTAGTGCGCGGTGATGACCTTGAGCGACTTGTTGGCGAAGACCTCGGGGTGCGCGCGCGCTTCTTCAACCGTCGCCGGGTCGTCAGGCCAGCCTGGCGCAATCGAGGTGTAGCCGGCGGCCTCGAAGTGGTCTCGCCAGCTCTGCCAACTCGAAGGCAGCAGCCAGAGGCCGTGAACGAAGACGACGGGCGTGAGACCAGAAGCGTTGGCGCGCTCGATCTCTTTCACTTCGGAGCCGGTCAAAGAGGTGGTCATGCGGCGCACATTGAGGGCCCGTAGCCCGCGGCGTCAAGAGACATGGTTTGCCGACTGGGGTACTCAGCGCTGATGGCGAACACCCGCTTCGGCGCCCTCGACCCGGGCATTCACGAGCAGGCCTACGTGCACCCGAGCGCGCAGCTGCTTGGTGAAGTGACCATCGGCAACGAGGCCTCGGTCTGGCCCACCTGCGTCTTGCGTGGAGACAGCGGCCCGATCGTGATTGGCGAGCGCTCGAATTTTCAAGACGGGTCAATCGCGCACGCGACGGGGGGCGTGTCGAAGACCACCATCGGCAGCGAGTGCACCATCGGCCATCGGGTGATCGTGCATGGGTGCACGGTGGGCGATCAGTGCCTCATCGGCATGGGCAGCATTCTGCTCGACGGCGTTGAGATTGGTGACTCGAGCTTCGTCGCCGCCGGCTCGCTCGTCACGCCGGGCAAGGTGTTCGCTCCCCGCAGCTTCATCATCGGGTCTCCGGCGAAGCGGGTTCGCGATGTGGGTGAACGGGAGCTCGAGATCATCGCGCACTCGTGGGTGGTGTACCGCGACCTGGCGAAGAAATACCGCGGGGCCTAGCGCAGCTTGGTCTTCGCTTCGTCGCGGTAGAGATCTGCCAAGGCGTGCGCTCTTTCGACCTCATCGCGCGCGGCGTCGAGCTTGACCACGCGGTCGAACTCTTCGACCTGGGCGCGCATGGTCTCGCTGACCGTCGCTCCGGCGGCGAATCGGGCCTTGGCGCTCAGGCGCTCGGTCTTCAGAGCCGAGACTTTGGTGGCGAGATCTTCAGCGGCGGTCATCAACAGCTCGGCATCGGCCTTCGCGCCGTCGAGCGCCGACTCGGTCTGGGCCTTTAGCCGCTGCGCCTCATCGAAGTCGCGACGAAGCACGCGCTCAGCTTTCGCGTCACCGTTCTCGCCCGCTTCACCGACCCGCGCCTCGAGATCAACCAGCCGCTTCGCGTACCGGTCACGGTCGCGGCTCAGCTCACCCCGCAGCGCCAGCAAGGTCGCAGCGCTCTTTCGCACCTGGGCCGCCTGTCGCTCGAGCGAGTCGATCACGCCGTCGTAGGCCGCCAGCGGGTCGACCTTCGACGGTGCGCTTTTCTTGCGAAAGTACCCGAACACACCATCGATCGTAGCAGCCTCGCAGAACCCCCGGCTCGCGAAACTGGAGGCCGAAGGCACCCGCGTCTCAGGCGCCGTCGTCGCCTCGAAGGTGCCCATCAGCGTCGCGATTGAGCGGGTGGCCCGGCTCGTTCGAGTCTCGCGCGATGGGCTGAACCTCGCCAGCTGGGTTCTTGCGCGTCAGTCAACCCCGGCGCATCGGCCCTTTGAAGAACTGCACCGTGCGGCCTCGCTCGCGTGAATGGCCGTACGAGAGCGGGCCCACGCCCACCATGCTGGTTCGATGGCCGGGGTCGACCATCGCGACCAGGCGCTCCAACCGGTCGAACATCATCATCAACCCCAACCCAGCCCCACCAGGCTTCTCGATGGCCTTCGCCGGGGCGCGACTCAACGAGCCGCCCAGGTACCGCTGAAAGTGCTCAGGGGTGAGCGACCCGAACGCGTCGGCGACCTCGAACGACAGATCTTGCGCGGTCGCGAAGAGGTTCACCTCGACGGCGTGGCGCTCGTCGAGCGTCACCGCGTGGCGCCGATGAAGCCCTTCGAAGAGCGCTTCGTCACCGGCTCGGGGCGCGTTGTAGACGGCATTGGTCACGGTCTCTGAGAGTGCATCGAGCCAGTTTTGGGCAGCCCGGCCTCGCGCCCCTGCACCATGCGCGAACTCGGTCGCCCGGGTCAGGAGCGCCGGCTCTTCAGCGCTCGAACGAAGCCGAAGGCTCAGGCCCAGTGCGCCCAGCCCGAGCGAGGTGGCCGAGAATGGGGCCTGCCCAGTCTCGAGCGCGACCATGCTCCCAAGCTCTGCTCTCAGGCTCGAGCCTTCGCCGAGCAGGTGGCGTACCCTCAGATCGCGGAGGTACTGGCCGTAGACCTCGCGGCCCGGTGACGCAATCACCAGCGCACAGACCGCGCCAGCCGGTGCTTCATCTCGGCTGCGCGCCCAATCTGCTTCGCGCATCACCACCAAACCCGCTCGCGCTTCGAGCGCCTGTCGCGGCGTCTCGAAGTGGAGCACCGGGGCACCGGCGAGCTCGTCGACCAGTGAACCGACGACCGCGATGCGTGGCTTCATGTCTTCGTGAACGATCTGGCCTTGGTCAACTCTTCATCGCGACTGGAGGTTTCACTCGACCACACGGTCGGCTGTTGCCCGACCGTCGGGGCGCGCAATTTGAGCAACGGTCTGAGCCAGGCGGCGATGTCGGGGGCAGGTGAGCCAATGGCAGCGAGCAGGTCGGCGCGCATGGCCTCAGCGGTCGCGTACCTCGTCGCGAGATCTTTGGCGGTAGCTCGAGCAATGATGGCGTCAATCAACGGCAACGGTTCTCGCTGCTCCGACACCGAAGTGATGGGTTTCTCGAGCACGGCCTTGAGGGTGTCATACGCGTTCGCGCTAGAGAACGGGTGGCTGAGCGTGAGGGTTTGGTAGAGCACGACGCCCAATGAAAAAATGTCGCTTCGAGGCTCGAGGCCGGCCCGAGGGCCCTCGCGACGAACCTGCTCTGGCGCAAGATACGACAGCTTGCCCTTCGTCACCGACGCTGGGGTGGCATCGGCATCCGACTCCATTTTCGCGATGCCAAAGTCGGTGATCTTCGCCTCGCCCGAGGCCGAAATCAGAATATTGTGGGGCGATACGTCGCGATGCACGATGACGTGACTGGTGCCGTCTGGCTCGACGTGACCGTGGGCAGCCCCCAACCCGGCCGCGATGTCGGCGATCAGCTGCATCGCGATCGCCGCAGGCACGAGCTGGTTGGTCTGCTTGCACAAATCGTAGATGGACCGAAGGTCGAGCCCATCGACGTACTCGAGCGCGATGTAGAACTCACCGCGTTCGTGGCCGACGTCGAAGATCTGCACGATGTTGCGATGCGAGAGCCGCGCGGCCAGTCGCGCCTCTGACAAGAACATCTCGACCCCATTGGGTGCCTTGGCCACCCCCGCCAAGATTCGCTTCAGCGCGACGCGCTTCTCGAAGCCGCCCAGGCCTTTCATGCGAGCCAAGTACACCTCGCCCATGCCTCCCGAACCGATCTTTCGCAGCACCTCGAAGCGCGAGAGAAACGAGCCACGCCCGACGGCCTTTCTGGGCCCGGCACGCCCCGCGAGCGCCGCGGTGACGCTCGCCGGCAGGGTCGTGAGCTCACGCTCCAATGCGACATGTCGCGTGGTCAAGACGAGCGGTTCTTGGCACTTCGGGCAAGCCGGCCTCGGGCCGGCGAGGGTCAATTCGAAGTCGATCGAGGTCGCGCACTGAGGGCAGGTCTGGCTGACCCACCACGAACCGATGCGCGCGCTCGCGCCAGCAGCCGAGAGCACCGCGCGCACGGCCGGGGGCACCCGGGCAAAGAACAGAGGGCCACCGTCATACTTGAGCAACTTCGCGATTTGAGCGCCCGCCCCGACCTCGACCTCGGTCACGCCGTGGAGCACCACCACGACAGTACCCTCGAGCGAGTCGACGACCCTTCGCAGCCCTAAACCCGCATCGAGCGGCCCGTTGAGCCACAGGTAGGTCTCCGAACCCTCGACCTCTTGTTGTACCCGTTCTTGGCTCGTCGAGTTGGCGGGCGCGGTGCTCGCGGTGCCTTCGAGCACCATGTCGAAGTCATTCGGCGGTGTCGGAGGCCCTTGGCGGTTGATGAAGTTGAAGTACACCATCGGCAGTTCGTCGAGTTCGCTGGGCTTGGCACAAGAAGGGCACGGGGGCGGGTGGGCGTCGAGCTGCTCGAGCTTCGCGAAGTCTTTTCTCAAGTCGTACAGAATCTCGAACGCCGAGTCGCAGAACGGGCAAATGAACGGTACGTACATCGAGGCGATCTGGCCGTTGCCTGAGACGCCCGCCACCACGTTGAACTGCGTCACCATCGCCGGTCGCACATTGACGAAGCCCAGGTAGGCCGCGTTGAGCAGTTGAATGGCCTTGTTCCACTCCCGCACGCCGAACGAAGTGATCCGCGTCACGCCGTCGAGGTCGAGAATCGTGGTGCCCACTGACTGCTGGCTGAAGCTCATCGAATCAAAGGTTTGATCGATGGTGCCGCACAGCTTGAGCAATGACCCCGAGCCGCGAACCAAGCGCTCGACGGTGCACTGCGGCTGATCAGGTGCTGGGGACAAGGTCTCCAATCTACCAGGGCTCGGTGAAAACGGGGCACTGTGGGGAAGAGTGGTCTAACCGAGTGCGTTAGCCGGTCGTCTTTGGCAACAAACCGGCGCGGCGAAAATATCGCTCCAACATCTGCGCGTCGATGCCCTTCTGAAGCCAGGGCTCGTCTCCCAGCACGGCAAGCGTCTGCCGCCGTCGAAAACCGGGTATCTGGCTGCCGATGTAGGCTTCGGTAAACCCCAACGAGTCACCGGCCTCTCGTTGCGTCCACAGCGATTGCATCGCGAACAGCGGGTTCTCGTGATCAACGCCCAGGCGCTGCGCCAGCTTCGAGCGCCACAGCTCGACCGGCTCGACCTGCACCGAGAGCCCGTTGGCCCTGAGCGCTTCGAGCACGCTCGACCACGAGACCGGCGCCGGCCCGGTCAGGTGAAAATCGAGCCCAGCCGCGGCTCCGGCGCCGGTCAGGCGAGCGATGGTGTGCGCGACGAAGTCGACGGGCCAGGCCTCGACCTGCGACGGGCGGTCAGGGGCGAAGCCGAGCCGGGCAGACCCGAGCGTGAGGCGCGAGATGAAGTCTTCTTCGTTGAAGACCCCCGAGCGGCTGTGGGGCGCAATGTCGGCCGGCCGATGAATCGTCACCGGAATGCCGCGGGTGCGGGCCAGCGCGCAGATGCGATCGGCGACCCATTTGGACTTCACGTAGCCCAACCGCAGCCCCCGGTTTCGGTCGGGGGCGGTGGTCTCATCGACGACCGGCACATCGCCGTAGTCGAAGAAAAACAAAGACAAGGTCGAGACGAAATGAACCCGTCGGGTGCGCTTGCCGCTGGTGGCCAACTCGAGCACCGTGCGGGTGCCATCGACGTTGGGCGCCTTGAGCGCGCCGTACTCCTGCAGAAAATTCACCCAGGCTCCGCAGTGAACGATTTCGTCGACCGAGTGCAGCGCGCGCCAGGCCCCTTCGCTCAAGCCGAACCGGGGCTGGGCTAGGTCGCCGCTAATGAAGCGCATGCGCCCTTCGAAGCGATCCAACGAGATGCTCAAGCTGCGAGCGGCTTGGCGAACACGTCGCTCTGCCTCGGCGTCGGAGCCGGCGCGAACCAGGCAAATCACCTGGGCCTGGCGCTCGCGCAGCAGCGCCTCGAACAAGAAGCCCCCCAAGAACCCAGTCGCGCCGGTGAGCAAGATCTGCCGGCACTCCGAAGGGTTAGCCGGCGGGCCGTGGGCCACGATGTGCTCGGGCAGGGTCACCTCGAGGCTCAGGTCGATGGCCGGCGCTGGGGCGCTCCGGGTCGTGGCCGCTCCGTCGCTGCCAAGCGTCTGGGCGAGCGAGGCCAGGCTCGGCCCCTCCATCAGGCGCACGACCGGCAGGTCGACCCCCAACGTGGCCTCGATACGCTGCTTGAGCATCACCGCCATCATCGAATCGAACCCCAGCGACGTGAGGGGCTTGTTGACGTCGATGATGGCGGGGTCGATGCCCAACAGCCTGGCCGCTTCGATGCGAAGAAACTGCGGCAGGTCTTGGCTCGAAGGCCGGCCCGGGAGCAAACCCTCGGCGGGCGTCTCGGCCCGGGCCAGGTTCTCGAGCAGACGCCCAGGCACGGCGGCCCCGTACTGGTGGTACCACTCGTGCCAGTCGGCCCGAACGACCCCAACGACCCCCGCCGGGTCGGCCCGGAGCTGGCCCAACAGCTCGAGCGCCACAGCCGGCGTGAAGGCCCGCATGCCCCGCTGCAGTTGGTGACCCGCCTCGAGCGCTCGGGCGGCCATGCCTGCTTCGGCCCACGTGCCCCAGGCGACCGACAGCCCGCATCGCCCACGTGAGCGCGCTCGAAGAGAAAGCCCGTCGAGAAACGCGTTCGCGGCCGAGTAGTGAGCCAGGCCTGGTGAATGAAACAGCGCCGAGGCCGATGAGAACTGCAGGCACAGCGAGAGCTCGGAGCCGCCAAAGACGCGCTCGAGCCACGCCGCCGCGCTGGCCTTGGCGCCCCAGGTCTGCCGCAGCTGTGCAGAGGTCAGCTGGCCGACGCCGACGATCGACGATTGCCCCGCGGCGTGAATGACGCCGGTGACCTTCGGGCAGCCGCGCCTTGAAAGCTCGCCGGGGAGCCGTTCGACCTCCTCGAGCTTGGAGACATCGCATTGAACCAAGTGAATCGCGACGCCGGCCCGCGTCAGCCGCTCGAGCAGCGCGACCAGCTGCTCGCCGTGCGCTCGCGTCTGCGGGTCCTCCAGCAAGGCCTCGGGTAGCCGACGACCAAGCAGCACCAGGTGTCGCGCGCCCGAATCGACGAGCCACTGGGTGATGCGGGGGCCGAGACCCCCGAAGGCACCGGTGAGCAGGTAGGCGCCATCGCCGCGCAGGGCCTTCGGAGCCGGGGCCGACTTCAGGGCGGCTCGCTCGAGGCGCAGCGACAGCACCCGCTCGCCGCGCAGCGCCCATTGATCATCGAGCGGCTCGCTGCACAGCAGTTGAACCAGCGACGCCAGCTCGGCCTCGCCGGCCGCACCCACATCGACGCACTGCGATCGCCTCGGCCCAGCCTCGATTCCAAAGCTGCGCGCCAACGCCCACAAGGCCATACCGAATGGGTTCGCGACCTCGCCGTCATCGACGGGCTGCGCATAGCGGGTCAGCCACCAGACCGTCGCTCCGGCCCTCAAGGCCTGCTGCGCCAGCCGACGGGGCTCTTCGACCCCAACTCGAAAGCCGAGCTCGTGGGCGCTCGGGTCGATCGGGTCTGCTGGAGCAGCGAGCGGGCGCGCGTCGATCACCCTGACCTTCGACGAGAGCTCGTGCAGCGCGTGATCGGTGGCCTCGTGCAGTCGCTCCACGCGGTGCCCTTTTCGGGTCAGCGCGGCGCACAGCCGCTGGGTGACTTCATCGGCTTCACCCAAGACCAGAAACGCGCGAGGCGTCTCGTCGCTCGCAGCCGGTACCACCGGGCGCCAGACATGCTCGACCAACCAGGTCGAGGGGTCAGCCACCGATGCAGTGGCCAGCTCTCGGGTCAGGCGCTGCACGCGAAAGCCCTCGACCTGCGCGACCGCCGCCCCGGCCGGCTCGTAAAAGTCGAACCGCGCCAGGCGCTCGTCGCCCGAGGCAACGGCCTCGAGTGAAGACGCGGCACACAGCGCGCTCCCCGCCGGCCGAAAGACCCGCATGCGAGCGATCGACACTGGCACGAACGCGAGATCGGTGATGCCCGGCGTGAGGTTCTCGACCAGGGGCACCATCGCGTGCCAGCTGGCATCGAGCAACGCAGGGTGCACAATGAAGGGCGAGGCCGACCCGGCTGCTTTCGGCAGCCTGGCCTTCGATTCGGCCACTGCACCCTGCGCGCTCAGCCGCTCGAGCCCGCGAAAGGCCGCGCGGTAGTCGAGCCCTCCCGACTGCAGCCGCTCGTAGAAGGTGGGCTCGACCGGCGCCAGCTCGCCGAACGCACGCGGGGGCGGCTCGACCCGCGAGGCAGAGCGCAGTTGGCAGCGAAGATGCTGCTGCCACCGCCCACCCGCCTGGAGGCTGTGAATGGTCACCTCGAAGTGCCCGTCATCGGCGAGGGTGGTGGTGACCTGCATCGAGACCGTCTGTGAAGGCTTGAGCACCAACAGCCGTTCGAAGCGCACATCGACGAGCTCGAAGTCGAGCGACTCGAAGAGGCTGGCCCCACAGGCCAACACCATTTCCACATACGCCGCGCCGGGCAGCACCGGCACCCCCTCGATGCAGTGATCAAGCAAGAACGCCCAGCGCTCGAGGTCGAGCCGCAGCTCGAAGACCGACCTCCCCAAGCTCGAGGCCAGGTCGGTTCTTCTGCCCTCGAAGGCCCGCGCCCCCTTGAACGCGTCAGCAAGGCTCGGGGGGGAGTACGGGCCGTCGGTGCGCCAGCAGCGAACTCGCTCGAAGTGCTGCAACGGCAGCTCGACCCGAGGCCCTCGCGGGCCAAGCTTCGCTCGGTCGCTGAGCACTCCGTGCACGTACAGTGTCGAGAGCGCGGTGCGCAGCGCTCGGGCTTCACTCTCGAAGCGGCGCATCGGGGAGACCACCAGGGTGGGCGGCGCCTCGGCCAGCAACAAGGAGATGCCCGCCGAGAGGCTCGGGTGGGGGCCGACCTCGATGAAGGTCGGTCGAACCAGAGCTTCATTCGCCGCGTTCACCGCCTCGGCGAACGCGACCGTCTCGCGAAGGTTGCGCCCCCAATACTCGGCGCCGAGCTGGTCTGCGGCGAGCTCTCCAGCGGTGACGGTCGAGAAAAAACGAACCTCTGACCGGCTCGGCGCCAGCCCCTCGAGCGTCGAGACCAGACGCGCGCGTGCCGAATCAACCGCCGGGCTGTGACCGGGCACGCCATCGACGTCTGCGAACCGATTGTAGACCCCACGCTCCTTCAGCTGCGCAGCGATGGCCTCGAGCGACGGCAAGTCGCCCGAGAGCAGCGTCGTCTGGGGCCCGTTGCGGGCTGCGATCGAGACCTTGGTGCTGTGGGCCGCGATCGCCTGCTCGGCATCTCGCCGGTTGAGCGCGACGCTGAGCATGCCGCCCTTGCCCCGCATCGACAGGTAGACCCGACCCCGCTCGAAGATCAACCTGGCCGCGTCGGGCAACGTGAGAGCGCCACACAGGTGCGCCGCCGAGACTTCACCCAGGCTGTGGCCGATCACCGCCGCGACGTTCACGCCGTGGGCGAGGTAGGTGCGCGCGAGGGCGATCTGGTAGGCGAAGAGCAGCGCCTGGTTGGCGTCGGTCGCCGGCTGCAGCCCGCGCCATGACTCGGAGATGATTCGAAGCGGCGAAGGCGCGCCGGCAGCCTGCAACGCCTGGTCACAGGCCTCGAAGGCCTCGCGAAATGCGGGCTCAGCGCCAAGCAGCTCTTTGGCCATGCCCTCCCACTGGGTGCCTTGACCCGAGAAGACCAAGACCACCTCGGACCGCCGCCCGGGTCGGGCGTCGGCGCTCACGACTCTGGGTTGCGGCTCGCCGCGTATAAACGAATCGATCAGCTGACGTGCCTCTTCTGCGCTGTCGGCGGTGACGGCCGCGCGCCAGTCGAGCGCAGAGCGATCGTGGAGTGAGGCGGCACACACATCATCGAGCGAGGCCCCCGGCCGTTCGAGCGCTGCGCTGAGCAGGTGACCCTGCGCCTTGAGGCCGACCGGCGTCTGACCCGACCACGTCAGCCAGCCCTGACTGCGCTCGAGCGAGGGCCGCTGGGGCGCGGTCGACTCTTCGAGAACGCAGTGGGCGTGAGTGCCACCGAAACCAAACGAGCTGACCCCGCCAACCCTGGCCAGCCCGGTCACTGGCGGGCCCCACGCTGCGTGGGCCGTCGCGACGCTCAGGTTCCATTCTTTGAACTTGATCAGCGGGTTGCCCCGCTCGAAATTGAGCGAGGGGAACACCTCTTTGCCGTGCAGCGAAAGCGCCATTTTGATGAAGCCGGCCACGCCCGCGGCAGCTTCGAGGTGACCGATGTTGGTCTTGATCGACCCCAGCTGGCAGGGCGCCGATGACCTTCGTGCCGACAGCGCCTCGCCGATCGCGCGTGCCTCGATCGGGTCTCCCAGGGCGGTACCGGTGCCATGGGCTTCGATTGAATCGACCCGCGCCGGGTCGATGCCGCCGGCGTTGAGCGCGCTGCGAATCACCTCGAGCTGATAGGCTCCGCTGGGCGCCATCATGCCGTTGGTTCGACCGGCCTGATTGGTCGCCGAGCCGCTCACCAGCGCATAGATCCGGTCTCCGTCGGCTTGGGCCTGGTCTGCGCGTTTGAGCACGACCAACCCCCCACCCTCGCCTCGCACATACCCGTTGGCGCCGGCATCGAACGCTCTCACCACCGCGTCGCGAGAGAGCACGCCGGCCCGACAGAAGGTCACGAATGTGTCTGGCGTGAGCATCAGGTTGGCCCCGCCCGCCAGGGCCAGGTCGCACTCTCCAGAAGCGAGGCTCTCGCAGGCCCGATGTATGGCCACCAACGACGACGAGCAGGCGGTGTCGATGGTCTCGCTGGGCCCGTGCCAATCGTAGAAGTACGACAGCCGATTCGAGGCCAACGAAAAGGCATTTGCCGTGGCCCACTGGTGATCGAGCTTCTCGAGCACGATCGGCGTCAGCCGCAGCGAGTCATTGCTCGACAACCCGACCCAGGTGCCGACTCGACGGCCGCGCGTGGCATCGGGCGCAAACCCAGCGTCCTCCAGCGCCTCCCAGGCCAGCTCCAGGAGCAGCCGCTGCTGCGGGTCCATCGCGGTGGCCTCGGCGTGCGAGATGCCGAAGAAGGCGTGGTCAAAGGTCTTCACGTCGCGAAGAAACCCCGCCGAGCGAACGTAGATCTTGCCCGGAGTGCCGGGCTCGGGGTCGTACAAGTCGCCCAGGGTGAACCGGTCGGGCGGAAACTCGCAGACCGCTGACCGACCGGCTCGCAACAGCTGCACCAACTCGCTCGGCTTCGACGCGCCGGGCAGCCGAAGGCCCATGCCGACGACCGCGATCTTCGTGTGGGAGAGGGTTCGCATGGTCAACCGCTTCGTCAGCGCCCGGCCGGCGGGGTCATGAGATGAACAATCAGACGGTCAATCGATGGGTGCTCGAACAGCGCGGTGCCGTCGACCGGTACGCCCAGCCACCGCTCGAGGTCTCCTGCCATCACGATGGCGCTCGCAGAGTCGACGCCATACGCGGCGAACTCGACCCGGGGGTCGATATCAGCGGCCTGCTGACCGCTGATCGCGGCGACCGCCTCGCACAACCACCGCTCGATGTCTTTTCGGGCTCTCATGAGATTCGGAGCAGCTCATTGCTCAGGAGTTGCCGCCTCGCCTCGAGCCGGCCGACCTTACCGCTCGTGGTCTTGGTGAGGGTGCCCGCCTGAATCAGCACCACTTGCGGTACCACACCAAAGGCCTTCGCCACCGTGGTGCGAATACTCGACTCGACTGCTGCGAGCTCAAGCTCACCCGGAGCGCGCTCGAGCGGGGCCTCGTCGTTGCGGCGCTCGCCTTTTCGCATGTTGATGTACTCCGCGTCTGACAGGCCCGAGCGGCGCTCGTGATGCCGGCGCTCGACCTCGGCGATGATGGCCATGCCCTCACCCGACTCGGTGTCAATCGACACCGCCGCGACACAGCCCGGTCGCACGAACGGCAACCCCGACACCACCGCCTCGATGTCGGAGGGAAACAGGTTGACGCCCCGCACGATGATCAGATCTTTCAATCGCCCGGTGACGAAGAGCTCGCCGCCCACGCGCATTCCCAGATCACCGGTCTTCAAGAAGGCCTTGCCGGGCCACTTCGCCAATCGGCCGCTGAAGGTGTCGCTCTTCAAGTTGAAGTACTCCGCGCCGATGTGGGGGCCCGAATTCCACACCTCTCCGATGACCCCCTCGGGCAAGACCTCGCCGGCCGGGTCGACGACCTCAACCACTGAATTCTCGGGCGAAGCCCCGCACGAGACCAGCCGCATTTCATCTTCGGGCGACGCGGGTGGGGCGAAGCGGCCCTGACCAAGGGCCTGTTTGCTCGCCGACAACGGGGCGGGAGCGCGATCTCGGTGGTGCTGACCGCAGACGAAGAGCGTCGCCTCTGCCATGCCGTAGCAAGGCAACACCGCGCTCGACGAGAAACCCACCGGGGCGAAGTGTTTGCGAAATTGATCGAGCGTCGCCCACCGCACCGGCTCGGCGCCGTTGTACGCACAACCCCACGACGAGAGGTCGAGCCCGGCCAGGTCTTGGGTGGGTATCTTTCGCACGCACAAGTCGTACCCGAAGTTCGGGCTGCCTCCGTGCGTGCCCTTGAATTCGGTGACCAGCTCGAGCCAGAGGCGCGGCCGCTTGAGAAAATCGAGCGGCGAGATCTGCACCAGCGTCGCGCCCAACGCCAGCGTGGCAACGGTCGAAGCGATCAGCCCCATGTCGTGAAATTGGGGCAGCCAGCTGACGACTGTGCTGTGCGCACCCATCACCTGGTGGTCGGCGATCATGCCGATGTTGACCACGATGTTCTGCGGCGTCACCACCACGCCCTTCGGCGCTCCGGTCGAACCAGACGTGAATTGAATCAGCGCCACCCCGGAGGCGGGGCGTTCGCGATCAAGTGGGGCATCGCCCACCTGATCGACATCGACCCAGGGCACTCTGCGCAAGCTCGAAGCGGCCGGGAGCACCTTCGGAGCGAGCTCGTGAATGGCCGAGACCGAGAGCACGGCGCTCGGCTGGGCAGCCTGCGCGATCGCCAATAGCCGCGGGAGCGTCTTTTCAGCTCGACTCACATCGGGCGGCGGTACCGGCACCGGCGTCACCCCGGCAAGCCAGCACCCGAAGAAGGCCTCGATGAAGTGCCGCCCCTGCGGAAACATCAACAGCACCCGATCTCCGGGCTTCGTCTGCTGGGCGATCGCCGAGGCTACGGCCCGAATGCGCAGCTCGAGCTGGGCGTACGTCATCACGTGGCGGTGGCCCTGCTCTTGCGAGACCAGCGCCGTCTTGCCGGGCCACTCACGGGCATACCGAGCCAGCGTCAGGTCGACTCGGGCGTCAGCCATGGGGTTCACGCTCATTGCTCATTGATTGAAAAGACGGGAAACAGGCCCACCTCGCCGGCGGCGTATCGCTCGGCCAGCTCGGGCACCTGGTCGAAGGTGTACACGCGCTCATCGACGGGCGGCAGCCACCCGCTGGCGTTGGCGAACGCCACCGCGGCCCACCCTTGTGGGTACCGCGCGTAGTGGGTGTGAATGTGTTGATGTCGGGCAATGCACTCGATGGCGCGAAGCGACGACGTTTTCATGCCGTCTTTCCACCCGGCGGTGGCGATGACCCCTTCGCGGGCCAGCGCCTTGAGGCTCACCCGAAACACCGGCGCCCCCACGAAGTCAATGAAGATCTGCACCCCGCGACCCGTGGTTCGTTCGTCGACCTCGGCCAAGAACTGCTTTTCGGCGGCCTGGTAGCGGCCTCGGTAGCCCGCATCATCGGCGTACTTGGCCTCGTCAAACCCGAGCTCTCCGAACTTCGAGCGATCGATCTCGGTGACCCCAAGCTGGCGAATGACCTCGAGGTGTCGCGGCGTCGATGACAGCATCACCGCTTTGTGCCCCTCTCGGCGAGCCAGGTCGAGCTCAGCCAAGGTGGTGCCGCCGCCCCAACCCCAGACGTTGATCGACGCCAGTTCGTCACGGCTGATCAGCAGCCGAAAGGTGCCATACGCCAGCTCCCAGTTCGACCACGCGGTGATGTATCGCAGCGAGAACGCGGCCCACTGGGCGAGCGGGTGCCGGGTGTTCTCTGGGAGCGGGATCACCTGCCGCTGAGTCAGCTTCATTTTGGTGGCCAAGCACCCCATCGTGTTTGGGGCGTCATACCCAAGTATCTTCTTGGGGTACCCCCACCAGTCTTCTTCGCCGTTGCAGAAGATGATCGCCTTCTGCCCAGGGCGAACGGTCTTCACGTCGCGGCCCACTTCTTTGATTCGCACCACGCCCGAATTGCCCAAGATGACCTTCGGCTCTTTTCGCGCAACGCAGATGTCGATCGGCTTTCGCTCGACCGCGTGGCCCATGTTGCCTTCCCACGAGCCGAAGAGGGGCTCAGCGAGAACCTCTTCGGGGCCAAGCGCTGAGATCTCGAAGGTCTCGCGCACCAAAGGGCCGGGGCCGGTTCGACCTGCCTCGCCTGCGTACAGAAACCACCCTTCTGCCGAGTATGTCATCGCTCTCCAAAGGCCTCTCTGGTGATGCATCGGAGCAACGGTCGCCTCTCGATGCCCGATAAAGGGTAGCACTCGACCTCGGTCGTGATCGAGCGACGTTGAGGCGCGAACCGGGGGGGCTGTCGTGGCGAAGCCCACATCTTACGGCTTCCACTCCATCATAACGAAGGTCAGGTCATCGTCGGGCAGCGTGCCCGCCAGCGCCTTGTCGAGTTGATCAACGAATGACTGGTGCGCCTGGTCGAGCGGCAAATCGCCCAGCCCCGCGAAGAACTTCGCCAATCGCTTGAGTCGCAGCTGAGAGCCGTCGGGCATGCGCGCTTCGCTCAGGCCGTCGGTGTAGAGCAGCAGGCGATCTCCTGCGGCGAACTGAATTGGCGCCTCCGCGACCGAGAGCTGGTCGCTGCCCAGCGGCTTGCCCTGCAGCATCACCGGTTCGATCGCACCGTTGGCACGCCTCCAGATCGCAGCCGGGGCTCCGGCCGACAAACAGGTGCCTCCGCCCGTCGTCGGGTCGACCCGAACCGACAACATGGTCATCAGGTATTGGCCACCGGTCAGGGTACGAATGTCTTGATCGACCCGGGCGAAAGCGTCGCGGGTCAGAGGCTGACGCAGGCCGGCCATCATTCGAAAGCTGCTCGCGACCGACCCCACTACCATCGCAGACGCAATGCCATGCCCGGTGACGTCACCCACCGCGACTGAGAGTGAGAGGCCATCGTCGTGGTACCACCACCAGTCGCCACTGCACTGCTGAGCCGGCCGGTAGAACCCCTTGAGCGCCAGCGCCCCGTTGCGATGCGACAGGTCTTTGGGCAGATAGAATTGCTGAACGGTGGCCGCCAGCTCGAGGTCGCGCTCCATTTCACGGCGCGCCGCCTCGGTGCGGGCGGCACGAGCGGTCTCGACGGCGATCGCGACGTGATTCGCGATCGCGGTCAAGATACGCACATGGTCTCGGGTGAACAGCCCCTTGAGCATGCGGTTGTCGAGATAGATGGCCCCCAGCAACGTCTGGCGGTGAATCAAGGGCACCGCGACGATGCTCCGCAGCTCGTTCGCGACCGCGCTCGCCGAGCCGAGCAGCGCGCCCTCTTCGGTACCGGTGACGACCAGCGGCTCTCGGGTCTGGAGCACCTGCTTGACCACCGTCGAGCTGTACCCGGTGGCGGCGGGCAGATCGTTTTGTGCAGCGTCGCGACCGGCCTGAAAGTCGAACGTCTCGCCCCGCGCGAAGAACAAGAAAGCGCGGTCGGCTCCGAGCACCTGAACGATCGCGTCGAGCGCGGCGCGCGACTGCTCGGTGGGGTCGAGCGCGGTCGACGAGGCGAGCGCCACTTTGAGCAACGCCTCGAGGTATTCTGAAGACAACCCCGCACTGCCGGCCGTCGTGGCCAGCTCGGTCTCGGTCGCCTTGTAGCCCAGCTCGGTCTCGAACCAGCGGGCTCGGGCGCGCCACCCGAATTGGAGGCAGAGCGCATACGCCGCCCGAAATGACGCCTCTGCTTCGTCGCGCTGGCCTTGCGCACGCGCCAGCCAGGCTCGCTCTCGCGCGATCTCGTAGCGCGCCCATGGGCTGTCGACCGCGACTTCTTTCTGAGTGGCGAGCTCGAGCTGGGCGGAGGCCTCTTTGAATTCGCCCGCCACGCGGTGCAACGCGGCTCGGGCCACGTGCCCGAAGACCAAGAAGGGCGCCGTGCGAGCGGTGGTGAACAAGTCGTCGGTTATCTTTCTGAGTCGCTCGGTGGCGGCGGGCCGGTCGGCGGCCGACGCCCGCTCGAGCTGGGCCAGCCGCGCCAGCGTCGCGTAGACGAAATACGGCTTGAGATGAAAGGTCACGTCTTTGGGCTTGACCCCGGCGCTCTCGAACGACGCGATCGCCGCTTCGAGCGGTGCGCCCAGCTCGCCGGTCTCGAGGCAGTACAGCACGTTCGCTCCGGCCACGACGATTCGCACCCAGTGATCATCGGGTATCGTCTTCGACAGCCGGTTGCATTCGGCGTTGTTCTTCTGGGCATTCGACAAATCACCCAGCATCGCCTGCCCCGCGCCCGCGAGCGCACGGTGGTTCGCATTGCCGCTGGTCAGCCCGCGCTCTTCAGCGAGCTGATACCCCCCGCGAAACACCTCGACCGACTCACTCATGTACCCCCGGAGCATCAAGTTGATGCCGAGGTCACTGCAGGCGGTGATGAATTCACGCGGTGCGAGCCATCGGCCCCAGTCGTGAAAGAGCTCTCGCTCCATCGCCTGCGCGCGAACCGGGTCGCCACAGACGTTGTGAACCATGGCGATGTTGCGTCGCACGACCGCGACCAGGCCGCGCTCACCCAGGTCTTCGGCGATGCGCTGGGCCTTGAACCCCTGCTTGAGCGCCGGCTTCATCAGCCCCAGGCTGCTCAACACCAGCGCGAAGCTGGCCAGGGGCTCGATCGACTCGCGCACTTCGCCCATGAAATGCACCTGGCGGTACAGCCGCGGGTAGAGCTGACGCAGCAAGCCGACCCGCATGCCGATCAGCGCGATGAAGCTGCTCATGCCGTAGAGGCTCGAGAGAATCTTGCGACGCGCCAGCTCATCGCCCTTCGCCGCTCCGTATCGCCAGCCGGTCAACGAGAGCACCAGCAGCACCGCCAGCTCCCAGAGCGTGCCAAGGGCCTGCGCCACCCGCGACTGGGGAAAAGGCGCGCCGAGAACCCGCAGGCCCTGTTGGCAGGTGCGCCAGGTGTCATCGAAATGCATGCGGGCGCTGTGGGCCCGCGCCAGGTGGGCGTAGATGCGACCCGCCTCGAGCGGGGTCTTGGTCGCGGCGAGTGCGCGCTGCAGGTGCACCAGGGCGTCACCGACTCGCCCGGTTCGAATGCAGGCCAGGCCGAGCGGTTCACTGAGCGCGATACCGCCCTCATCATCGGGTCGAAATAAGACCGCAGCGCGATGCGCTTCACGCAGCAGGTTCCACGCGTCTTCGTCGGAGTAGGTCGCCAGCGCCTTGGTGCCTGCTGCGAGGCACGCCGTCATCGTTCGCTGCGGGCTGCGCTCGGGGTAGCCCTGCAGACAATGGTGCGCGAGCGCGAAGACGTCTTCGGGCGCGCTGGCCTCGAGCGCGTCGGCGATGGCTTGGTGAATGTCTTGACGGCCAGCGGCCGTTCTCGAAGCGAGCGTCGCGTCGCGAATGCGCGAGTGAACGAACGCAAAGGCGCCCTGCGTATCGGGTTCGACCAGGCTGGCCTGCATGGCTTCTTCGATCGCCAGCGAAACCTCGCGGGCCGATATCTTCGACGCCGCCGAAACCAACGCAGCGCGAAAGGTCATGCCGATGGCCGCCGCGGTGGCCAACACCTCGAGCGTCTGCGGTCGCAGCGTGCCCAGCCGCTGAAGCATCAGCCCGAGCACATCGCTGGGCAGCTCGAGCTTCTCGAACCGGGCCTGGTCGAGCACCCACGAATCGCCCTCGAGTCGCAATACCTGCTGGTCTTGCAGGGCTCGAATGTATTGACCGATGACGAAGGGGCTGCCCTCAGACCGCGCGGCGACCCGCGCTGAAAACGCAGCGTCGAGCGCGTTGGGGTGAAGCACGGCGTCGATCAGCCGACGAACCTGTTCTTCATCGAGCGGCCTCAAGCGAAAGTGGTGACGCAGCGAGGGCCCGAGCAACTTCACGAGTCGCTCGCGTGCGGCCTGGCTTGCTTGATCGCTGCGAGCGGTGAACAGCAGCAGCAGCGGCGAGCCCTCGAGATACTCGACCAAGCGCGCCAACACCGCCGTGGTTGCGGCGTCGACCCACTGAACGTCGTCGAGCCACAGCACCAGCCCCCCCGCCGACCGGGCCCAGCTCGATAGAAATCGAGCCTGCGCATCGTAAAAGGCCTCGGGAGAGCTCTCGGCGCGCGCGCCGTCGTCGAGCTTCAAGACGCGCTCGAGCCCTCGCGAAAGCCTTGCGACGAGACCTCTGTCGTTGCCGGCCGCGTTGCGCAGCGGAGTCAGGGCGGCCTCGCGCGCGACCTCGTCGAGCCGCAGCAGTCTGGAGAGCTGCTCGTCGATCGCCTCGCGCAACGGGCCGAAGGGCAGCCGGTCGGCCTCGTTGCATCGCCCGGTCAGAACCAAGGGTGTACCGGTCAACTGCTGCAGGGCCTCTCGCGCCAGACGCGTCTTTCCGCTCCCTGGCTCGCCTTCGATCAACACGGCGCCGCCGGCAGTCGAAATCGCGTTCTTCCAGCACTGCGCGACCAGGTTCAGCTCGCGCTCACGGCCAACCAGCGGCACCGCCTGCTGAGAAATGCGCCGCAGATCTCTCTGACCGAGCGCACGGGCGCCCAACGCCGCGAACCGTTCGCTGACACCATCGAGGTCATCGAGGTCGGCCAACAGGCCTTCAGCTGACTGGTAGCGGTCGTCGGCGTCTGCGGCGAGCAGCTTGTGCACGATCGCTTCGAGGGGTGGCGACACCTCGCCGTTGAGCTTGCGAACCGGGGGGAAGTCTCCCCGCGCCCGGGCCTCCATCAGAGCGGTCAGGTCGGCGCCGATAAAGGGAGTTCGCCCGGTGAGGGCCTCGTAGGCGATCACCCCGAGAGAATACAGATCGACTCGGGCATCGACAGGCTGCGGGGTCGGGCTGATCACCTCGGGGGCCGCGTACAGCATGGTGCCCAACAAGCCATCGTCGGTTCGAACCTCGCCGGCGAACCCGAAGTCGATCAGCTTCGGGAGATCGGCATCATCGATGATGACATTGGCGGGCTTGACGTCACGATGAACCAACCCGTGCCGGTGCACCTCCGTGAGCGCTCGGGCGAGCGACTTGAGCAACGCCAGCGCGCGCGCCGCGGGCAGTCGGCCGCGGGTGAGCCGCTGCTCGAGCGACTCTCCATCGACCAGCTCCATCACGAGGTAGCTCTTGCCCTCGGCTTCTCCGGCCTCGAGAATGCGAACGACCCCGGGGTGATTGAGCCGAGAGAGCGCCGCGGCTTCGCGTCGAAAACGCAGCTGACCATCGACTCCGTCGCCGGTCGAGGTCAGCACCTTGAGCGCGAAGGCTTGGTCAGCGCGGGTCGCGCGATACACAACGCCGGTCGCGCCGCGGCCGAGCTCGCCATTCAAGTTATATTCACCGAACGTTTTCATGGGCTCCGCCGACCACAGGATTACCGCTGCCAGCTGAGTGGGTTTTAGCCCCCAGAGGGTGAAACACCAGATTCCTGCTCGCGGCCGCTCCGAATCGTCAGCTGGGGTTCGCGGTGAACCAATCGACGGTCGCCTTCAGAGACTCCTCGAGCGGCCGATACGTCGCTCCGAGTTCACGAGTGGCTTTGCTCGCATCGAGCCCGAGCTCTGCCCCTAAGGCCTGCACCGTCATTCGATTCAGGAGCGGCTCGGTGCGTGAAATCAGGGCCAGGCCTTCGGCGCCGAACGCAACCAGCTGCGACACGGTCGGGGTCATGCTGAACGGCCGGCGACGCCCAGTCAGACGCGAGAGAATTCCGCAAATCTCAGCCATCGACACCCGGGGGCCGCTGACGATGTAGCGCTGATCTGGCCGGCCACGCTCGAGCGCAAGTGCGATGGCTGAGGCGACGTCACGCGAGTCGACGACCGCGATGCCCCCGGGAGGAATGACCACCCCCAGTCCGCGCATGAAGTTGCGAACGAAGGCGCCCGCGGGCGTTGGCCCCGCATCGCCGGGGCCGAAGAGCATGCCTGGCAAGATCCAGATCGCTTCGAGGCCGAGCTGTTGCGCGCGAGGTCTCAGGGCCTTCTCCGCCTCCAACTTGCTCATGAAGTACCTGTTCCTCGTCGCGATCTCCGCGGGGGGCGTCTCTTCATCGCCCGCCGAACCATCGACCTTCTTGCCGATGATGCCGCCGCTGGAGACATCGACGAACCGCCGTACCCCCGCTTGAGCCGCCGCCATCGCCAACGACAGTGTCCCATCGACGTTGATTCGCTTGAGCGAGGCGGCGTGCCGAGCGCCTCCGTCGTACTCTCG
>JANLPS010000311.1:0-28640 GCA_031367385.1 Archangium sp. | reverse complement strand
GCACGAACATCAAATCCTCCACGCTGCCGACGTCAAACTTGCCGAGCTTGGTGATGATGTCGCCCCGTTTGAGCCCGCCCTTCTCAGCCCCGCCGCCCGGCCGCACGTCATCGAGCAGCACGCCCTTCACCCCCGGTGGAGGGCCGCCATAATTCGGTACCGTACCCAATGACGCATTGAACGACCTCGCATCACCCGCAACCGGAGGGCTCGCCACCCGCTGAAACGTCAAAGGCGTCGCCGTCGCTTCGACCGCGATGTCAGCCACGATCTTCGCAATCTGCCCCGCGCCACCCGCGTTGATGGTGGCCGCGGTGTCAGTGGGCTTGTGGTACTCGCTGTGCGAGCCGGTGAAGAAGAACAGCACCGGGTACCCCGCCGTATAAAACGTCATGTGGTCGCTCGGCCCATACCCGTCGCCGCTCGCGTTACACACGACCCGTGACGACCCGCAGGCCTTTTGAATCATCGCGCTCCACTGCGGAGCCGTGTCATTGCCCAGCACCGACAAGGTATTTCCGCGCAGCCGACCGACCATGTCGAGGTTGAGCATCGCGACGCTCTTGCTGAGCCACTCCGGCTTCGATTGCACGAGCGCATTCGAGCCGAGCACGCCTTCTTCTTCACCCGAGAACGCCACCATCACCACGTCGCGGGCCAGCTCGTCGCGGCGAGACATCAGCAATCGAGCGATTTCCAGCATCGTCGACGTGCCCGAGGCGTTGTCATCAGCGCCGGGGTGAACGACATGCTGATCAGGCGCGAGTGAATTCGGCCCGCCGAAACCCAAGTGATCATAGTGCGCTCCGATGATCAGCGGCCCCTCACCGGAACCATGCGTTGCCCGAATCGCGCCGACGACGTTGAACGCCGTGGCCCTTTCGAGCTCGAGTGCCACCGTGAATGACGCTTCGACCCTCTGCTTCGCCTCGAGCTTCGGCCAGACGGGCGCCATCGCGGCCCGGGTCACGATCAGCACCGGCAACCCGGCGTCATCGGCGCTCTCTCTTCGCAAAGTCACCAGAGGCGCCTCGCCCGGCATTGGAGCCTTCGCCGCCACCAGGGGCCAATCAACGACAATCACCGCCTTCGCCCCCCGCGACTTGGCGTTGAACACCTTGCGACGAAGGTCTCCCGCGCGGCGCTGCTGCTCTGAGGTCGACAACTTCTCGCTCTCGGGCGCAAACCGCCTGACCACCACGATCTTGCCCCTCACCTCGAGCTTCTCGTAGTCGTTCAGCCCCAAGGCCGCGTCATCGAGCCCGTAGTTGGCCAACACCAACGGCCCCTTCACCGAGCCCTGGGCGCTGAAACCCAGCGGCGAGAAATCAGCCGCTGCCACCTCTTTGCCGCCCAGCAAAAGCGCCGTGCTCGCGCCGCGGGTCACCTGCGTGGTCACCTCGAACGGGGCCTGGTACGTGCCGTTCGCGCCGAGCGGCTCGAGGCCCAGCGCCTTGAACCGGTCAGCCAGATAGTCACCAGCCGCTCGCAGCCCCTTGCTGCCCAACCCACGGCCTTCACGCGCCGCATCGGCGAGCCAGGTCACGTCTTGCAAGATGCGCTCGGCTCCGGTGCGCTCGGCGTCAGCTTTGGCCTTGGCCGGCCCCTCGACCCACTTCGCGACGAAGAGGTTCGTGTCGTGCTGGCCCTCAGCGGTCACGCGATTCGACGAGAACGCGAGCCTGGTGCCGTCGGGCGAGAACATCGGAAACCCGTCGAAGCCCTTGGCATACGTGATGCGCTCGAGGTCAGTGCCGTCGGCGTTGATCGCCCAGATGTCGAAGTCGCGGCCCTTGGGGTCGCCCACGTTCGACGAAAACAAAATGCGCTCCCGGTTGGGAAACCAGAAGGGCGCGAACGAGGCGGCGTTCAGGTACGTCACCTGGTGCGCATCACTGCCATCGGCGTTCGCCACGTAGAGATCGAGCTTCGAGGGTCGCACCAAGCCCCGGCCGAGCAGCTCGCGAAACTCGGCGAGCTCCTGCTCGTTCTTCGGCCGCGACGCGCGCCAGACGATCTTGCTGCAGTCTTGGTTGAAGAACGCACCGCCGTCGTAGCCGGGGGTCGACGTGAGGCGCTTCACGTTCTGGCCGTCTTTGTCCATTCGATACAGCTCGATGTCGCCATCGCGGGTCGAGGTGAAAATGATCGACCCGTCTTTGCCGCACACCGTGCCCTCGGCGTCGTACCCCTTGGTATCGGTCAACCGGGTCAGGCCAGTGCCATCGGTCTTCACCTTGAAGATGTCGTAGCTGTCGTAGAGCGCCCAGACGTACCCCAGGCTCATGTCGGGCTTGGCGGGGCAGGCTTCGCCGCCGAGGTGGGTCGAGGCGTAAATCACCTCATCGCCTCCGGGCAGATAATGCGCGCAGGTCGTCGCGCCTTTGCCGCTCGAAAGCAGCTTGGGTACGGGGTTGTCGAGCGCGAGCGTGTAAATGCGGTCGCACCCCTCGCTGTCTTTGCGAGCCTGCAACGAAAGAGAACGCCCATCGAAGCTCCAATAGGCCTCGGCATTTTCGCCGCCGAAAGAGAGCTGGGTGAGCTCGCTCAAGTGCGTCTCTTCGGGCAACAGCACCGGCTTCGGGCCCGGCGCCTCGCCCGTCGCGGGCACCGTCGCACACGAGACCACACCAAGCAGAACCACCGAACGGAATGACATGCCGGGGCCTATACCAGGGCTAGACTCAAGGCATGGCCGGTGAAATGCCTCGGTTTTTGCGCGACCTCGACACGCTGATTCGGGCGCGGTACCCGCTCATCTACCTCGTCACGTGGGAAGAGCAGCGCGTCGACACGCTGGTCGCCGACATCGCCAAGGCGCACGGCAAAGACCTGATCGAATGGACGTCGACCAAAGGCCTCAAGGCGCTGGTCGGCACCATGAAAGGGCCTCAGGGCGACGAGACGCGAGAGCCGGTCGCCGCGCTGCACGCGATCGCGCGAATGCCGAACCCCAGCATCGTGCTGCTCAAAGATTTTCACCGGCACTTCGAAGACCCGGTGACGGTGCGCGCGCTGCGTGAGCTGGGCTTCGCGCTCAAGAGTGCCTTCACCACTGCGATCGTGGTCGCTCCGACCCTCAAAATACCCGAGGAGCTCGAGAAAGACGTCTCGGTCATCGACGTGCCCTTGCCGAGCAAGGCCGACCTGATGAACCTGCTCAAAGACATCATTCGGGTGGTCACCAAGAACAAGCGCGCGGTGGTCGAGCTCAACCGAGATCAGGCTGATCAGCTCGTCTCAGCGGCCCACGGGCTCACCCTGGCCGAGGCCGAGAACGCGTTCGCCAAGGCCATCGCCCAAGACGCGCGCCTCGACGGCAACGACGTGCGCCTGATTCTCGAAGAAAAGTCACAGGTCGTGCGCAAGAGCGGCCTGCTCGAGTACTTCGCGACTGATCAGACGCTCGCCGAGGTGGGCGGGCTCAAGCACCTCAAGAAGTGGCTCGCGGGGCGTCAGGGCGCGTTCTCAGAGGCGGCTCGCGCCTTCGGGTTACCCGAGCCCAAGGGTCTGCTGCTGCTCGGTGTTC
Organism: Archangium sp.; assembly: GCA_031367385.1. Classification (GTDB taxonomy): domain Bacteria; phylum Myxococcota; class Myxococcia; order Myxococcales; family Myxococcaceae; genus JAEUJT01. The sequence goes on along the minus strand of JANLPS010000311.1, from coordinate 25,111 downwards.
AGGGTTGCGGCAAGAGCCTGACCGCCAAGTCAATCGCCACCAGCTGGCGGCTGCCCCTGGTGCGCCTCGACATGGGCCGCATTTACAGCGGGTACATCGGGGCCTCAGAAGAAAACCTGCGCCGCGCGATTCGGGTGGTCGAGAGCCTCGCCCCCGTCGTTCTGTGGATCGACGAGATCGAAAAAGGGCTCGCCGGCTCATCGGGCGGCCAGTCCGACTCCGGGGTGTCGGCGCGGGTGTTCGGCACCATGCTGACCTGGCTGCAAGAGAAGACGTCTCCGGTCTTCGTGGTGTGCACGGCCAACCGCATCGACGGGTTGCCCCCCGAGCTGCTGCGCAAGGGCCGCTTCGATGAGATCTTCTTCATCGATCTGCCGACCGAAGCCGAGCGCACTGACATCTTTCACATTCAGTTGACCAAGCGCGGCCGCGTGCCCACCGAATTTCCGCTCAAAGACTTTGCCCGCGCGAGCGTCGACTTCAGCGGCGCTGAGATAGAGCAGGTGCTGGTCTCCGCGATGTACGACGCCTTTGCCGGAGGCGCCCAGCTCACGGCCGCGCATGTGCTGCAGGCGATCTCCGACACGCTGCCCCTTGCGGTCACGATGGCCGAAGACATCAACCGGTTGCGTGATTGGGCCAAACGCCGTACGCGACCCGCTTCATGACCTCGCGTGATTCGCGCTTCGACAAGCTCGAAGAAGCCAAGCCGGTGACGGCGACGAGTGGTGAGTCAGGGCTCAGCCGCTTCGAAGAAGACGGCGCCACCAGCCTCAAGCTCGACTCCGACCCGCTGACCGAGCTGCCGATGCTGCAGTGCCCGAGCTGTCAGCTCGAGTCGAGCAAGTGGGACGCGAAGTGTATTCACTGCGGCGCTTCATTGACGGCGCCAGAAGCCGTGGCCCACAACCGGCAGTTGGTCGAGACGCGAAGGCTGGCGAAAGACACCGAGCTCGAGGTCTCGAAAGAGAACCGCGATGCCGCGATGCGCGAGCGCGCCAATGAGCAGGCTGAAGCCATTCTGGCAGAGGCTCGAAAAGCCCGAGACGCCGACGTGATGACCCGGCGGCTGATCGGAGGTGCCGTCGCTGCCGCCTCGGTGATCATGCCGTTCACGGTGAGCTCGTACCTGCTCAAGGTGACGTTCTTTCTCATCTTTCTCGCGGCGCTGACCGCCGTCTTCAAACGGTGAGCTTGCCTTCGACGCCGTCTTCGAGCGTCTTGCCGATGATCGCGCCCACGGCGACCTTGGCCATCTGAATCATGCGGTTGCTCTTGGTGTCCCAGTAGTGGCCGGCGAACGCCGTCACCATGATCACGGTCAGCTCGGGGTCGCCTTTGCCATCGGGAAACCAGTTCTTGGCCCACACGTTCCAATACTGGTCGATCTTCTGGCGGTCTCGGCTGATGGTCGCGATGCCATTGAGCATCATGTATTCAGATTTGCCCGGCACGGAGTAGATCAGCTGCACTTGGGGGTTCGTCGCGATCGCCTCATTCTTCTTGCTGGTGCGGCCGCTGAAAAACCAGAGCGTGCCATCGTCGCCCACGTCGAGGGTCGCCATCGGCCTCGTCGCCATCGAGCGATCATTGTTGAACGTGCAGAACATCGCGGTCTCGCCGCGGGCGATGTGTTTCAGCTTCTCGACCGCCTCGGCATTCGACAGGTTTCGGGTATCGCTCATGGTGACCGCGGCGATTGCAAAGCGCGCTCCGGGGGCCCATCGCGGGGCGATGGTGTGCCCGGTACGGCGCAGGGCAGCCACACTGCGGCAAGTTCGTGAGGGGTCGAGCGGGGCTCAGTCGAGGCACGCTTGATGCTGAAGCCGCCGATATGAAAACTCTGCGTTCAGTCGTGATGGCGGCCTCGATGGTTGCAGCGCCCGTGTTGGCGGCCGACAAGCCGATGTCGCCCGAGACAGGCACCGCGTTCAAAGCCGATGGAGACATGAAGGAGGTGCTGACGACGCTGACCGGGCTCGGCGGCAAACCGATCGAGACGCTCGAACCGGCCGAGGCTCGAAAGCAACCGACCCCCACTGACGCGGTGATGGCGATCTTGAAAAAGCAGGGCAAGCGCACCGCCCCGACTGAGCTGGTGCCGGGCGTCACCAGCGTCGACAAGACCCTGCCCGGTGCCGCGGGGCCGCTGCCAGTTCGCATCTACACTCCGGCGGGCAAGGGCCCCTTTCCGGTGGTCGTGTATTTTCACGGGGGCGGTTGGGTGCTCGCCGACAAGGGTGTCTACGACGGGGGCGCGAGAGGTCTGAGCAAGGGCGCCGAGGCGATCGTCATCTCGGTCGACTACCGGCTCGCACCAGAAGCAAAGTTTCCCGCGCAGCATGATGATGCGCTGGCGACCTACAAATGGGCATTGGCCAACACCGCCTCATTCAATGGCGACCCGAAGCGAGTGGCGCTGGCCGGCGAGAGCGCCGGAGGCAACCTGGCTTTGGCGACCGCCATCGCAGCCCGAGATCAGCACCTCACCGCTCCGCTGCACATCGTCGCGGTGTACCCAATCGCTCAAGCGACCAACATGGCGACTCCGTCGTACGTCGACTCTGCGAACGCCAAGCCGCTCAACAAGGCGATGATGCAGTGGTTCGCCAAGCAGGTCTTCGCCAAAGACAGCGACAAGAGCGACCCACGAATCGCGCTGATCAACGCCGATTTGAAGGGCCTGCCGGCGGTGACGCTGATCAACGCGCAGATTGACCCTCTTCGCAGTGACGGCGACTTGCTCGAGGCGGCGCTGAAGAAAGCCAATGTGAAAGTCGAGCACACGCTCTACGAAGGGGTGACCCACGAGTTCTTCGGCATGGCGGCGGTGGTTGATGACGCCAAAGACGCCCAAGCGCTCGCCAGCAAGCGTCTGAAAGAGGCATTCAAGGGCCCGCTCGCCAGCGCCCTCTGAGTCTGCCGCCACCCAGGTCAGGCTCCTGACCCCTGCCGGGCCCACGAAGTTCGGGCAGATCACGCTGGCATCGCAGCAGCAACGGGTGAGCTCCGTGTTCACCTCATCGCGTCGTGGAGTGTCATCAAAGGTACGAGCGGAGCTGCCCCTGCTCGTGGCCGCTACCGCGCTCATTGGAGCCCTGACCTGGTCATCGGTTGGCCCCCACCTCGCCACCACACTCGTGGGCCTCATCGGCCTGGTGCTCGCTGGGTTGATCTGGCGCGAACGGGTGCAGGTGCTGCAGCGTGAAATCGAATACCGGCGACTGGAGACGACCTCACGCGAAGCCGATGTCGAAGCGCAGGCCCTTCGCGTTCTTGAACAGCAACGGCAGCTGACCCAACAAAACATGTTGCTCGAAGAGAAGAACCGCGAGCTGGCCCGCGCCAATCAGCTCAAGAGCCAGTTCTTGGCGAGCATGTCGCACGAGCTGCGAACGCCGCTCAACGCGATCATCGGCTTCTCTGATCTGCTGCTCGAAGGCTTGCACGGCCCACTGAGCCTGAGCCAGCAAGACCCGCTGCACGACATTCGCTCTGCGGGGCGGCACCTGCTCACGTTGATCAACGACATTCTCGACCTCTCGAAGATCGAAGCGGGGCGCATGACCTTGCGGCAAGACCGGGTCGAGCTCGCCGTGTGCGTTCGCGAGGCGCTCGAGATGGTCGAGCCGCTCGCGGCGAAAAAGGGGGTCTCTTGCTCGAGCGCCCTCGACGACACGATTCGGGTGTGCGGCGATGCGCTCCGGCTGCGTCAAGTGGCGATCAACCTGCTGGCGAACGCGGTGAAGTTCACGCCGCGGGGAGGCCGGGTCGAGGTGCGCATGGCCGCCAATGACGGCCGGGTCTGCCTCGAAGTGCAAGACACTGGCATCGGCATCGCCAAAGAGCACCACGAGCGCATCTTCGAGGCCTTTCACCAGCTCGAAGCAGAGAACCCGATCATCGAAGGCACCGGGCTGGGCCTGGCGCTGGTCTCGCGGTTGCTCGAGCCGATGAACGGCACCATCTCACTGACCAGCGAAGTGGGAGCGGGTTCGACCTTTCGGGTCGAGCTCCCCGTGCTCGAAGAGAGCGCGATTCGCAGAGTCATCTCCATGCCAGGGGCCACGGGGCCTGAGGTGATCGTCGCCGAAGACGACGAGGCGACACGGGTCTTGATGGGCCGGGTGCTCGCGGCCAGTGGCTTCTCGGTGCGCACCGTGCCCAATGGGCAACGCACCGTCGAGGCGTTGGTGGAGCGATTACCCGCGGTGCTGGTGCTCGACTTGATGATGCCCGAGCTCGATGGCTACTCGGTCATCGACCGCCTGCTGACCTTGCGGGGCCACGAGCACGTGCAGGTGTTGGTGTTCACCGGGCACCAGCCCGATGCCCGGCTCGAGGCGATGGGCCCACGGGTGAAGGTGGTGCTCAAGGGCACGATGTCGACGCCTGAGCTGGTCGCGCTCATCTCGAAGATGGCCAACGTGCCGCAGCGGAGCGCCGCGTGAAGGGCCGATACGATTTCGCTGCGGACGAGGTGCTTGCGCCGCCCCCAGCCTCACGCCGGGTAGTGCTGGCGGTCGATGATGAGCCGAGAAACCTGAAGGTATTGCACGGGTACCTCTCGGTCGACGGCTACGAGGTGGAGTGCGTCGAGTCAGGCGAGGCTGCCCTCGAGCGCCTGGCCAAAGGCGGCATCGACCTGATGGTGCTCGATGTGCGCATGCCAGGCCTGGGAGGCATCGAGACCTGTCGCAGAATTCGCTGCGATGCGCAGCACTCCCGGTTGCCGATCATCTTCTTGACCGCCGACGCGGCCGACGAGGAGCGCGAGTACCGAGGCCTCGACGTGGGCGGCGACGAGTACCTCCACAAACCGATTTCACGGCGGGTGCTCTCGGCGCGGGTGAAGAACCTGCTGCGCTTGGCCGACGCGGAGCGCGAGCGCACCTTGCTCACCCACATCGCGCACGCCGAAAAACTGGCCGCCATCGGCCAGGTCGCCGCGGGCGTCGCGCATGAAATCAACAACCCGCTCTCGTTCATCTTGTCGAACCTCGACAGCCTGCGCGGCTATTTCTCTGACCTGCGCAGCGTGGTCGAGGCCTACCGGCAGAGCGCCGCGCTGGGCCGAGCCGCGGAAGAAGAGGTGGGCCTCGAGAGCGTGCTCAGCGACGTGGCGCCGTTGCTCGATGAGACGGTGATGGGCGGTAAGCGGGTTCGCTCAATCGTGCAAGAGCTCAAGACGTTCTCTCGGGTCGACGATGATCAGCTCGAGGTGGTCGACTTCGCCGAAGTGGCGCGCTCGACGTTGCTGCTCACCGAGCGAGAGCTGAGCGCCAAGGCCACGCTGGTGCGAGAGCTGGGGTTCGCGCCGTTTCGGGCTCCGAAACAGAAGCTGCATCAGCTGACGCTGAACCTGCTCGTCAACGCGATGCACGCCATCGAAGCCAAGCCGCTCGACCTGGGCAGGCATGTGATTCGCGTCTGCACCCGAACCGAAGGAGAGACCGTGGTGCTCGAGGTCTCCGACACCGGGTGCGGCATACCCGACGAGATTCAGCGCCGCATTTTCGAGCCGTTCTTCACCACCAAGCCGGTGGGCGTGGGCACCGGGTTGGGCTTGTCGGTGTGCGCGATGGTGGTTTCAAAGCTGGGCGGCAGCATCGAAGTGGAGAGCAACGTCGGCGAAGGCACCACCTTCATCGTGCGAATGCCCTGCGAGCAAGAGGCGAAGCCGGCGGCTGCCCCGCTATAGGCTCCAGCGCATGACCACCGACCTGCCGACGCGTGGGCGCTACCCGCACCGGTCGCCGATTCAGACCCGCTGGGCCGACAACGACGCGTACGGGCACGTGAACAACGTCGTCTACTACGCGTACTTCGACACCTTGATCAACGCGTGGCTCACGGCCGAGGGCGGGCTCGACGTCGCGGCGGGGCCGGTCATCGGGGTCTGCGTCGAGTCGGGGTGCCAGTACGTGAGCGCTGCCGCGTACCCCGAGGCGCTCGAGGGAGGCCTTCGGGTGGCGCACCTGGGCCGCTCGAGCGTTCGCTACGAGCTGGGTGTTTTTCGAGGCGACACCCTGTGCGCGCACGGGTTTTTCGTGCACGTCTTCGTCGACCGTCAGACCCGAAAACCGGTTGAAATACCGGGTCATTTGCGTGCGTGTCTCGAGCGCCTCTCTCAAGGCTGACGCGCGGTGAGCGAGGTTGCATTCGAGCTCCCAGGCCCGTAGGTCGCGCCGATGCATTCAATCGTGTTGATGGCGCTTCTCGCAGGCCCCGCGGCTGCTCCGGCCGAGCTCGACGCGGCCGTACTTGCCCGCATTCGCGACGCCGCGATGAAGAGCGACTGGGCCTACCAGCACCTCGCCGAGCTCACCGACAAGGTAGGCCCGCGGCTCTCAGGGTCACCCGGCGCCGAAGCCGCTGTCGCTCAGGTCGCGGCGACGATGAAGCAAGTGGGCCTCGCCGTGAGCCTGCAGCCCGTCAAGGTGCCTCACTGGGTTCGCGGTGAAGAGCGCGCCGAGCTGGTCGAGTACCCCGGGCGCCCGAAGGGCCTCACCCAGGTCATTCACCTCACGGCGCTCGGCAACTCCACCTCGACGCCCGCCACCGGGCTCAGCGCGCAGGTGCTCGTCGTTCACAGCGTCGCCGAGCTCGAGGCGCGCCAGGCCGACGCGAAGGGCAAAATCGTGTTGCTCGACACGCCCTTCGACGAAAACCTCGCCATGAACGGTGAATCGGGCGCGGCGTACTCACAGTCGAATTCGTCGCGGTATCGAGGCCCCCGCCACATCACCGCCACCGGAGCGGTCGCGGCCCTGGTTCGTTCGGTCGGCGGCGCCACCTTTCGCCTGCCTCACACCGGCATGAGCGCGGGAGCCTCCGACGGAGGCGTCAATGTGCCTGCCGCGGCGGTCACCGCCGAAGACGCTGAGCTGATCGACCGGCTCTCGGCCCAGGGCCCGGTCACGATGAAGCTGACGCTGACACCGCAGACGCTGCCCGAGGTCGAGAGCGCCAACGTGGTGGCCGACCTGAAGGGCCGCGAGAAGAATGACGAGGTGGTGGTCATCTCTGGCCACCTCGACTCGTGGGACCTCGGCACCGGCGCGCTCGACGACGGCGCGGGGGTGATGGCCGCGATGGCCGCGGTGCAAGTGCTCAAATCACTCGGCATTCAGCCGCGCCGAACCATTCGCGCGGTCGCCTTCATGAACGAAGAGAATGGCGTTCGCGGTGGCGACGCGTACTTCGAAGCCAACACCGCGCGCTTGAAAACCCACGTCGCGGCCATTGAGTCAGACTCCGGCGGAGGCGCCCCACTGGGTATTCTCGCCAACGTGACCGCTGACTCACTCAAGCGGCTGCAGCCGGTGATGCTCGCGCTCAAGCCCCTCAAGGCGACGGTGCTCAAGCACGTCGACCACTCCATCGGCACCGACATTGAAGACCTGCAAGACAAAGGCGGAGTGCCCGGCTTCGAGCCCTACCTCGATACCCGCTCGTACTTCGACTACCACCACACCGCGGCCGACACGCTCGACAAGGTCGAGCCCGAAGCGCTGCGCCGCCACGTGGCCGTGCTCGCCGTGCTGCTCTACGCACTGGCCGAGCTCAAAGAGCCGCTGGCGCGCTTGCCCATGGCGCCTTGAGTCAGGTTGGCGAAGTCGGGCAGTGCACCAGCTCCATCAGCCGGGCGGTCTCGTTGAAGCGCTTCCAGTTGACGACGAAGTCGCCGGTGTAGGGGTCATCGAGGTCGACCACGATCGATGCCGCGGCGACGACCACCCAGGTCATGCCCGCGGTGAACAGCGCTTGAATCATCGCCGAGTCGACCCAGACCAGAAACATCGAGGCCACCGTGATGGCGCCTCCGATGAAGACGAACCAGCGCATGCCCAGCGGTAAGGTCAGGCTCGAAACCGTCACTCGGTGCTCACGGCACTCGTTGAGCTCGTGAAACAGGTCGAGCGCCCGGCTGTGCAGCCGCTCTTCACTGGCCGAGCCGGGAGCGTGGTTCAAGAACTTCGCCATCGACGCGTCGATGACCCGGTGCTCGTCGAACTTCTCCTGGGTCGCGGTGCGGCTGTGGGCGCGTGGCACCGCCGTCGCGTATTCGATGAGCCGGGTGCGCACCGTGTCGCGCTCGAGCCAGGTCGTGAACCAGCCAAGAATTCGATACAGCTCGAGCAGGGTGACCGCCTCCCGTTCGATCGCGACCTGCGTCTCGTTCATCTGGCCCCAGGTGACGTAGATCGCGAAGGCGACGATCACGCCATACATGCCGCCGAAGGTTTGCAAGAAGCTGCCACCAAGCTCATTGGCCGAGCGCAACATGTCGAGCGGCAAGACGTGCCGGCACACCATCGCACCCGTGACGGCGAGGCTGATCCACCCCAGGTGCTTGATCAGCCGGCGAAAGTGCCCGCGAAGTGCGCCCACCGCGCCAGTCTGCCACGCGTTCATCGACGAGAGGGTTTGTAGGCAAACCCACCACCTTTTGGAAAAAAGCGAACTCTCGCCCGGCCGGTCTGGGCGAGGTACAACTCGGCTCCTCGTGACCGAAGCTCTGCACAGGCCGGTGCTGGTGGGGCCCGCTGACGCTCCACTGCGCGCGAAGCTCGCTGCGCTGCTCGAAGCGGGTGGAGTGCCCGTTCGCCTCAAGCCCTCGTCAGACGTCGACATCGCGATCGTTGATTTGACTGGGCAATCGACCGACGAAGAGGTGCGCGCGCTGTTCGAGCTCGCGCCGCGCATCGGCATCGTGGTGGTGGCGGCTCCAGCCCGGCTGGTCGACCCGAAGGTGCTCGAGGTGGTCGCGCCCGAGTGCGTCGAGACCGAGCTGTTGGCGCGGGTGCTGCGGGTGCGTGCGCGGTTGGCGACCATCAATGAAGCCCAGCAACGCCAGCGAGACCTGCAGATTCTGCTCGAGCTGACCGCGCGCTACGCCGAGTCGACCGACGTCGATGATCTGCTTTACGACGTGACCCGCCGCCTCGCCCAGGAGATGGACATCGACCGCGTCGCGCTGGTGGTGGTCGACGAGACGAACCAGGGCACGATCATCGCGGCGAGCGACGACGCCGCGCTCAAAGATCTGCGCATCGACCTCTCGCGCTACCCTGAAATTCGCGAGGCGATTCGCACCCACAAGCCGGTCATCGTCGAAGACGCGCCGTCGCACCCGCTGCTCGAAGACGTGAAAGAGAAGCTGACCGCGAAGGGCATTCGCAACATCGCCGCGATGCCGCTGTCGGTGCGGGGCAAGGTGCTGGGCGTGCTGTTGCTGCGCCGCTCGTCGGCCCGCGGGGCGTTCAACCCGCGCGAGGTCGAGTTTCTGACCACCGTGGCCCACGCCAGCGCGATCGCTTTTCGCAACGTGAAACAGCTCGAATCAGAGCGGGTTCGCCGCGAGAAAGAGAAGTCGGCCCGAATCGCGGCCGAAGAAAAGGCCGCTGATCTCAAGCGCTACGCGGCGTACTTCGATCACTTGAGTGATGGCGTGGCCATTCTCGACAGCCGGGCCTGCGTGCTCTCGCTCAACCCCGCGGGGCTCGCGCTGCTCGACTTAGACCCCAAAGAAGCGGTCGGCCGCCACATCAACGCGATCACCAACCCCGGCGACGATGAGCTCTTGCTCGACGTGTTGTTCTCGGTGTCGACCGGTCACATCCGCTCCGACATCGATTTGCATGCCCGTACCCTGGCTGGGCGACGGTTGGTGCTCTCGGTCTCGGCCGCTCCGTTGAAGGGTGATGCCGGCGAGGGCATCGCGATTCTGACCCTGCGCGACGTGACCCGTCAGCGGCAGATGGCCGAGGAGCTGCGCAAGACCAGCGACTTTCTCGAGCGGCTGGTCGATAGCTCGGTCGACGCGATCATCGCCAGCGACATGAAGGGCAACATCATTCTCTTCAACAAGGCCGCCGAGGTGATCTGCGGCTGGGTCAGCGACGAGGTGGTCAACAAGCTGCACGTGACCAAGCTCTACCCAGCACCACCGCGCGCGAGATCATGACCCGGCTGCGCAGCGGTGAGCACGGCGGCATCGGGCGCCTGGCCACTTCGCGGGTCGACATCTTGAGCCGCACCGGTGAGCGCATACCCGTCAACATGACCGCCACGATTCTCTACGAAGGCAAGCGCGAGGTCGCCACGGTGGGCATCTTCACCGACCTGCGCGACCGCTTGAGCCTCGAGCGCAAGCTGACCGACGTCGAGGCGCGTCTGCTCGAAAGTGAGAAGAACGCGGTGATCGTCGCGCTCGCAGGTACCGCCGCGCACGAGCTGAACCAGCCGCTGACCTCGGTGATGGGGTACGCCGAGATGCTCAAGCGAAAAATCAAAGAGGGCGACCCCTCGTTTCGCTCGGTCGACATCATCTATCGTGAAGCCGAGCGCATGGCCGAAATCGTGAGAAAGATCGGTAAGATCACGAAGTACGAGACCAAGGCGTACATCGGCGACGCCGAGATCGTCGACCTCGACAAGGCATCGGCCCATGACGAGTGACTCGAGCGTGAAATCATTCGGCGCCCCGGGCCCCGCGGCTGACGCGTTCTCGGCGTTCTTCGACATGGTCGATGCGCCTGCTGCGGTTTGCGATGCGAGCCTGACCATCGTTCGCGCGAACTCCCCATTCGAGGTGCTGTGCGGGCAAAAAGATCTCGACGGCAACACCCTCAACGACCTGCTCTCGGCTGACATCGTGGTGCCTGACGACGGCCAGGCGGTCGACCTCGAGGTCGCTTTGCGCTCGGGGCAGCAGGTGACCTTGACGGTCTCTCGGCGGGGCCAGACGGTGGCCATCGTTGCTCGCAAGCTCTCTCCGATGCTCGATTCGTTGGCTGCGGCGGGCCGGGCGCTGATTCAACAGGCGCGCATCGAGTCGCAGTTGCTCGAAATCGGCCGCAGCGTGGCCGGGGCCACCAGTGAAGAAGAGCTCGTCGCCACCGTCGCTCGAGGGGTCAAGGGCCTCTTCCCCGGGCGCACCTTCTGCGTTCGCATCACCGACCCGCGCACCAGCGCGTTGACTTCGCTCTACGCCGAAGGCCGCATGCGAGAGGGCGCGCGCGACGTCTTTCACCTGCGCCGCTCGATGGTCGAGAAGACCCACCTCGACACCAGCCGGCTGCCCGCTGACCGCGTGGTGGTGACCTCGGGTGAGCTGCCGCTGCTCTTCGTCGGCTGCGTGCGAGGCATCGCCGCGCCGCTGGTCGCCTCAGGCCAATTGTTCGGAGCGGTCAACATCGAGTACCCCGCGGGGCTCACCGCCGACGTGGTCACCGACGAGCGGGTGCTCATTCAGCTCGCCAACCAGGTCGCGGTGGCGGTGCGAAACGCGAAGCTGATCGACGAGCTGACCTTCGTTCGAAAGTACCTCGAAGAATTGCTCGAGAACGCCAACGCCCTGATTCTGGTCGTCAACCGCGACTGGAAGGTGGTGGTCTTCAACCGCGCCCTCGCCACCTTGACCGGGCTGACCAAGTCAGAGGTGCTGGGGCACGACTTCATGTCGCTGTTGCCCGAGGCCGAGCACCTGCGCGTGCGCCGCCTGCTCGGTGGGCCGCTGCGAGGTGAAGCCGGAGGCGCCTTCGAGACGGTGCTGCAGACCGGTGGCAACCGCGAGATCAAGGTGACCTTCGCGACCAGCCCGGTGGCCAGTCAGTCGGGTGACATCGAGGGGGTGATCGCCATCGGGCAAGACCTGACCAAGGTGCGCGACCTCGAGAAGCGGGTCATTCAAGCCGAGAAGCTGGCCTCGCTGGGGCAGCTGGCGGCGAGCGTGGTGCATGAGATCAACAACCCGATGACCGCGGTGGCGACCTACGCCGACGCGCTGCTGACCCGAGCAATCTCCAACCCCGCCGCCGAGCAGAGCGACGTGCTCAAGTTTCGAAAGATCGTCGATAATTCAGAACGGGTGCTGCGATTCACCCGCGACCTGGTGAGCTACGCGCGCCCGGCGCAAGACAAGGCCGAAGAGGTCGACCTCTGCGCGACCATCGAGAAGGCGATCGGGTTTTGCGAGCACGTGCTGACCAAACACGGCGTGCACCTCGAGCGCGCCTTCGAGCCGATTGCTCCCTTCTTGGCGATGCGGCAGAACCTGATTCAGGTGTTCGTGAACCTGATCACCAACGCCTGTCACGCCACCCCGAGCGGCGGGTCTATTCGCATCGCCACCGAACGCGAGAATGACCACGCGGTGATCAAGATCATCGACACCGGCGTGGGCGTCGCCGCCGAGGTGCAGAGCAAGATGTTCGAGCCCTTCTTCACCACCAAGCCCGACGGCAAGGGCACTGGCCTCGGGCTGTCGATCGTTCAGGGCATCATCGAGAACCACGGTGGCGTGATCTCGGTCAGCAGCGTAATGGGGCAGGGCACGACGTTCGTGATTCGCTTGCCGATGATCTCTGGCTAATCGTCATCGCTTCGCTCGAGCTCTTTCAAGAACTCTTCGCGGCTGATCATGCCCTTGCGCGCCATGATCTGCAGCAGCACCCAGAATTTTCGCTCGAGCTTCTCGACCGCGTCGGCCTCGTCGGGCGCGCTGCCGAACAAGAAATCCAAATCTTTCGCGACGCCGGCGGTGGCGAGCTTCTTCTGCGCCTGCAGCTGTTTCTGCCGCTCGTTGATCAGCCGCTCGAGCATCGGGTCTCCGGCGGCGGGCGGCATCGGGTTGGGCGCGATGATCTCCTGACCCACCACCACGTCGCCGTCGTCACCGGTGTCGGTCGTCGGGGCGACCATCGAGGCCGCGGTCGCGGGTGGCGGCGGCGCCAGCTTCACGCTGCCGGTGCCCACTCCAGGTGTCATCATCGGGCGGCCACCGTCTGAGCCCGAGACCTTGTGGTAGTAGCGCAAGATCGCGTCGCGCACGTGGGTGTGGGTGGCGACTCGAATCGACGGTTGCAGGCCGGTGGTAAACTCGATCTCTTGAATCGCGTTCTGGTTGAGCGGGTCGCTCATCGCCACCAGCAGCTTCTTCTGCGGCGTGCCCTTGCCCTCGATACCGAAGGGAAAAACCTCGTGATTCTCGCAGAATCGCGCGCGCAGCATGTGCACCGCGCTCCAATCGACCTGCACCTTCGAGAGGTCGACCGAGCCCAGACCCAGCGACTGACCGAGCACGATCGCCAACTGTACTTCACTGATCACACCTTGCTGAATCAACGTGATGCCGAGGCGCTGCCGGGTTCGCTTCTGCGCCACCAAGCCCGCATCGAGTTGCTCTTGGGTGATCGCCCGGCGTTCGAGAAGCAGCTCTCCGATGCGCTTACGCGACATGACGCGGTCCGCTGTACCACACTGTGTGAATGCTCCGGTGAAGGTTGGAACTTGGTCAGAACGTCGTTGTCTTGACACCCTTTTCTAGCGGGGCCTATGGTGCCGCGTCTTACACCACAGCATCGCCCCCACTTGAGCGGAGACGAACGTACCGTTGGTTTGTGGGCTTCTGCTGATCTCGCATCGATGAAACTCGTTGGAGGCAATTTCGCAATGACGCTTGGACAACTGTTGACACTGGGAGTCGCCGAGGCCGCTGAAGGTGGCGGTTCTGAAGGTCCTTTCGGCAAGATCGCCGACGCATGGAACGAAGGCGGCTGGGGCATGTACCCGATCGCGTTCTTCTTCGTCATTGGCCTCGCCATCACCGTAGAACGCGCGATCGTTTTGTTCTTCGGCGCGGCCATCAACAAAGACGGGTTTCTGCGTGGCTTGAAGAAGCACATCTACGCAGGCGATCTCGACAAGGCGATCAACTACGTCGCTGGCCAGAAGCCCACGCCGCTGACCAACGTGATCAAGTCGGGCTTGATGAACGTGCCCAAGGGTGAAGAAGAGACCCAGGCCGCGCTCGACGAAGCGTCGCTGCGTGAGACCCCCCGCCTCGAGGCCCGCTCAGGCTACCTCGCGATGTTGGGCAACGCGGCCATGCTCGCCGGTCTGCTCGGCACCGTCGACGGTCTGATCAACTCGTTCAAGGCCGTCGCGCACGCCTCACCGGCCGACCGCTCGACCATCTTGGCCGGTTCAATCGGCGAAGCGATGAACTGCACCCGCTTCGGTCTGATCGCCGCCATCCCGCTCCTCATCTTCTTCTCAGTGCTCAACGGCCGTACGCAATCGTTGATCAACGACATCAACGAGACGTCGGTTGCCGTGCTCAACCTGATTGTTCAGAACAAAGACAAGTTCAAGAACATGACGGTGCCGGCGAACGCCGAAGAGTAAGCAGCACAAAGAGCCTCCCGGCAGCCGGCGGAACCCACAAGTTTCGCCGCTGTCTTGAACCAACAGAAGATTTCGTCTTTGCGGTACGGAAGGAGAAGCGCCCATGGCCGGTGGCATGGATTTAGGTGGTGGTGGCAAAGGTGGCAAAAAGCCGCTCGACGCCAGCATTAACTTGGTGCCCTTCATCGACTTGATGGCCGTGACCATCGTGTTCTTGATCATGTCAGCCGTGTGGACGCAGCTCGGCCGCCTGCAGGTCTCGCAGTCGGGCCAAAGCTCGGCTGAAGAGCAGGCGCCGCAAGATCAGAAGCAGCCGGTCAATCTGTTGATCACCGAGAAGGAGCTCAAGCTCTCGGTCGGTGGCACGCCGTTCGACACCATCCCCGTGACGCGTGACGAAAAGGGCCGGGTTGACTTGACCAAGCTCACCGGCTTCTTGGCCCAGATCAAAAAAGATCAGCCTGATCAGAGCGCCATCACGCTGCAGACCGAAGACGCGGTCTTGTATGACGACCTCGTTCGCATCATCGACAACTGCATCGGCGCGCAATTTCCCAGCGTGTCGGTCTCACCGGCATCGACGTAATTTTTTTTCTAAGGCAAACGACTTATGGCCATTCAGGCTCCCGGTAAGCGGTTCGGCAAACGACTCGAGCACTCGAAGGTGTTCGGGCACGGGCTGCACCACAAGAAGAACATGAACTCCGACCTCAACGTGACGCCGTTGGTCGACATGTTCGTGATTTTGGTGCTCTTTCTGGTCGCGAACTTCTCGAACGGAGAGGTGTTGATGATGACCAAAGACATCAACCTGCCCGAGGCCGCGAACACCGACGAATTGGTGCTCGCCCCGGTGGTGATGGTGTCGAAGACCGAGGTGCTGATCTCAGGCGCCCTGGTGGGCCGCGTCGACGACCTGACCCGTGAAGAATACCTCAACATCCCCGCGCTCGAAGAGAAGCTGCGCGACATGAAGAAGCAGTTCGAAGACCTGCACAACGCCGCGCAAGACGTCAACGCCTTCAAGGGTGACGTGAACATTCAGGCCGACAAGTCGGCCCAGTTCAAGATCATCAAGCGGGTGATGTTCAGCTGCGCTTCGGCCGGCTACGGCAACATCTCGTTCGCCACCATGGCGGCGAGCGTGAAGAAAGAGGGCGGCGAGTCGGCTTCACGCGACTAACGCTCCGATTTCGCTGAACGAAAGGTGCAAAGGGCACTCGGGCGACCGGGTGCCTTTTTCATTGCGTGGGCCCGTGCTAACGCGCCCGCCCATGGACTTCGTCGTCAACCTCTTCAAGACGCTCTTCGGCTGGCTGCGCGACCCGGGCCTGGCCATCGCCTGGGCGGGCTACCCCGGCATGGCGTTGATCATCTTCGCCGAGACCGGCGCGTTGATCGCTTTCTTGCCCGGAGACTCGCTGCTGGTGGTCGCCGGCACCTACGCCGCCAAGGGTGACTTGAACCTGCTGTACCTGAACGCGCTGTTGATACCGATGGCGATCATCGGCGACGCGGTCTCGTACTTCATCGGCAAGAAGTCGGGCCCGGCGCTCTTCAACCGGCCCCAGTCGCGCCTCTTCAAGCCCGAGAACATGAAGGCCGCGCACGCGTTTTACGAGAAGCACGGCGGCAAGGCGATCATCGTCGCCCGCTTCATGCCCATCGTTCGCACCTTCGTGCCGGTGGTCGCGGGCATCGCAGGCATGCCGTACCGCCGCTTCGCCGCGTACAACGTCATCGGCGGAGCCGCCTGGGTCGGCTCGATGACCCTCATCGGCTACTTCATCGGCCAGGTGGTGCCCGACATCGGCAAGCACATCGAGAAGGTCATCATCGTGGTGGTCTTCATCTCGATTCTGCCTGGCATCATCGGCTGGCTTCGAGCCCGCCACGCCCCCAAGCCCCAGGCCGCGGCGTGAGCGACGCGCTTGACCGGGTTCGCGCAGCGGCCAAGCGGCTGAAGGTGTTTCCCCTGCCCAGCGCGGTGTTGCTGCCGGGCGGTGCCCTGCCCCTGCACATCTTCGAGCCCCGCTACCGGCAGCTGGTGGCACACGCGCTCGAGACCGATGGGGTGTTCGCGATGGCCCAGGTGATACCGGGGCAGGAGCGGCTGCCGACCGCTCCGGGCTTGGAAGACATGCTCTGCGTGGGCGTCATCAGCCAGCACGAGCAGACCGAAGACGGGCGGTACAACCTGGTGCTGGTGGGCGTGGCCCGGGCCCGGCTGGTGCGCGAGCTGCCCCAGACCAACGAGTACCGCGAGGTCGAGGCCGAGGTGTTGCCCGACTCGAGCTTCGACGGCTCCGAAGAGACCGAGCTGCGCCAGGCGGTGCTCGAATTGGTGGCCCGGCTGCCGCAAGACGTGGGGCAGCGCATCGCCCAGGTCACCGCGCGCGCCAAGGGCGGCATGTTGGCTGACGTGGTCGCCGCCGCCATCTTCGACGACGCAATTCAGCGCTATGAAATTTTGAGCGAGCTCGACGTGTCCTCCCGCGTACGGGTTGTTACTGAGGAGCTGCTGTTGTTGGTCGGTCAGCTCCGCCCCCGAAAACCAGAAGGTTTGATGAATTAGCGGTCACCTGTGATGTGCTCCATGAAACGCTCCCGTCTCGTTCATCTTGCTGTGGTGCTGGCCTTCGCGGCCCAGGCTGAAGAAGCGCCTTGGGAGACCGTGCTCAAGGGGCCGATCACCATCAAAAACCGAGCGATTCCGGGCACTCCCATCAAAGCGGTCTGGGCCGAGGGTGACATCGCCGCGCCGGTGCAAGACCTCCAGACGACCCTGTTGGCGGTCGAGCGCTTTCGCTACTTCATGCCGTTTCTCAAAGAGGCCCGGCAGGTGGGCGGCGACCGGCCCGACGGCAGCCGGTTGATTTACACGCTCATCGACCTGCCGCTGGTCGGCAAGCGCGACTACGTCGAGCGAGTTTCAGTCGTGCAGTGGGTGAAGCCCGACGGGTCTGGCGCGTTCGAAGACACCTGGTCGGCCGAGCCTGACCGGTTGCCGCGCACGCCTGATGTGGTGCGGTTGCTGAAAAATGACGGTGGCTGGCGGGTGACCCCCATCGGCGACGGCTCGAAGAGCCATGTGGTTTACACCTTCGCGGTCGACCCGGGCGGGTGGGTGCCTCCGTTCGCCGCGAACCTGGGCAACCAAGAGGGCGTGGCCGAGACCTTCAGGGTCGTCGAAAAAGAGGCCCAGCGGCGTCGCGATGAGCGGCTGGCACGGGTCGCGAAGGCTCGCTGACCCTGACGGGTGAGCTAGGGTGCCGCGCATGCGACTCGTCAAAGTCGGCCTCGGCAGCATCAACACCACGGTCGGCGCCTTCGGAGCCAACGTCGACCGAGCCCTGGCGCAGGTCAAAGAGATGGCCGCCGCGCACGTCACGGTCGCCCTCTTCCCCGAGCAGACGATTGGCGGGTACCCCTGCGAAGACCTGGTGCAGTGGCACGGTTTCGTCGACAAGCAGTGGCTCGAGCTGCAGCGCTACGCCAAAGAGACGGCCTCGCTGTCATTGGTGAGCATCATCGGCGTGGCCATCGCCCAGCATGGCCTGCGCTACAACTGCGCGGCGGTCGTCGGCGGGGGCACCATTCACGCGTTGGTGCCCAAAGAAAAGCTGCCCACCTACAACATCTTCTACGAGGGCCGAACCTTCGCGCGTGGCCTGCCAGGCATGAACGAATTGCACCGCGGCGTGCCCCTGGGCGACTTCGTCTTCGAGTGCGACTTCGGCGTGCTCGGGCTCGAGGTCTGCGAAGACATGTGGAGCGTCGACGGCCCGATTCGCCGCCGCACCTACTCGGGCGCCGAGCTCATCTGCAATATCTCGGCGTCTCCATTTCGCATCGGCGTCGACGGCACCCGCCGCGAGATGATCTCGACCCGCGCGTCTGATCACCAGTGCACCGTCGCGTACGTCAACCAGGTCGGCGCGCAAGACGGGCTGATCTTCGACGGTGGCGGCTACGTCAACCAGAACGGCCGCATGGCGCTCGAGCTGCCGCGGTTTCAGCAGACCTGGGCCGCCACGGTGGTCGACCTCGAGCGCACGCTGCGGCTGCGCACCGAGAACACCACCTGGCGCGATGACCGCCGCAGCTGGGCCGCCAAAGAGACGCCGTGCGACACCATCAAGGTGCCCGTCGTGACCAAGCGCGAGACGCTCGTCTACCCCTTCCCCTGGCATCGCAGTTACTTCTTGCCGGGCCCCGAGAACGTGAAGTCGTCGCGCGAGACGTACTGCGAAGACGTGCTCGACGCGCTCTCGCTGGGCATCGGCGACTACTTTGAAAAAACCCGTGGCTTCAAGAGCATCGGCATCGCGCTCTCGGGTGGCCGCGACTCACTGCTGACCCTGCTCATCGCCCACCGGTACGCCAGCCGCGCCAAGGTGCCGATCGAGACCTTCTACATGCCGACCCGGTTCTCGTCTGACGCGACCCAACACGCGGCCGAGACCATCGCGCGTGAGCTGGGCGTGAAGTTCACCGTCATCAGCATCGACGATGCTTTCGAGCGCGAGATGGAGGCCACCAAGGCGATGCTCGGCGGCGGCAAAGAGCTGACCGAAATCACACGTCAGAACGTGCAAGCCCGCCTTCGCGCCCAGCGCATGTGGAACTGGGCGAACACCTCGGGCGGCCTGTTCTTGCAGACCGGCAACATGTCGGAGAAATCGGTCGGCTACACCACCATCGGCGGAGACCTGATGGGCGCGCTGGCGGTCATCGCGAATCTGCCGAAGACAGTGGTGATGTACATGCTCGACTACCTCTCAGAGAAGCACCACTACGAAGGCATTCGCCTGGTCACCGCGCGGCCCGCGGGCCCCGAGCTCGCGCCCAACCAGGTCGGCGAAGAAGAGCTGATGCCGTTCACCGTGCTCGACGTCTGTTTTCACCTCTTCGCGGGCGAGAAGCTGAGCCCGGCCGAGGTGTTCGAGGCGGTGAGCACGATGTTCCCCGAGCACCCGCGGGCGACGCTCGAGACGTGGGTGAAGCGCTTCGTGAAGCTGTTCACCCAAAGCATCTACAAGTGGGTGCAGAGCCCGATCTCGCTGCACGTCGGTAACTTAGACCTCGACCGCGAACGCGCCCTGCAGTTGCCCGTCGTGACCCGCACGGAGTGGTGACGTGTTCTCTGCCCGGCGGTTGACACTCGCCGTCGCCGGGTGCCTCGGCTTCGCGCTGCTGTGCTTCGCGCTCTGCGTCGCGCTGGGTGAGCAGTCGATTTCATGGCAAGGCATTCGAACGCCGGGCTCGGTCGACGAGACCATCTTCTACGGGCTGCGGCTGCCCAGGGTGGTGCTCGCGGCGATCGTCGGCGCGGCGCTCGCGGCCAGCGGCATGACGCTGCAGTCGCTGATGCGAAATGCCCTCGCCGACCCCTTCGTGCTCGGCGTCAGCGGCGGTGCGGCCTTGGGAGCAACCGTGGCGCTCGCGCTCGGGCTGACGGCCAGCGTGCTCGGGTTTTCGGCCCCGTCGTTGCTGGCCTTGGGCGGCGCAGTCGGAGCGACCCTGCTGGTGCTCTCGGTTGGCCGGCTGGGTGGGCCGCACACCACGCTGCTCGCGGGCGTCATCTTCAACGCCTTCGCGCTGGCGGCGATCATCTTCATCAAGGCACTGGTCGCGCCCGACAAGCTCGGTGAGATTCTGTTCTGGCTCTCGGGCACGCTCGGTCAAGAAGCGCCGATGACCCTGATTGCCACGGCGGCCGTGGTGCTCTTGGCCATCGCGGTGATGGTCGCGCTGTCGGCCAAGCTCAACGTGATGACCCTCGGTGATGATGACGCGCGCAGCCTCGGCATCGACGTGCGGCGCACCCGCCTGGTGCTCTTCGTGATGGCGTCGCTGGCGGTCTCTTCGGCGGTGGCGCTCTCGGGCCTGGTGGGCTTCGTCGGGTTGTTGGTGCCGCACCTGACGCGGTTGCTCTTCGGTGCTGATCAGCGAATTGCGCTGCCAGCCAGCGCCCTGCTCGGAGCCTCGTTTCTGATGCTCGCCGACCTGGGCGCGCGGTTGTTGTTCACCGTCTTTCACACCGAGCCCCCGGTCGGCGTCATCACCGCGCTGCTGGGCGGCCCGCTGTTCTTGCTGCTGATGTTTCGCCGTTCGAGCACCGCGCGGGCCTGAGTTGGAACCTCGCCATGAAGGCGGTGTCTGGCCAAAGCCACACATCACACGCGAGGTTCACATGGCCGGTGGAATGGACTTGGGCACGAGCTCCAAGGGCGGCAAGAAGTCACTCGACGCGGCCTTGAACATGGTGCCCTTCATCGACCTGATGGCGGTCACCATCGCCTTCTTCATTCAAGCCGGCACGTGGACCCAGCTTGGCGCGCTGCAGGTCACGACCGCGGGGCAAGACAGCTCGGCGCCCAGCAGCGATACGCCACCCCCGATGCCGGTGAACCTGTTGGTGACTGGCAACGAGCTCAGGCTCTCGGTCGGAGGCACCACGGTCGGCACCATGCCGGTCGTTCGCAACAAGAAAGGGGCGCTCGAGCTGCACCCACTGCAGGTCGCGCTCGCGCAGCTCAAAGACGACCGCCCGAGCGAGGGCACCATCACCGTCGAGGCCGAAGACGTCGTCGCGTACGAAGACTTGGTTCGCATCATCGACCAGTGCAACGGGTCGAAGTTTCACAACGTTTCGGTGATGCCGGCCGCAGTGCCCAACTAAAAAGAAATCGCGTCACGGTTTGCCTTCGCCGTCGGCAATCAACTATCTCCTGGGGCCCCGCCACCCCAGGAGTCCTCCTTTGCGAATCGTCTCATTGCTGGCGCTGACGTTACTGATACCCGCGGGGTGCACCTGCAGCCAGAAGCTGGGCACCATTGCCCCCGAGCTGATCGTCAAGGCGCCCACCGTCAAAGAGGGCGATCAGTACCTGCTCGATCTCGGCACCCTGCGCGTCGGTGAAACGGCCACCGGGTTGATCGTCATTCAGAACCTCGGCAACGACACCGCGACCGTGAAGTCGGTGCGATTTCGCGAAGGGTCAGACGCGGCGTTCAGCGTTGGCGGCGATGACGTGCCGAAGCTGGTGAACCTGTCTGGGTCGTTCACGGTGATCGTCAGCTTCAAGCCGACCCGCAGCGGAGCCGTCGAGGCGATCATCGATCTCACCACCACCGACCCCAGGCTCGCGAGCGTCACGGTAAAGGTGAAGGGTCAAGCCCACGCGGCGCTGGCTGAGGTGTGCGCAGAGACGACTACGGCGGGCACCTATGAGTGTGCATCGGCGGCGAACCCGGTGCTGACCATCGAGTACGGCTCGATGCTGCTCAACGCTCCGCCGGTCGCGCGCAAGGTTCGCATCACCAGCAAGGGCGATGCGGCCCTCAACTATGGCGGCTCGTCGTTTCTCGACGGCACTCCGCTGCTGTTCACGATGAGCCCGTATCAGGCGACGACGCGCTCGATGGCGGTAAACGAGGAGCAGGTGTTCTCGGTCGTCTTCACCCCCGGCGTCGACGCGGCCTTCGCTGGAGCGCTGCAGGTCACGACCGACGACCCGCTCACCCCGGTCGTGACGATTCAACTCAAGGCCCTCGCGGCGAGCTCATTGAGTTGCAAGATGATCGCGAGCCCGACCAGCCTCGCCTTCGGCAGCACTCCGACAGGCTCGAGCCAAGACGGCGTGGTGACGCTCAATAATGTCGGCTCGGTGGCGTGCATGATCTCGAGCATCTCGATCGTCGGCAGCCCCACCTTCAGTGTCGGTGGGGCCTCGGCTCCGTTGGTGCTCGCTCCGAAGACGTCAGTGAATTCGAAGATTCACTACGTGCCCACCGGCAATCAGAACGACGCGGCGAATTTGACGGTCGTCTCTGATGACCCGGCCACGCCGACACTGACGGTGCCGTTGTCGGGCCAAGGCATCGACCCGCCGGCGTGCTTGCTCAAGGCGACTCCGAGGGCGATTGACTTCGGAGGCGTTGAGCTCGGCGACCGCGCCATCAGCTCGGTGTTGTTGACCGCGCAGAGCCCCGACGGAGAACCCTGCACCCTGACTGGCGCGGCCCTCGCGACTCCGAACACGAACTTCGTGATGAGCAAAGTGAGCTTCGGCATCGTTGGCAGCGGCGGCGTTGGCGGCTTCGGCGGCGGCACCACGGTCGGTCTCACCTACGCGCCGACCATCGCTCGCGCAGACAACAACAACCTGCTGATCAACTACACCGCCGGTTTGTTCAGCGGCCCCAAGCTGACGCTCAACATCCCCATCACGGCCAAGTCGGGTGTTCGCCGCTTGTGCATCAGCCCGGCGCGCTTGCACTTCGGCAGTGTCGGCGTTGGGGCGACCCAGACGCTCCAGGTGACCATGACCGCCTGCGGTGGCTCGGCGGTGGCGATTCAGTCGATGAAGGTGCTGGGCGCGACGAGCCCGTTCTCGTTGACGCCTTCTCCGACCTTGCCGATCGCCCTCTCAGCGGGAGCGAGCGTCATTCAACTGGTGACTGTCTCACCCACGACTGGCGGCAATCTGGCTGATTCGATCGAGGTCGTTTCAGATGACCCGGTGTTCACCAAGCAGCTCATACCGCTCGACGTAGGCCCCCAGACCGTCTCGGCCGACGCGGGAGAGGTCATGTACACGTGGCAAGCCGCCGCCGTCACCACCACCCAGGAGGGCACGGTGATGAAGACGAATCTGCAGGGGCCCCCGAATCGCAGCCCGGTGTACGGCACCAAGGCCGGCGAGAGCTGCTCGGGCTGTCACACCGTCAGCGCCGACGGCAAGTTCATCGCCTTGCTCGAGTACGGCACGCCTCCGACGATGCGAATTCTCGACGCGCGCACCTTGGGGGCGATCCCCATCCCCAACACCGGGGGTGGCCAGTACCCCTCGTGGAACCCGAACCCCAAGACCGACCCGCCGTACCAGTTCGTCTACAACGAGGGCAAAGTGCTCAAGCTCGCCTCGGTCACCGCGGGAGTCATCGGCACGTTGCCCGGCACCGACGACCCTGCGTACATCTACACGCAGCCCTCGTGGGGCCCGAACGGCAAGATCGTGCTGGTTCGCGGCAGCGGTACCGCCGACGCCGGAGATTTCGGCATCACCGGCCCGACTGACCTCGTCACCATTCCTGAGAAGGGCGGGGTGGCCACCGTGGTGCCCGGCGCGAGTGGCACTCCGGGCGAGAATTACCTCCCCGAGTTTTCGCCGAACGGCAAGTACATCGCCTACACCTACAGCGCCAAGGGCCAGAGCACCCGCTCGGCACCCGACTCGGTCGTGCAGCTGGTCGAGGTGGCGACGGGGCAGATCTTGAAGCTGCCGTTGCTCAATGCGGTGGGCCCGAACTCGTGGCCCACGTGGTCGAAAGACGGGTTGTTGCTGTCGTTTTCGTCGACCCGCGGCGGTGGCAAGGGCTCGGCTGACATCTACTACGCGCCGGTCGATCAGAATTCGGGCGTTGATGGCGCCGCGGTCAACATGAGCAACGTCAACACCGCCGACTACGATCACATCTCGCGCTGGGCGTTCTTGCCGCCTCCGTAGCGCAAGCGTTGTCTTTGCCTGCTGGCTGCTCTAGGTGCTGTGCACCATGTCAGACCAGCAGAAGAATCAGCAGAACCAGGGCGGCAAGAAGAAGAACGACCTCGCGTTGCCGACGCGAGAGGCCGACTTCAGCGGTTGGTACAACGACCTCGTTCAGCGCGCGAAGCTGGCTGACAACTCTGACGTCAAAGGCTGCATGGTGATTCGACCCAATGGCTACGCCATCTGGGAGCACATGCAAAAAGCCCTCGACGGCATGTTCAAAGACACCGGGCACCAGAACGCGTATTTCCCGATGCTGATCCCCGAAGAGTATCTCGAGCGCGAGAAAGACCACGTTGCTGGGTTCAAGCCGCAGCTCGCTGTGGTCACGCACGCCGGCGGGTCGCCGTTGCCAGAAGGCCATCGCTACGTCATTCGCCCGACCTCAGAGACGATCATCAACCGCAGCTTCGCGAAGTGGGTGCAGAGCTACCGTGACCTGCCGCTGCTGATCAACCAGTGGGCGAACGTGATGCGCTGGGAAATGCGCACGCGCATGTTCTTGAGAACCAGCGAGTTTCTCTGGCAAGAGGGCCACACCTGCCACGAGACGCAAGGTGA
This sequence comes from Archangium sp., assembly GCA_031367385.1. Taxonomy (GTDB): domain Bacteria; phylum Myxococcota; class Myxococcia; order Myxococcales; family Myxococcaceae; genus JAEUJT01. Next base: position 800 of record JANLPS010000311.1, on the reverse strand, counting down.
CGCCCAAGAAGAGACGCTCAAGATGCTCGACGTCTACAAGACCTTCGCCGAAGACTACATGGCGATGCCGGTGATGAGCGGGCAGAAGACCGAGAGCGAGAAGTTCCCCGGGGCTGACAGCACGTACTCGATTGAAGCCATGATGCAGGACAAGAAGGCCCTGCAGGCCGGCACGTCGCATAACCTGGGTCAGAACTTCGCCAAGATGTTCGAGACGCAGTACCAGAGCCGCGAGGGCAAGAAAGAGTTCGTCTGGCAGACCTCCTGGGGCGTCTCGACTCGGTTGATCGGCGCGTTGATCATGACGCACTCCGATGACAACGGGCTGGTGGTGCCGCCGCGGTTGGCGCCGACCCACTGCGTGATCGTGATCATCGGCAAGGGCCCTGACGAGCGCACCAAGGTCAAAGAGAAAGCCCACGCGTTGAGCGCTGAGCTCAAGAAGTCGGGGCTCTCGGTCATCATCGACGACGACGAGTCGAAGGGCCCGGGGTTCAAGTTCGCCGAATACGAGCTGCGCGGCGTCTGCCTTCGCATGGAGCTGGGGCCCAAAGACCTCGAGAAGAATCAGTGCGTTTTGGTGCGCCGCGACAACCGGCAAAAAGAATTCGTGCAGCTCGAGTCGGCCGTCGCCAAGGCCCGCGAGATGCTCGACGGCATGCAGAAAGACCTCTTCACCAAGGCCAAGGCGTTTCGCGAGGCGCACACCTTCGAGGTGAACTCGTACGACGAGATGAAGGCCAAGGCCGAAGACGGCTTCTTGTTGGCCCATTGGGACGGCAGCGCCGAGACCGAAGCGC
>JANLPS010000297.1:0-29796 GCA_031367385.1 Archangium sp. | reverse complement strand
GTGCCCTTGGTCTCGAAGTGCGTCTGGTGCTTGCGCGCGGCGGCGTGAAAGAGCGACGCCTCCATCATCGCTGGCACCAACGCGTGAGAAAGGCCGCCGAGCAGCGTGTGGTACGGCCACACCGTGAGCACGTACTTGCCGGTGGTCTCGAGCTTCTTCACGTATTCGAGGCTCTCCTTCGGGTGGGTGACCGCCGTCCATTTTCCTGAGCGCACTTCTTCGTGAAAAATCGGCGTCATCGGAGCCGGGTGATTGCCCTTCGCGTCGACCCACCACGAGGGGTGAAAGATTTGAAACATGCGATGGGTGTCGAGTGAGAAGAACAGCCCGCTGATCTCACCCAGGTTTCGGTACAGCCACTCGATGGTGCGCTGCGTGTCCTCCACCGCGCCGGGCACGAAGAGGCTCGCGCCAGGCGTGCAGAAGCCCACCTGCACATCGATGCCGAAAGCGGCGATCTTGAACTTGTCTGCGCCCGCGGGCTTGATGCCGTGATGCTTGGCGAAAGCCTCGCCGGCATCGGCGACCAACCCCGCGCGCTCCAGGTACAGCGCAGGCACTTGTTTCGGCTCGTAAAACGACGGTAACGGCAACGACATGGTGAACCTCCTTTACGTGAGAGTGAGCTGGGTGATGTCGCGGGGCCCGACGACCAGCAACGAGCCGTCGGGCTGAGGCAGCAGTTCGTCTCCCGCGCTGACGAAGGGCTGGGTGTCGGCGAAATGAACCGACTCGAGAAACACACCTGAATCGACCTTGAGCAGCACCAGGCCCCCATCGGTGGCGAGCACGACTTTGCCGTTCATCAATGCCGCGTTGCCTTTTGGGCCACCGGTGCCGCGCGCGAGCAGAGCGCCGCCGTCTGAATACAAGGTGCGATGCACGGTCTCTTTGCCATCGGCATCGGTCACGACCGAAAGCAGCGCGTGGTGTGCGTCGAACACCGCGTTGGCCTCGACGATACGGCCGGCCCATGCTGGAGCGGCCAGCTGCACCAGCCCTGCCCTCCCCGCGCGAATCAAGAAAGCGTGGGTGAACCCGCCCGCCCGGTAGAACCCCAGAGACAAGCGCTCGCCCGACCAGAGCCAAGTCTGGCCTTCGAGCACTTGACCGACGCGCGAGCCGGAGTTCACCTCGATCAACCACTCGTGCTCCTGCCGATAGCTCGAGCTCGTCGAGGCTCCAAAGACGGCGGTGCCTGCGCGCACGCCGGTGTGCAGGCGCTCGGTCACCTTGCCATTCACCACCCGCTCGACATCGCCGCCGGCGCTCAGCGCCCAGGTCGTGGCACCCGAGAGCAGATAGTGGCCCGTCGCGTTCGCCGAGCCCACGTGGCTGCCGTCTTCTCTGCGTACGACGCCGTTCTCTTCGTACACGTAGCGCAGGCCACCCTGCATCGCGGCCGCGAGAATTCGACCGCCGGTTTGAAATGCGGTGCGCGCGACGCATCGGCCTTTGGCGCGCAAGACCTGCCTGACGATCGGCGCTCCGAGGGCGTGACATTCAGGGCACACCGCACGCGCATGCTCGGTGCCGCACTTGCACTTCGACCAGCGCAGAGAGGTCATCGCTGGCGGTGGCACGCTGCGCTCGTCGCGATCGAAGACCGATGAGAACCAGTGCAGCGCGTCGTCGGGCAGGCAGCTCCGCGAAGCGGCGAGCCGGGGCCAGGTGACATCGGGCTTGAGCACCGAGTGGCGCGCTTCGGCCCGGCGCAGGAGCGTGCCGAGCTTCGCGTGGGTGCCACCGAACGGGTGCACGTACATCAGGCTCGAGAACAGCATCACCGCCCAGGCGTACCAGTCGCTCCCCTCGGTGAAGCGCGGGGCGGCAGCGAGGTCGACTCCATAGAGCGCCGGGTCGAGAAATTTCTCGTGGCCGACCGCGCATGGAATGCCGGCGAACTGCATTGAATCGGCATCGATGAGGTACGGCGTGGTGCGAGTGAAGAGCACATTGCCGTCATTGAAGTCGCCGATGATGACCTTGCTCGCGTGCAGCTGGCTGACCACGCGCTGCAAGTTGCAAAACAGCTCGGTGACCTCGAGGTTGCTCGCGCGTCGCTTGCGAGAGCCGAGCCGGCCGACGTCTTCACCTGTGACTGCTTTCATCGCGTAGCCGACGACCCGGCTCTTGGCGTCGGTCAACGGCCCCGTCGGCGCGACCACCTCGAGCGGCAACCCTCCGGGAAACGCGTTGAGCTTCTTCAGCTTTTGCGCGCGAACCGTGGCCTCAGGGGTGCCAGGGGTGACCGCATGAAACACCTTCAACGCGAGGTCTTTGTAGCGGTACACGCGCGCTTCGCCGCCTTCGCCGAGAAGGTCGGAGTCGTCGAGGTGAACGCGGGCATTGGCGAGGAAGACGTCCATCACGCCTCCACCGCGAGGGTCGCGATCGTCGCGTCGTCGAGCAGCCGTTCGGTCTCGGAAAAAACGTTCAATCGCCGTTGCAGTGCGCGGGGGTTCGCTCCCAGCTCTGAGAGCAATGTGGTGGCGCGGTGGGCGACGGGTTCGAGCCCATCGGTCATCAGTGTGACCTGGCGCGCGGTGCCGATGAAATGAATCTGCGGCTCGGGCCTGGTCGCTCCGGTGAGGCGGTAGGCGATGTAGCTCGGCGCGTTCTCGGGGCCGGAGTCGAGGAGAATCAGCCGCTCGTCGACCTGCACCACGCCGTCGCCGATGCCGAACACCAGTGTGCTGTCGCCGAACGACGTCGCGCAGAGCACGGTGAAGAGCAGGTAGTGCTGAATCACGCTCGCCTCGTCGCCATCGAGCGAGCTGGCGAGGCGATACAGCCAAGCCGTCAACGCGCGGGTCGCATCGAGCGCGAGCTGGGCATCGAGGGCTTGGTCAGCTGAGTGCTGTGCAACCCACCGAGCGAGCCACCGCGACGCCAGTTGGGCGCCGACTTCTGAATTCGTTTCGCTCGAACAGCCGTCGGCGACGACGATGGTCTGGGCACGTCGGTGCTCTGCGCTCGCCCACGCGTCTTGATTGTTGCGGCCCAACCGAACGTGCTCCCGGCCGATCACCGACGCGCCGCGAATCATATGAACGCTCCCGAAGCCGACGAATGAATCACCGCGCTGATAATCTCCGAGCGAGCGACGAGCCTGTCGTGCGCAAGGCCAGGGAGGACTGAGGGGGTCTCGGCGCCCGGTGCAGCCACCAGTGCACCGCCGGCGGCGAACGCGACCGCCAAGGCCAGGTCGAATGTGCACTCAAGCGCGTCGGCGAGCGGGCCGTCGAATGCGAATTTCGCGACAGACGTCGTCTCGAACACGACTGGCGCCGCGCCCACTTTGCAGTCGAGCGCGTTCGCGGGCGTGCCGTCGAGTGCGAATTTCTCGAAGGCGCTTTCGGTAGGCACGTCTCCAGACGTCGTTTCAAACTCGACCGTCGCCTCGCCCGCTGCGCGCTCGAACGCGCCGGCGCGCAGCTCGTCGAATGCGAACTTCTCGAAGGCGCCGGCGGCAGGCCTCTCTCCAGACGTCGTTTCAAACTCGACCGTCGCCGCGCCCGCTGCGCGCTCGAACGCGCCGGCGCGCAGCTCGTCGAATGCGAAGTTCTCGAAGTCGCCGGCGGCAGGCCTCTCTCCAGACGTCATCTCAAACTCGACCGTCGTCTCGCACGCTGCGCGCTCAAACGCGCCGGCTCGCAGCTCGTCGAATGCGAACTTCTCAAAGGCGCCAGCGGCAGGCATCTCTCCAGACGTCGTCTCAAACTCTACCGTCGCCTCGCACGCTGAGCGCTCGAGCGCGCCGGCTCGCAGCTCGTCGAATGCGAACTTCTCAAAGGCGCCAGCGGCAGGCATCTCTCCAGACGTCGTCTCAAACTCGACCGTCGCCTCGCCCGCTGAGCGCTCGAGCGCGTCGGCGAGCGGCTCATCGAGTGCGAATTTCTCGAACGCGCCGCGGGCAGCCGTCACCGCAGGCGTGATGTCGAATGCCCTGGCTCGTGCGCTGGCCCCGGTCAAGTACGCACGGCTCTCGCGCGTCATGTTTTCACTCCAAACGCGGCCGTGCGGAGCGAGTCGGTGAGCGCCTGCGTCTGCGCCGAAAGCCCAAGGCGCAAATCAGCCGAGGCGACCTCGCGTGCGACGCGAAGATTTGTCTGAAGATCGGCGACCGCGTCGAGCGCCGCGTACCCGGGCGGAGGCGCTTCGCCTGCTTGCCCGACGATGCCGAATGGGCCACTGACCCCCGCGCCTCGTCGAAACAACACCGGCCGCCCGGGGAGACTCTCTTTGCCCGCGCCGGCTTCGTTGCCGAACTTCATCGTCGCGCGCTGCCCGGTTTGACACAGCTTGTAGACCGCCGAGACCCGGTCTCGGGTCAGCGCCGAACCAGAGGTCTGTGCCACGAGATACCCGCCGTACCCATACACTTGCTCTTCGGGTCGCACGCCGAGCTCGACGCGGAGCGCTTCGAAGCGCCTGGTCTGCGCTTCATCGAACCCGTCTTCGAGAATTTGAACCGGCCGCAAACCCATCGCGTTCGCCAGCTTCGCGGCGTGCCGGTACTGCAGCTCCTTGTCACCCGAGTCGTAGCGAATCGAGTCGTGCGCACCCTTGCGCTCGGCCATGATCTCGAAGGCCGCCGGCAGCCCCGAAGTGATGGTGTCGAACGTGTCGAGCAGAAAGCTCGAACGCTGGTGACGCCGCTCAATCATCGCGCGAAACGCGGCCGGGTCACTGCCGTACCGCTGAATGTGCTCGTGCCCCATCGTGCCGACGGGCACCAGGCCCTTGACCTTCGCGCCGTACACGTTGCTGGTGCGCATCACGCCCGCGGCCTTGCAGCCCTCGAGCGCGAGCAAGTGCTGCTCGAGGCAGCTCGCCGCTCGCAGGCCGACCTCGAAGATCCTCCCCGCGTCGGCGGTCACTGCGACCAGGGCCGCCGCTTGAGCCCGAACGCGCTCGATGTAGCCATCGGCATCGACCCGAATCGGAGGCGCCTTGACGCCAACCGCGTCGAGGGTTCGAAGCACCAGGTCACGCTGGGCTTCGCAGGTCACGGTGCCCACCGATTGCCCCAATGCCTCGGGTCGAAGCAACGCAACCGTCGCGACTTGAATTCGGTAGTTCCAGGTCAGCACCAGCGGCTCGAGCCATGAGACCAGCGCCGAGGGGCCGGTGATCGAAAAGATCGGCTCCCGATCGTGAAAGACCGAAAAGCGAGGCAGGGCCCGCACCGTGACCGCGTAGGTGGCGATGGCGGCCTTGAAGCCCCCGCCCATTTCATAATCATGATTACGAAGCCACTCCCAGTCGCCCGCTTGCGCGACCGGCATCAGCAAAGCCAGCTCCGCCTCGACATCGAAAGGCAGCACCTGCAGGCCACCCTTCCGATGCGACGAATAGAAGGTCTCCCGGCGCAGTGGCCACCCCGCCTCGGCCATCGAAAACTTGTACCCGTCGGTTGCCAGCAGCGGTGCGCTCATGAAGATCTCCGTGAAAGAGTCATATATATCATAAAAAGAGTCGTCAAGACTCTATTGTGAAAATCAGTAATTCGGCTGCGAATACAATGCGTTGAGTGCTGGCGTGGGAGGGCAAATCAATTGGCACGATCTGTCTGCCGCCTCGCGCAACTTCGGTCTCCCCGGGTACGACCATGTAGGCAAGTAGTTCGTACTTGCTGCTCGCCCGAGGAAGACCCCATGGCTGCGACGAACCGAGTTGAAGCGATGTACGCCAAGTATGGGCCGACCATCTACGCGCGCTGCCGCCGTCTGTTGAAGAACCAGGTCGTCGCCGAAGACGCGACCCAAGACGTGTTCATGAAGGTGCTCAAGCACATCGACTCGGCGCCAAGTGAAGACGCCGTGCTCCCGTGGATTCACCGAATCACGACGAACCACTGCCTCAATGTGCTGCGCGATTCGAAGCGCCACGCTGAGCCGGTCGAGCACGTACCCGACATGGTCGACGACGAGTTCGAGGAGATGGTGGTGGCTCGCAATTTCGCGAACCACGTGCTCGACAACTCGCCCGAGGCCCTGAGAACCCCCGCGATGCTCTACCACGGCAAGGGCATGGATCAGTCGAAGGTCGCCGCTACACTGGGCGTCTCTCGCCGCACTGTGCTCTACCGCCTGGCCGCGTTCAGCCGCGAAGCGATGAAGCTGCACGAAGCCGCCAATGCCTGAGCCGCTCGTTGCGGCGCTCTTGTGCACACGAGTGGTCATAACTCGTTGAAACGTGGCATCTGCGTGGGGCTGAAGGGGTGTGGCGAGCTTGCACCATCGGCGCTCGGCATGGCGAAAATGCGGGCATCCCCTCCGCCAGCTCCCTCCTATTTCACGACCGCCGAAGGCCTGTGAGTTGCACAAGGGGCGCGTATGCCGTTTCTCGGAGCGCTGTCGGTTGCCATCGTCTGTGTCGCGACTCCGGCAGCCCCAACGGCTTCGGTCGACGCAGCAGCGCGCGCGGCATTTCTCTCAGGCCAAGAGCTGTTTCGCGCGGGCCAATTCTCGGCTGCCGCGGGCCAATTCGAGAAGGCCTACACCCTGAAACCGCACGCGGCCATCTACTTCAACATTGCGCGCTGCCATGAAGAGCTTGGCAACGCGCCTGCGGCGCTCAGGGCCTACCGCAGCTATCTCGCAGAGCGACCTGACGCGGCCGACCGCGAAGAGGTCGATGGCGCGATTGTCGGCCTCGAGCGTCAGCTCAAGGCCAAAGGAGTTCAGCAGCTGATGGTGTTGGCCGAGCCTGCTGACTCCTTGATTTTGATCGATGGCGCGGCGATCGGCCGCTCCCCTGCCTTCGTCGAGCTGCCGCCAGGCGACCACCGGGTGCGAATCGCTCATGCCGGGCTCGAGACGGTCTCCCGCAGCTTCGTCATGTCGACCCACAAGTCGATGGAGCTTTCCTACGTGCTTCAGCCGCCCGCGCTCCCCGCCTTTGCGCTCGAACCAGAGAAGCCAGCCCCTGGCGACCCCCTGAGCCGCGACCCGTCGGGTGAGCTCAAGAGCTTCAGAACGTCACCTTCGCGACAGTATCCATTGCGAAAATTTGCATGGCTCCCAATCACCGCCACGGCCGTCGGAGCGGGCCTGGCGGCAGGAGGGTTCGTCATGGCGGCGACCGCGGCGAAAGACCTCGACCTCGAGTTGGCCAGCCACGGCGGAGTGACGGCTCGAGCGCAAGACCTCGCCGTGAGAGGCAAGACCGAGCAGACCCTCGGCTGGGTCGGAGTCGGCCTGGCGGGTGTTGGCGCAGTCACCAGCATCATCTTCTTGGCAACCACCGCGGAGGCCCCGGTTTCACCGGTGGTCTCACTGTTCCCAGGCGGGGCCAGCCTGGGCCTGACCGGGGTGCTGCCGTGAGGGCCGGCGCGCGCATACCATCCATAGCGATGGTAGTCATGACTACTGTAAGCATGGGGTGCATCGATTTCGACAAGCGCCTGGCTGACTGCCGCGCCGGCAACGGTGGGTGCACGCTCGAGCTTACCAGCACCGACGGCGGAGCAGAGTGCGACGGCGGCCGGTGCGCCACCTGTGCTCCGGCTTGTGGCTCTGGCGAGACGTGCTTCGAGGGTGCCTGCCTCGGCCGAAGCTGTGTCGAAGGCACTTGTTCAGCCGACCAGGTGTGCCTCGGAGGGCGCTGCACCCAGACCACCTGCTTGCGCATACCGTGCGACAGCCGTTTCACTTGCGTTCAGGGCAGCTGCGTCAGCCGGGTGTGCGGCGCCTCGGTGTGTCTCGAGGGTGCCGCCTGTGTTGGAGGTGCCTGTGTCGATGTTACCTGCGTCGGCGTGGTGTGCGACGAGGGCCAATGCCACAACGGGAGCTGCCAAGACCCCAACGTCTGCCACGGCAAGAGCGCCGGCCAATCGTGCGCCGAGAACAAGGTCTGCAGCGCCGCAGGGGTTTGCATCGAATGCGCAGCAGGGCTGTCCTGCGCGAGCAACCCGAGGGCAACCTGCTTCGAAGGGCTGACCTCCTGCGCCACCGGAACACCGACGTGCATCGACGCGAAGCAAGCACCAACGGGTACCGAATGCGGGGGCACACTGGTCTGCAACAGCAGTGGCAGTTGCGTCAGCTGCGAAGCAGGCAAAAGCTGTGGTACCAACCCATCGAAGTGCCGCTTCGGGGTCACGTCGTGTGGCTCGGGGGCTTCGGTATGCGCCGACGGAGAACCCAAGAAAGCGGGTGAAGTCTGCGGAGTCGCGGCGATTTGCGACGGGGCCGGCTTTTGCGGCCTCTGCGCCCCGGGCGAAGCCTGTGCGACGAACCCCAACCCGTGCTTCGCGGGTATCACGGCCTGTACCGCCGGCCTGCGAACGTGCGTCGATGGAGCGCCCAAGACCGTCGGGGCGAGCTGCGGCACCAACCAGGTCTGCGACCCAGCGCATATCTGCACCCCCTGTGTCAGCGGGGCCTCTTGCACGACCAACCCCGGGGCGCCCTGCGCCGCGGGGACCACGCAATGCACGACCGGCCGCCCCACTTGCGTCGATTCGGCGGCGCCGCAATCGCAGACCTTCTACCGCGACGCAGACCAAGACGGCGCGGGCGACCCACGCGTGACGCAAGCGGTCTGCGGTATGAAGCCCAAAGCCCCGACCGGCTACGTGTCGAACAAAAACGACTGCTGCGACACCGATGCCGACGCGAAGCCGGGCCAAAAAGGGTACTTCACGAAAGCAAGCGCGTGCGGCAACTTCGACTACGACTGCAGCGGGTCTCCCGATTTTCAGTACGCCGAGGGGTTCACGGGCTGCAGCTTCGCGTCGGTGTGCGCGGCCAATGGCCTCGGCACTCCGTGCGAGGGTGACGGCAAGGCCGGCTGGGGCGCCGTCATGGCAGAGCCCATGGGCCGCCAAAAGGCCTTCAGCCCAGCCACCGGAGTACCGGGGTGTGGAGAGACCGGAACCTTCGTCAATGGGTGCGGCAAGGTCAAAGACTGCAACGGCGACAACTGCGCCTGCGGCCATAAAGACGCCTGCGAGTTCGACGTCACCACGGGCATGGTGCAGCCATGTCACTGAGCCCCAGCCGCCAACCGACCTATCGACTCCGCGCCGTGACGGGCCCCGCGCAGGGCGAGCGGTACCCGATCGTCGATCACGTGACCTTCGGCTCAGATGAGGGCAACTCGGTGCGCCTGCACGACACGCTGGTGAGCCCGGCGCACGCTCGGGTGGCTCAGCAAGGCGACGGCACGGTCTGGGTCGAAGACCTCACCGGCCTCGGAGCGACGCTGGTGAATGGCGCGGCGATTCACCGGGCGATGCTCGGTGAGGGCGCGCGGCTGCGCATTGGCACCACTGACATGATCGTCGAGCGTGCCTCGGCGCCGCGCTTCGATACGGGCGCGCTCGAGCCAGCCCCCTCCCCTCTGCCGATTCTGCTGTGGCAGACCGAAGACATCGATGGCCGCTATCGCATCGTCGCCAAGGTCGCGTCGGGCGGTATGGGCGACGTCTATCGGGCGCTGCACGTCGAGCTCGACAAGACGGTGGCGATCAAGGTGATGAGGCGCGAGCTCGGCAACGACCCCGACTTCGTCGAGCGCTTCAAGCGTGAAGCGGTCGCCTGCTCGCACATCGGCCAGCACAACATCGTCGACATCTCCGACTTCGGGCGAACGAGCGATGGCCGCTTCTACTTCGTAATGGAATACCTCGAGGGCCGAACCTTGAGCGAGCTGTTGAACGAAGCGGGCCTCTTGCCGGTCGGGCGCGCAATCGGCATTTGCTTGCAGATCGCCCGAGCGCTCGCCGCGGCGCACTCACGAGGCGTCGTGCACCGCGATCTCAAACCCGACAACGTGATCATCTTGCAGCGCGATGATCGCCCCGACTTCGTCAAGGTGCTCGATTTCGGCGTCGCCAAGGTCACCACTGGCACGGCGAGCGATGCGCACACCACCGGCTCGGGCCTGCTGATGGGTACGCCGCGATACATGTCGCCCGAGCAGGCGGCGACGTTGCCGGTCGACTCTCGCAGCGACATCTACTCGCTCGGGCTCATTCTCTATGAGCTGGTCACCGGGCGCCCGGTGTTCGAGGGTGAGACTCCCTCGCTGGTGATCGCCGCCCACATTCACCAGCCACCTCCATCGATGACGCTGCCCAGCGACTGTGCTCCGGTGCCCGAGCGACTGGCGACGCTGGTGATGCAGATGCTGCGCAAGCAGCCCGAGCAGCGCCCGCCGTCGATGGGAGACGTCATTACGGCCCTCCAGCACGTGTTCGACGCTCGTGCCCCCGCAAAAAAAGAGCTCGAGCTCGAGCACCGGCAGCTGCGTTCGCGAACACCGTTCGTCGTCGTGGCAGCAACGATGTTGCTCGGTCTCGGAGCTCTTGGCTGGACGATTCGAACCCCCCGCCTCGTCGGGCGCATCAGCGCTCAGTATGGCCCTGCTCCGGCAGCAGCGACGCCGGCCACCGCGGCGGTCGAGCCCGAACCCGTCGTCGACGAGCCCCCGGCGCCGGCCCCGATCATGGTGCAGATCGACAGTCAGCCGAGCCATGCGACAGTGCTCGAGGGCGATGCGATCATCGGTACGACTCCGATGAAGCTCGACTGGGAGCCTGGGCGAACGGCGCAGCTGGTGTTCAGACACGACGGGTATGCGCCCGCGACTCGAACCATTTCACCGATGGCCGATGTCGCGCTGACGGTCGAGCTGAGCGCATTGCAGAGACGGCCGAGCTCGGCGACCCGGTCGCGTGAGCCGCTCGATAATCTCAAAGATGTGCCGTATTAATCGTCGTCGATGGGTGACGACGATGCGACTCGCCGGGTGCGCGAGACCTACTTTCGAGACCCGAGCAACCTCGATGCGCTGCGGGTGTGGGCCGACGCGCTGATCGAAGCGCAAGAGCCTCGCGGTGAGCTCATTCAGCTCAGCCTCCTGCCAAAGCGAACCCCAGCGCAGCAGAAGCGCCTCGAGCAACTTCAAAAGCTCTGGGGAAAATTGGTCGGCCCGGCGCGACCGTACCTTCGACGGTTCGACTTCGATGAGCATGGGCTGGTGCGCGGCGTGGTGACCGAGGCGCCGCAGCTGGTGGCGGGGTTCGAGCTCATCTCGCAGCTCAACCCGCGGCTTTGGGTCGGCGTGACCTCGCTGAAGAAAAGGGCCTCGCACGAGCCCTTTTCAAAGCTGCCCTTGCGACGCTTTTCATTCGTGAGCCTCGTCGCCAACAAGCTCGATGACGCAGCGCTGAAGCGCATCGCGCCGGCCTTCGAAGGGCTCCTCCGGTTAGACCTGACGTACAACAACATCACCGGGGCCGGGCTGCGTGCCATCGCCGACCGCTTGAGCGCGCTGCAGTACCTTGCGCTCAACCAGGCGTGGTGGGTGCCGACTCCCGGCCAGCCCGCGCCCGATCTCTCGCAGATCGCGAACGGGTGGGTCGACGCGCTCTGCGACGAGCCTGCGTTGCGAAACCTGCGCGTGGTCTGCCTCGGAGCGGCCCAGCCCGACGCGGCCCACCTCGCGCGGCTCAAGGCAATCAAAGGGCTCAAGGTGGTCTTCACCACCAGCGCCCCCAACGACCTGAAAGAGGTCGAAGCGCTCGAGGGCCACTGAGCCGCGCAGACGCCTTCGCGGCGTACGCACGCTCCCAAACCGCGCTAGAAGACGTCAGCCCATGACCCGCTGGTGCACCGCCTTCGTTCTCTGTGCAGCCTGCGGCCTCTCCGCGCCGGCCAGCGTCGTGGCCACCAGCCAGCCGCCGCCCGACATCGTGCTCCGCGGGGTCACGCTGCGAAATTACCGCGGCAATACCCTGCACATGACGGCGACCATGCCGTACCTCGACCTGATGCGTGAAAGCACCGATCTGACCGCCTCCCAAGTCACCGCGACGCTCGCTTCGGGCACCGTGCTGACCTCGAAGACCGTCGGCGGCAACGCCAATGAGAGCCGAATCGTCGGCTCCGACGGCGTCACCTTTCGTTCTCCCGACGGGGTCGAAGGCCACGCGCCGATCGCGACCTACGAAAAGTCGCTCGGCCCGCGAGGCGGAGCCCATGGCGACACCGGCGTACACCTCGAGCACCCGAAGTTTTCACTCGACGCAAAGGCCTTCACCGTCGACTTCGCGACCGAGCACGCCAGCTTCACCGCCGCCGACACCCGAACCAAGGGAGCCGCTCCGTGAGCGCGATGCTCGCCGCCGCCCTCGTGGTGCTCAGCGCCCCCGACGCCGGAGTGCTCTTCAAGCGCCCCGCGCAGATCACCGCCGACCACTTCGACGTGGTGAACAAAGAGCAAAACGCCGAGTACACCGGGCACGTCAAAGTGCTCCGCGACACGCTGACCATGACCTGCGACCGGTTGATCGTGCTCTACGGGCAGACCCACGAGATCACCAAGCTGCTCGCCCGCGGCAACGTGGTCGCCGTCGACAAAGATCGCTGGGCCGCCGGCGACGAAGCCGACTACGACAACGCCACCGACGTGCTGCTGGTGCGCGGCAACCCCCAGGCGCGCCAGGGCAAGCGCGAGGTCACCGGCACCCTGGTCACCTTCGTCAACGGCTCCGAGCGAATCGTGGTCACCAAAGCCAAGACCCGGGTCGACAACCAGGTCGACGGAGGCGCTCCTGACAAGATCGCCATCGACGCCGACTCGCTGGTACTCGACGAGCACCAATCGCAGGCCACGTGGTCGGGCCACGTGAAGGCCAAGCGCGGCGACACCACCCTCTTGGCCCCGGTGATGACCGCGACCTACGACGATCAGGGCACCATCACGAAGATCGAAGGCCACGGAGGCGTCGAGGCGACCCAAGGCAACAAGTGGGCCCGAGGCCAACGCGCCGACTACGACGCCCTGCGCGGAGTGCTCGTCGTGACCGGCAACCCCGAGGCCCGCCAAGACCGAAACCGCATGAAGGGCACCAAGGTCATCTTTTACCAGGCCGCCGACAAGCTCGAGGTCGAGAACGTCACCTCGATCATCGAGGTCGACAAGAAGCAGCCCAAGAAATGACCGACGTGCTCCGCGCCACTGGCCTGCAAAAAACCTACGGCGGCCGCCGGGTGGTCGACGGCGTCAACCTCGAGGTGCGCCAGGGCGAGATCGTCGGCCTGCTCGGGCCCAACGGCGCCGGCAAGACGACCTCGTTCAACATGGTCGTCGGGCTGGTTCGACCCGATGCAGGGTCGGTGAGCCTGGCGGGGCGAGAGCTCGGCTCGCTCCCGATGCATCACCGCGCCCGAGCCGGCCTGGGGTACCTGCCCCAAGAAGCTTCGATCTTTCGCAAGCTCACGGTCAGGCAGAACATGCTCGCCGTGCTCGAGCTGCAAGGTGGCACCTCGTCGAAAGAACGAGAGCAGGTGGCGAGCCACATCATCGACGAATTCGGTCTGGGCCACGTGCAGAACAGCCTCGGCGAAACCCTCTCAGGGGGTGAGCGGCGCCGCGCGGAGATCGCCCGAAGCCTGCTGCCCAAGCCCCGCTTCATGCTCTTCGACGAGCCCTTCGCCGGGGTCGACCCAATCAACGTGGGCGAGCTGCAGAAAGAAATTCGCCGACTCGCCGACAAGGGGCTGGGCGTGCTCATCACCGATCACAACGTGCGTGACACCCTCGGCATCTGCACCCGCGCGTACATCATCGCGAGCGGCCGAATTCTTGAAGAGGGCACTCCGAACGAGATCGCCCAATCGCCCAAGGCCCGCTCGGTCTACCTGGGTGAAAACTTCAAACTGTCGTGAAACTGCAGACAGGCATGCTCTGTGTAGTGAGCGGCCCCAAGTCGAATTTTCACCAGTCTTTTCAATGTTTTCGACCATTGGCATGAAATCAGCCGTGGCGGGTCAACGTGCGATGACATAGGGTTGGCATGCATTTTGTCCGGGAGGAATCTGCGCCATGGGTATGGAACTCAAACAGAGCCTGAAGATGAGCCAGCAGCTGGTGATGACGCCTCAGCTGCAGCAGGCGATCAAGCTCCTGCAGCTCTCGCGCATGGAGCTGATCGAGCAGATTCGCGAGGAGATGGAGCAGAACCCGCTCCTCGAGACCCCCGACGACACGGTCGAAGGTGACATGGCCGACAAGGCCCCGGGCGAGGCGTCACTCGAGGCCGCCAACGCCGAGCAACCCGCCGACTACGAGGCGCCTCAGTCTGACTCGGCACAAGAGGTCAAGCCCGAGCAAGGCCCCAACGAAATCGACTGGGACCAGTACCTCAACAGCTATCAGTTCAACGAGCCGACCACGCCCAGCAACAAGGGCAACGTCGACATGGAAGACCTGCCCTCCTTCGAAGCCAACATGGTGAAGAAGGAAGACTTGGTCGATCACCTGCACGAACAATTGCAGCTGATACCGCTCAACGATGCCGAGCGCCGGGTCGCCGAGCTGATTTTGGGCAACCTCAACGACGACGGGTTCTTGAAGCTCGACGACGTCGAAGGCGACCCGCTGATTCGGTTGGCGAACGAGGCTGACGTGCCGGTGACGGTGGCCGAGCGCACCTTGAAGCGCATTCAGCAGCTCGACCCGAAGGGCTGCGCGTCACGCGACCTGCAAGAATGCCTGTTGATTCAGGCCTGTGCCCTCAAAGACCCGCATGCCGCGTTGCTCGGCACGCTGATCAAGAAGCACATGAAGCTGCTCGAATCGAAGAACCTGCCGGCGATCGCGCGCGACTTGAAGATCACCCTCGACGAGGTCATCGCCGCGACCAAGCTGTTGCCGCGCCTCGACCCGAAGCCGGGCCGCAACTTCTCGGGCGAAGACGCGCAGTACATCACCCCCGACGTCTACGTGTACAAGATGGGCGAAGGCTACACGGTGGTGCTCAACGACGACGGCCTCTCGAAGCTGCGCATCTCAGATGCGTACCGGCAGGCGCTGACCAAGGGCGGCATGGCGCCGGGGCAGACCAAAGAATTCGTTCAAGAGAAGATGCGCAGCGCGATGTGGCTGATTCGCTCGATTCACCAGCGGCAGCGCACCATCTACAAGGTCACCGAGAGCATCGTGAAGTTTCAGAAAGACTTCTTCGACAAGGGCATCGCGCACTTGAAGCCGCTGATCTTGCGCGACGTGGCCGAAGACATCGGTATGCACGAGTCGACGGTGTCGCGCGTGACGACCAGCAAGTACGTGCACACGCCGCAGGGCATCTTCGAGCTCAAGTACTTCTTCAACTCCTCGATCGCGCGCACCGGAGGCGATGACATCGCCAGCGAAGCGGTCAAGAACCACATCAAGCAGATCGTGGGCAGCGAAGACTCGAAGAACCCGTACTCAGACCAAAAGATCGTCGAATTGCTGCGTGCGCAAGGCATTGAAATCGCGCGGCGCACGGTCGCGAAGTACCGTGAAGTGCTCGGGGTTTTGCCCTCGAGCAAGCGCAAGAAGTACTTCTAATCTGTCACAGGGGTTACCACCATGGCGCTTCCTGATGTGCTCATCGTCGATGACGATCGTCTGCTGCGTGCAATGCTCAGAGACGCGCTGGCCGACGTGCCCTGCAATGTTCGCGAGGCCGACTCTGGCGACGCCGCGTTGGTCGAGATCGAGCGCAAGCCGCCCGCGGTCTTGTTGCTCGACCTGATCATGCCGGGCCGGAGCGGCCTCGAGCTGCTCAAGGCGCTCAGCGCGAAGGGGCTCAAGACCCGCATTCTGGTCATCTCTTCGCTCGACACCGAGTCGCTGGTGCAGCAAGCGCTGGCTGACGGTGCCCACGGCTTTCTGGTGAAGCCCTTTCACCCACTCGAGGTGCAGAACGTGGTGCGGGGCGCGTTGGAAGCGGCGCCCGGAGCCAAGGCGTGAGCTCATTCTGGCTCGCTGACTCCGATGCGCGCGTTTTGGGCCCGGTCGGGCTCGATGTCGTTCGCGACCTGGCGCTGCGCGGCAAGCTCAACGACGTTCGCGCGGTCTCGAAAGACGGCAAGACCTTCGTGCCGGTGCGTGAAGTGCCTGAGATTCAGCAGGCACTCGCGGTCACTCCGAAGAATGCTGACGAGCTGGCCTACGCCCAGGCCGACGCGACGAAGCAGATTCGCGAATGGTTGACCTCGATCAAGGGGCGCTCGAGCGAAGAGGTGTTTCGAGTGCCGCAGAACGGGTCGCGTGAAGCCTGGCGCGCCGCGTTCTTCAGCTTGGTGTACCGCTACGTGCCTGGGCGGTTGCCCCCTGAGGCGACGCCTGAGCTGCGGTTGGCCTGTGAAGACGCCTTCATCGCCCTCTCTGAGCGCATGGTCGACATCGAGCGGCAGTTTCGCGCGAGCAAGCCCTCGGCCCCGTCGGCTTCGGCGATGCAGGCCACCACCCTTCAAGTTCGGTGGCGCGGTGGCATGATTCATGTGCGGCTGATTCTGGCGCGCGGAGATCTGCAGCCGTTCACCGCCGACTTCGAAAACACGTGGAAGCACGACTCGTTGTTCGTCGCCTCGGCTGAGAAGCTGATGGTGAACACACCCGCCGACATCACGATTGGCTTCGAAGGTCACGTGACCCAGATTCACTCATCGGGTCGGGTGGTCGGCGTTCGAACGACGCCAGCGCCGGGGTTCTCAGTGAAGCTGCTCGACCTGGGCGAGGCCCAGCGGGCGATGATTCGCACCTGGGTCGCGCGCGCGTCTTAACGCCGTCACCGCCTGGGCGGGGCACGGGCGAGGTGCGCGAAATCAAACGGGAATCGACTTCGAACCGTTGCGTTTCAGCCACACGTGACGTCTGATTGACCGACCACGTGTCGCTGATCTTCACCCGTACGCAGGAGGCAAGCACGCAATGCAAATGAACATCACGTTCCGCCATCTCGACCCGATCGACTCCCTCAAGAACTACGCCCAGGAGAAGGTCGAACGCGTGAACAAGTATCTCGAGAAGGCGAGCGACGCCCATGTCGTTCTGTCGCTCGACCGGCACCTCCACCAAGCTGACATCACGATTCATTCGGGCACGTACCTGCTGCGCGGCAAAGAGCGCAGTGAAGACATGTACGCGTCGATCGACCTCGCGATGGACAGGATCGAGCGGCAGCTCAAGCGCTACAAAGAGAAGCTGAAGAGCCACCACGGCAAAGAGCGCGTGCACCACCGGCAAGATCTCGTCGAGCACATGCGCGTGCGACACGCGGTCGTCGAGATGGAGCAGCCCGAGGTCAACACGCCCGACGCGCTGGCCAAGGTGATCAAGAAGAACGAGTTCTTGCTGCGGCCGATGGCGCTCGAAGAGGCGATCATGCAGCTCGATTTGATGAACAACGAGTTCTACGTGTTCACCAACTCGACCACGATGGAGATGAACGTGATTTACCGCCGCAAAGACGGTCAATTCGGTCACATCGAAGCAGGCGCGGTGAAGAAGTAACTTTCTACGGCTGTACCGCTGTCAACGGCCTCGAGCCCAGTGATGCCTGACGCACCTTGCGCGTCACTGGGTTCAGACCAAAGCCAAACGGCAACGCTCTCATCGCGACTGGCAGCTTGCCCGGCGTGCCCTGCTCTCCGAAGAGCGAGGCGGCCGCGGCTTCTGAGGCGCTGTCGCGGTACGAATAGGTGCTCAAGATCACCGACGCTTGGGGCACTTGCAGCGCCAGGTACGGCACGCCCATCACGATCGCGACGAGCGGTTTGTTCGAGAGCGCTGCGATGTTGAAGAGCTCGACTTGGCGGGTATTCACCAAGCTGACAATCACCACGTCGGCCTCTTTCGCCATCGTGTTGACCTGTTGCTTGAGCGCCGGCATCGACTGCGGCGACGGGTACGCCGCGACGACCAGCGTCTTCACGCCCGGCACTCGGCGCGCGATGGCGGCGGCCAGCGAGGCCTCGGTGGTGATCAGCGCCACGTTCTTCGGGTGGCGCAGCGGGTAGAGCTTCTTGTCGAGACGCAGCAAGGTGATCGCCGCGGTGGCGATCTTCGCGGAGATCGGCCGCTTGCCCCCCAGTGCAGCGAGGCGCTGGGCCCGGGGCGCCAATTGCTCGAAGGCTCCGCGCTTGAGCTTCAGGGTCAGTACCCTGCGCACTGCGGTCTCGAGCTTCTCCAGGGGGAGGTCTCCGCTCTTCACCGCGCCCAGGAGCGCCTCGAAGACCTCGACCTTCTTCTCAGCCCGCCAGGGGATGAGGACCATATCGGCCCCCGCGTTGAGAGCCATCACCGCGGCGTGCCCGACGCCGTACCTGCGGGCGATGCCGTCCATCTCCAGCTCGTCGGTGAGCACCAGGCCGTCGAACTTCATCTCCTTGCGCAGCAGCTCCCCCAGCACCCGGTGCGACAGCGTCGCCGGCGTGTCGTCACCGTTCGACAGGGTCGGCGTGGCGATGTGGGCGGTCATCATGCCGTCGAGACCCTCGGCCATCGCGGCTGAGAAGGGCTGAAGCTGCCGTCGAAGCTCGGCCGCGGGCGTCTGAATGACCGGCAGCACCTTGTGCGAGTCGGCGTCGACCGAGCCATGCCCGGGAAAATGCTTGGCGACGGTGGCGATGTCGGCGGCCTGCTGGCCTTTGACGAACTGGGCCCCCATGGCGCTGACCAGGGCGACGTCGTCGCCGAACGACCGAATGCCGATGACCGGGTTCTTGGGGTTGGAGTTGACGTCGAGCACCGGCGCCAGGTTCATGTTGAAGCCCAGGCGGTGCAGGTCTTCTCCCTGCGCAAGGCCGGCCTCGTAGGCGAGGGCGGTGTCGCGGGTGGCGCCCAGGGCCATATTGCCGGGCAGCACCACGTTGCCGTCGGCGATGCGCACGACGTTGCCGCCTTCTTGGTCGACGGTGATGAACGGGGGCACTCCGTCAGCCATCAACGCTCGAACCTCGTCGTTCAGCGTGGCGATCTGCTGGGCGCTCGAGATGTTTCGGCCGAACATGCAGACGCCCCCCACGTGGTAGCCCGTGAGCAGGGCCTCGATGCCTGGGTCGACGGTCTGCCCGTTGAAGCCGACCATCATCACCTGGCCGACCTTCTCTTCGAGGCTCAAGCCGGCCATCAGGCTCTCGACCGTTGGCGGCGCAGGTGGGCTGGTGTGCGCAGAAACCGCTGGTTTTTCAGGCGTGCGGGGCTTCGGTTTGAGGTTCGGGGCTCGAACGACGGGCCCGGGCGAGTGGGCGCACGACGCGATCAGCGTTGCTCCCAGCAGCAGACACACCACCCGGCTCGACACCGGGTGACGATACACAGAATCGAGAGGGCCAGGTGGCGGGTGATCAGCACGACCAGCGCGTTCCCGCCTTGCCACCTTTTTTGCGCTCGGGTATCCACCCGGCGGCAATGCGCATCGTCGAGTTTCTCAAGCCAGAAGCGGTCGTGGCCGATTTGTCGGCGAAGACCAAAGCCGACGTGCTCAAAGAGCTCGCCGCCGCGCTGGGTCGCGCCGACCGCGCAGTGCCTGAGCTGCGATTTCTGCACGTGCTCCAAGAGCGAGAGAAGATCGGCTCGACCGGCATGGAGAAAGGCGTCGCGATACCGCACGGCCGGCTGGCCGAGATCTCGAACCTGGTGGCGTGCTTCGGCGTGTCACACGAGGGTGTTGAATTCGAAGCGCGTGACAACCAGCGCTCGCATTTCTTTTTCGCGCTGGTCGCGCCAGACAACTCTCCGGGGCTGCATTTGAAGGCGCTCTCGAAGCTGAGCCGGTTGTTTCGAAGCGATGCGCTCAAAGACTCGATTCTGTCAGCGACCACGGCCGAAGCGATCTTCGCGCTGATCTCGGCTGAAGACGCCCGCGTCTAACCCCGTTCGTCCTGAAGGGCTCGAAGGACCCTGTCCTGAGCGAGTGACGTTTTCGAAACCGGTAGCTTCATCCTTCGAGAGCCTCAGGATGAGCGACTTGGGACACCCCTCGTCAACTCAGGGTACCTTCTGCGCCTCGTAGGTGGCCCACACGCGGCACACACAGGTGTCTGCCCGCGCGTCGAAGAAGAAGCTCATCGTGCCCGAGAATGATCTCGCCGTCTGATTCTCGGTGTCCATGTGCAGCGAGATGCTGTCGAGCAGACACTGATTGCCCCGTACGGCCGTCGTCAGGTTCACGCCGGTCGCATCGAGTACCATCTGCTCGAGGTTCACCTGATAGTTCCCGTACATCTGCAAATCCAAGTAGCTGTACTTCAGCTTCACCTGGTTGCCGGTCGTGACCAGCACGGCGGTCGCATTCAGCGCGCCGGTCGCGGCCAGACCACAGTCATCGCGGAGCACGTCTTTGACCGTGAGCTGATACGTGCCGTCTTCCAACGTGTGGGTGCGGCACGAAGCGAGGCCCAGCACCGAGAAGATCACGAGTCGCGGCAACAATCGCACCCGCGCACCGTACGCCAACGGCTAAGCTGAGGCTTCCGAAAATGCCGGCGTACAAAAACCCGACTCCGACCGTTGACTGCATCGTCGAGCTGCCCGGCGACCGAATCGTACTGGTTCGCCGCTCGAACCCTCCGCTGGGCTGGGCGCTGCCCGGTGGCTTCGTCGACGAAGGCGAGCCCCTGCACCAGGCCTGCGTGCGCGAAGTGCGTGAAGAGACCGGCCTCGAGGTCGACCTCTCGGAGCAGTTCTTCACGTACTCAGACCCGGCCCGCGACCCCCGAAAACACACGATTTCGACCGTGTTCATCGGGTGGGCCGAGGGCGAGCCCAGTGGTTCAGATGATGCGGCCGAAGCCAAAGCCTTCAGCCACGACGCGATACCGAAAGATCTCTGTTTTGATCACTCGACCATTGTCAGCGACTATCTGACCTACAAGCGCACGGGTAAGCGGCGCAAAATCTGACTTTCGTGGAGCCCTTGCATCACATGGCAGCAAGCCCCAACGCGCAGCGACAGCAGGCCCTCGACGCGCTCTCGACCCACACCTTCGACATTCTCGTCGTCGGCGGAGGCATCACCGGCACCGGCATCGCCCGCGACGCGGCGCTGCGAGGGCTCAAGGTCGCGCTGGTCGAAAAAGACGACTTCGCCAGCGGCACCTCTTCGAAGTCTTCGAAGCTGATTCACGGCGGCTTGCGCTACCTCGAGCACGCCGAGTTCAAGCTGGTCTTCGAATCGGTCAACGAGCGAAAACGGCTGATGAAATTGGCGCGCCACCTGGTGCGGCCACAGCCGTTTCTGGTCACCAACTTCAAAGGTGACCCCCGCTGGCTCCTCACGTTGGACATCGGGTTGTGGATCTACGACGCGCTCTGCTTCTTCGGGGCGTACCGCAATCACCGCACCTACGGCGCTGCGAAGACCCACCAGCTCGAGCCCTGGCTGAAGACCGATGGGCTCAACGGCGGCATTCTCTATTACGACTGCGTCACCGACGACGCGCGGCTGACCCTCGAGAACGCGCTCGATGCCCGCGCGCTCGGAGCGGTGGTGCTCAACCACGCCAAGGCCGACAAGCTCGTCAGAGACGGCACCGATCGAATCACCGGCGTGCATGTGGTCGACACCGAGACCGGCACTTCGATTCAGGTCGCCACCAAAGTCGTGATCAACGCCAGCGGCCCATGGAGCGACGAGGTGCGGGCGCTGCTCGGAGAGGCTCCGATTCTGAAGCCGACCAAGGGCGTGCACGTGGTCGTCGACTCGAAGCGCCTGCCAGTCGAGAACGCGCTGATGCTGCTCAGCCCGCGCGATCGCCGGGCGGTCTTCTGCATACCCTGGGGGCTGGGCCGGAGCGTGGTGGGTACAACTGACACCTACTTCGATGGGTCTCCAGACAAGGTCGAGCCAACGAAAGAAGACATCGACTACCTGCTCGAGACGGCGAACACCTACTTCCCCGAGTCGAAGTTGTCGCCCGATGACGTGCTGTCGACGTGGTCGGGGCTCAGGCCGCTGCTCAAGCCAGCCGACGCGACCGCTGGAGCGTCAGACGTCTCGCGCGAGCACATGCTGTACGAGCGGCCCGGCTTCTTGACGATCGCGGGCGGCAAGCTGACCACCTACCGAATCATGGCAATGGAGGTCGTCGACCGCGCGGCGCACCAGCTCGGCTCGCAGGTGAAATCGACCACGGCCGAGCGGCCTTTGCCGGGCGCGGAGGGCATCAGTGAATCTGACGAAGCGCTCCACTCGCTCGAGAGCGCCCTGGGCAACTCGCCTCGCTCGCGGTACTTCGTGCAGACGTATGGGTCTCGCGCGACGGAGGTGCTGGCGAGAATCAGACACGACCCGAGCGCCGGCGAGGGGCTCGACCCGGAGCTGCCGTATTTGCTCGCCCAGGTCGACGAAGCGGTCGACCATGAATTCGCTCGCACGCTCGATGACGTGATGTCGCGTCGGGTGCCGTTGGTCTTGCGCGGCCGAGATCAGGGCCTGGGCGCAGCAGCGAAGATCGCGGCTCGCATGGCGTTGCGATTGGGCTGGTCGGAGCAACGGGTCGCCGAAGAAATCGCGAAGTACCAGGCGGTGGTCGCCTCGTCGCGGCAGTTTCGGGCGCCCTAGCGTTCAGCGCTCGAGGCGCACGAGCAGGGCCTTGAGCTCGTTCGAGAAGTAGGTGTTGCCGGCCGATTTGGGGTCGGCGAGTTCTTTGAGAATTGCAGCGCGTACCAGGCCGACCTCGTCGCCTTCGAGCACCCGCCTGGGCCCAGCGCCATGCACCCTGACGTGCCGTTTTCGAGGGCGGTGAAGTCGATGTTGGAGTCTTTGCCACGGCTCAGGCTCAGGAGGACCGAGCCGGTGTCGCGATTGGTCTGCACGAACATCGACTGATATTGCTCCAGTGCATTCTTGACCACTGCCGGGCTCGGCGGCAGGGGTGAAAGCCGGTACGGCTCGAACGAATTCGTCCAGCTCGCCTTCGAGGTCACCCGCCGCTCGCCCTCCATGACGGCGCGCACGTCGCCAAGAAGCACGGAGCCAGCCGCGCAGCGGCACGTTCATGCCGAGCTATTGCGCGAAGAGCGAATACCTCTGCCCGTCGACGGTGACGCTGTCATTGATCGCCACCTTGCCTTTGAGGCCTGGCGCAGCGAACGCACGAATCGAGCCGTCAGCGGCCGTGCCGAAGAGCAGGTCAGGGCCGGTCGAGCGTCTGCCCGGGCACAGCTGCGCGATGAGCGTGTTCTGTGTCCACCCGGGGGCGACCTGAAAAGAGGTGACCTCGATCGACTCGGTTGATTTTGCCCCCCAGCCTGCGCTGGGCGATCGGTTGACCGCCGGTCTTGATCACCTCCGTCGGAGCGGGCTCGAAGCGATCACCAAGCACGACGGGAGCCGCAGCTGAAACAGAACCAATGGCCATTTCTCGACGGGACGCGCGCCGCCCGCAGATTTTGCGTGGCCTCGAGCGAAAACCGGCCAAGAGGCTGCATGGCCTTCAGTTAAATCAGTCACTTACAGTAAGAGCGTTCGTGACGCGTCTCAAGCGAGCGCCCCTGCGGTATGCGCTGCCCGCAGCCTCGACGAAAGCGGGAGACATGTTGCGCACTGACCGACTCATGCCGTTCCTGGTCGCCTCGTCGCTGGCGTTTCGGGGCTGACCGATGCTTCGTTACGCCGCGCGCTGGCAACGGGCGTTGCGATCAGTGGTGTGGTTGCCCTTCGCGTTGGTGCTGTGGGCCTTCGTGCACGCGGGAGTGCACGTGGTGGTCGGCTGGTTCAATGGCGGCCGACTCGGAGGCGTGACCTGGGTGCAGCTCGGCACCGCGCACCCGGTGCTCGCGCCGTGGTTCGAGGTCAGCCCGAGCGGCGTGCGCTGGGTGTTGGTAGCGCCTGCAGTGCTCTCGATGGCATGGGCCAGTGCGTTCGCTTTGGTTGCTCGGCGCGCCTCGACGGGGTGGTGGGTGGTGTTGTGGGTGGCTCCGCTCGTCGACGTCGGGTGCCAGGTAAAGGCATTGCTCACCGGTGACCCGACCGGTGACTTCACCGGCGTGTTGCAGGTCTGGCCCACGGTGGTGATTGCGTGCGCATTCTTCGCCGCGCATTGGCGTGTTCGGTCTGATCTGTTTCTTGCGGTGGTGGGAGCGGGTTTACCCGTTTCGAGTCTCGCGCTGGCCACACCGGTCGCCGTGTTTTCGCGCCCGCGCCGGTGGCAGCTCAGTGCCTTCGTGCGTGCACATGGCCGGTGGGTGATCGCCCTACCCTTCGTGCTTCTATTCGGGGTCGGCATGCACGAGCTGGCGCACGTCGCGGCCGGCACGGCCCTGGGCGGCAGCGTCGAGATGATTCAACTGCTGCCCTCGCTCGATGACGACGGGTTTCGATTCGGCGCCGTGCAATTCGACGAGGCGCACGAGTTCCCCCCGTTCTTGATGAGCATCGCCCCGGCGATCTGGTCGGTGGTCATCGCGTCGTTCGCGGGGGTCGTGGTGCCGCGCGTCACCCGATGGCTGCGCCCGGCGGTGTTCATGGTGATGTTCGCTGCACCGGTGATTGATTTGACGCTGGCGTTCAGCGGGTTGCTGTTCGAGCGACCGGGCGCTGACTTGTACAAAGCGCTGGAGTGGAACCGATCATTCGCGCTTGGAGCGATCGGGGCGTTCATCGTGCTGTTGTTGGCGATTGAGCGGCCGATATTCAACGCGGCATTTGGCAAGCCGCGACTGGGTGGCTTCGAGCTGAGCGTGATGACGGTGGCGGTGATCCTCGTAGCGTCACTGCGGTGGGCGCTGCCCATGCTCGCCAGCCCCCCTTAAATACGAGCCGTGAAACCCCAGAGGCAGTGGTACGTCGACTTCGGCCCTCGCGATTGACTCGAGCGACTGCGCGCTGAGAATCTGGAGCGCGGCCCGGTCTTCGTTTCGGTGCGAGCCGACGGTCAGGAGCACCCCATCTTGTTCACCCTTCGCGTCAGGCTTGGGCACGAAGAGCGGCTCACCGAACACGAAGTCAGGGTCTTCGAAGCGCGCCGTTCGCCCGGTCGCGACGTCGATCTTCACGATTCGCGACTGCAAGGCACCTCCTTCGGGCGACCACAGCGACGCACCCCAGGTCGTCTGGTACGCCCGCCCAGCGAACTGTTTGTAATGAATCGCGGGAAACTCGAAGAACGTGTCACTCAGCTGCGTGACCGTGGCCTCGTCAACGCCCTTCGTCATGCGCAACCGAACCAGCTTCGATTTCAGGTTCGGGTACCCATGCGACATCGCGCTCGCCGACAGGTGTCGCAACACCTCGACATCGTCGTAGGCGATCGTGTCGACCACTGTCGTGTCGCCCTCTTCGAACGAATTCACCGTGTGAAACGTGAACAAGGCCTTCGTCTGGTGCTCACGAACCGCCCCCGTCGAACGATCGATGACCGCGATACGAGTGCCTTGGCTTGCGCTCCACTTGAAATGATCGATGTAGCCTTTGTTCGACCAGAGCATCGACAGCGACGACACATCGAAGGGGTGCGCGATGAGCACCGCGTGCTTCGACGTCAGCCCGAACGAGTGCACGTAGGGCACCCGCTTGAGCTCCCAACGGCCGATTTCACGCCGCTTTCGCTCGTTGGGCCCATGCTCGAACACCGACAGCGCCGATGTGCGGCCGAACACCGTGCCGACATTGACGATCACCTTGCGCTCGAAGTCGAAGTGCGGGTGCGCCAGCATGTTGGTCGGCTCATCGCCCTCCCAATGGAGTGTGCGCTTGTTCTCGAGCGTCTCGGGGTCGACCACCCACTGCGTCGAGGTCTCGGTCATCGCGACCAGCTCATCGCCGTACGGCAAGATGTTCACGTTGGTGTTGTCAGACTGCGGCGGTATCGGCTGAAACAGGCGCTTGAAGAACCCGCGCTGCATCGACGTGCCGAACGAGGCCAGCTTGCCGGGCGCCTTCGCCATCGTGCTCTCGAGCAAGCGCTGCCGAAACGACACCGCTCCCTTCGCGTCGAACCGAAACGCATACAGCATGCCCAACCCGTCGAACCAGTGCCCGGCCTGCCACCCCGGCGCCTGAAACACCGCCGGAGCCGTTCGGACCACCTGCCCCGTCAACCACTCGGGCAACACCCCGGTCACCTTCACCGAGGCCTCAAGGCGCGAGAGGTTTGAACGAAATGGAGACTGCGCCCCCAGAAGCTCGATCGTAGGTTCCATGTAAATACGAATAACATTGAATGTTATGGCAAGCAACATGCGAGACGGTATGGTCGCGGGGTGACTGCGAAGGCGAAGCGTAAAGGAGCGTACCATCATGGAGATCTGCGTCGGTCGCTGATCGATGCCGCGCTCAAGTTGGCCAAGGCCAAGGGCGCACGGGCGGTCTCGCTGACCGGGGCGGCCCGCCTGCTCGACGTCTCGGGCGCAGCGGTCTACCGCCACTTCGCCGACAAGGAGGCCCTGCTCGCCGCCGCCGCGACTGAAGCGTTCATCGGGTTTCGAGACGCGCTTCGAGCACCTCGGCTGAGCACGAAAGACCCGGTCGAGGGCCTGCTTCGCCAGGGCGAGAGCTACGTGCTCTTCGGCCAGAAATACCCAGAGCGGCTCGACCTGATGTTCAACATCGGGCTCGAGTTTCGAAAATACCCCGAGCTGGCGACGGCCTCGAACGACGCCTTCAACGAGCTGATCTCAGCCGTGACGGCGCTGGTCGGCGCGAAGCTGATCACCGCCGAAGAGGTCGAGGTCACGGCGCACCAGGTCTGGTTCATGGCGCACGGGGCGGCCACGCTGAGCCGGCCCCCGGCGAGCACGGTCACCGCGACGGCCGCGTTGCGTCAGGGCGTCGAGGCGATGGTGTTGGGTAAAAAGACTTACAAACCGCAGCCGTAGTACGGCGCGCCCGGAGGCAGATACGCGATGCCGTTGCCCGGCACGCACACCGCCGACTCGATGCAGAAGGTGCGGCCCGACGAGGCCACGCGGCACTCGGTCGCGATGTTGTTCGCCGAGTCTTGCGGGCACTGGCTCTTGCCCGAGTTTGCGTCGCACCGGCACGACATGCCCGTGCCACCGTCTGCGTATCGAATGTCGGGGTCGACCTCGCACTTGCCGCTGGTCGTACCCTTGTTGCAGTCAGCGTCGCTCTTGCAATAGTTGATGCCGTCTTCGGCGAAGTCGTGCCGCAAGAACCTGATGTCGTACCCCTGCGGGCAGCCAAGCGAGTACTTGAAGCGCCCGTTGATCTTGGTGTCGTCGTTCCACGTGGGCACGGCGCAGACCTTGACGTCTCCTCCGCCGGGCTTCTGGCCGACATTGATGCAGATGGGCGGCAAGGTGCTGCACGAGGGCGCCTTCGAGCCATTGGTGCACGCGCCGTTCAAATACGCCGGCAACGTCGGGCTCTTGCAGCTGTCGTTGTTCATGCAGGCCGTACAGAACGGCGGCTTCGGAGCGTCGTAGCACCCCGCCGCGTCTTGCTCAGCGACTGGAGGGCACGGGTCTGCCTTGCCGTCTCCGTCTTTGTCTTCGCCGCAGCAGAATTGGCCGCGCACGCACGCGATGTTCGCCCCGCCCTGCTGCAAACAGCTGAGCAACTTGCAGGTGCCGCCGCTGCACCCGTACGGCATTCGGCAGTCTCGGTACGGCTTACCGCTGATCGGGTCGCTGCCCTCACGGCAATCGGTCTTGCAGGTGCGCGAGCCCTTGTCGCAATACCCGAGCGGAGGTTGATCGCTTGGCAAGTCAGGGCACTCGAAGTCGTCCATGCACTGGCCGTCGGCGCGGCAGCGCTTGGCATCGTTGCCGCCGCTCTTCAGTTTTTCACCCGCGCACACCAGGTTGGCCCCGCCGAACGCATTCATCGGAGCCTTGCAATCGGCATCACCCGCACACGGAGCAGTGCAGCGGCCCGAGCCATAGAACAACGAGCCCGCGTCGAGGTTGGCGCTGTCGACCCAGCAGGTCTGGCCACCGGGGCAGCCAGGCATGGCGAGCTCACGGGTGTCGAAGTCCCACCGGCAGCGGGGCTTGCAGACGCCGCCACAGGCACCGGCGCCATCGGGCAGATTCACGGTGCACACCGTATTGTTCGAGCAGTTCTTATCGTTGCGGCAGCCCACCTCGGTGCAGCTGTTGTTCACCGGGCGGCACAGGCCTTCGGTGTCTTGCACCTTGCCGCACGAGCACGCGCCGACCCGTTGATAGAGACAGAACTTCGCGCCGCTGGTGTCGCCGGTCATCGCGCGGCACTTGCCGTAGCCGATGCCAGGAGGCCCGAAGATCACCGGGTCATCACCGCATTCTGCGTCGGTGGTGCAGGGTTCGCATGCGCCTTTGCGGCGGCGGCAGGTACCATGGGTGGTGGTGTCGGGCGCATCGCGGGTGTCGCACCGGCACTGCACCCCAAGCTGGTAGCAAGGGTCGGTCGGGTCGTCGGGTTGGCAGTTGGTGACGTCGTTGCACCCTTTGCCGGCGACGCAGTCACCGCTGCGGGTATCGCAGACCGAACCGTTGGCCAAGACCGCGCACTCGTCGTCGGTCTTGCAGGTGATGTGGCCCGCATCGGCCGGAGCGACGATCACGCCGCCGTCGCCATGCACCGTGCCGTTCGAGCACACGCCGGCGTTGCAGCTGCCGCCATTGCAGGTCGAGCAGGCGTTCGCGCCAACACCGCATGCGTCGAGCGCGGTGCCTGGCTTGCACTCACCGGCGGCCGAGCAACAACCCGTCGGGCAAGAGCTGACGTCGCACTTCTTGGTGCACCCTGGCATCGTGGCGATCGCCAGACCCAAGGCGAGCCCGATGAGGGCGAATCGAAATTCGTGGCGCATTCGGCGGGCAATACCAAACCTACGGGCCCAGGCCCACCCACACTTCGCCGTCTTCGAAGAATTCTTTCTTCCAGATCGGGGCGTCGGCCTTCAAGCGCTCGATGGTGTGCGAGCACGCTGCGAAGGCGTCGTGCCTGCCCGGTGCTGAGGCCGCGATCACCACCGCGAGCTCCCCGGGCACCAGCGTTCCAACGCGATGCATCACGGCGATTCGCACTCCAGGCCACTTCACGCGCGCCTCGTCGGCGATGGCGCGAAACACCTTCTCGGCCATCGGTGCGAAGGCTTCGTATTCGAGCTTCGTCACGGCGCGCGACTTGGTGGCGTTGCGAACGACTCCGGTGAACGAGACGACCCCGCCGTGATCAGGCCCCGAGACCGCACCGATCACGGTCTGCACATCGAGCGTCGTCTCGACGACGCAGAAGCACTCACCCGACCCTCCCGCGACGGGAGGAATCAGCGCGACCTCGATGCCCTCGCGGAGCAGCGTGTGGTTCGAAGCGAACTCCTGATCGACGGCGATGCGCAGGTGTTTCATCAGCGGCACCAGCGCGGGAAATTCGCGCACCAGTACTTCATTCAAGTGAGCGACGGTGTGCGGCGCATCGAGCGACACTTTCGCCACCGAGCGCCCAACCTTCTCGCGTGTGACCGCGAAGAATCGAACGGTGACCTCGATCACTCCGACTTCTCCCGGGGGCGCGCGCGAACGACGGCCTGCACCGATGCGCCGCGTGCATCGGGAGCGACATCGACCAGTACCACGTCGAGCTGGGTGAGCCGGTCGAGCAAAGTCTGCGCAATTGCCTGAGCGGTGACGACCCGGCGGGGGTCGAGCCCTTCGATGAACCGCGGTGCCATCAGCTCGCGGCGCAGCTGCCCCAGGTCGATCAGCAGCGATACGTGCCCCGGAGCGAACGCGCCGTCGAACGACTTGCCCCACTTCGAGACGAGATCAGTGCCGGGGCGGCCTTTGACGGGCTCTCCGCCTTTGACGAACAGCGTGCTCGCGGTCAACGCGACCTCGACCGGCTCATCGAAGACCCGAAAGCGCCACACGTTGAGCGTCTTGTCTTGCGCGCGGGAGGTTCGAAACCCGTTTTGCAGCAGCACGGCCTCGAGAAACTGCCCGAAAAACAACGCGTTTCGCACGGCGGCTTCAATCAGCAGCGTGCCTCGCGCGGTGGGGCGGCCCTCGTTCTCGACCGTGCTGCGAAAAAACGACTCGGCATCGAAGTACGCC